>CALECM010000105.1 GCA_937949745.1 uncultured Bacteroidales bacterium | reverse complement strand
AATGAAAAGTAAAATATTGATCTCCGGGATGGAGTTTTATGCTTATCACGGTTGTTTTAAAGAAGAAAAAGTAATCGGGACCCGGTTTAAAGTAGACGTCGTCTTGTATTATGATATAACGGAAGCTGCGAAAACGGATGATCTGAGGTATACCGTAAATTATCAGGAAGTGTATGGACTCGTAAAAGAAATCGTATCGCAACCCGTGAATATCCTGGAACATCTTTGCTATAAAATCATCACGGGTTTAAAAACAGAGTATCCTTCATTAGAAAAAGCAGAGGTAACCGTTTATAAATTAAATCCTGCCATCGGAGGGAAAACCGAATGGGTTGCGGTGAATATAGAAGATTGATCTGCTTATTCTTTGTAATTTTCTTCCAAGACAATACTTTTTTTCCTTTCAGCTTCCATCTGTGCCCTCGATTTACTGCGGGTAACCAGGAATACACCTGTGAAGACAAGGATTCCCGAAATTACTTTCTCAATCCCGAAAGTGTCCATATGCAATGCTACGGCCACCAATGATGATACTATGGGTTGCAGGTAATTGTACATGCTTATCGTAGTAGGACGCAATACTTTTTGTCCTATTGGAATCAGGAAATAAGTAAAAAACGTCGCGAAACATACTACATAACCGATACGCAGGTAAGCGCTAATGTCCAAAGAGAGAAAATCAGTTGCTGCTAATGAACGGTAACATATAGGAAGAGAGAGGATTGTCGCGAATAAAAACATCCATTTCATACAGGTGACCGGCGAATAACGTGAAATCAGATTCTTGAATGCGGTGAGATAAATGGAATAAGAGATAACTCCGCATACGATGATCAAATTTCCGATCATACTGCCGCTGCCCAGTGAAACCTCGTGATGACTCATAATAAGCAGTAAAGCGCCGCCCGCTCCCACCAGAACTCCGAGAACTTTTTTGAGGGTAATAGGCTCTTTCAGGATAACGGCCGCAAGGAACATACTGACGATCGGTAATATCGTGATAATAATCGAGGCATCTATAGGAGAGGTCATAGACAGTCCTATAATAAAGGGGATTTGATTGAGTACAAGAGCGAATATAGAGGCAAAAAAGAGCATCAGGATATCTTTGGGCGGTACATGTTCTTTTTTGGTAAAAATCGAAACTATCCAAAACAAAACCATAGCGCCTGCCATTCTCAGAAAACTAAGTGTAAAAGGACTGACAACATCAGGAATAAGCGTGCGTGATATGGGTGTATTAAGGCCAAATATGATACTGGAAACCAATAACGCAATATGGCCGGGGGTTTTGATATTCTTTTTCATCAGGCGGCAAAATTAATCATTTCCCGCTTTCTTTACGTTGATCAAAATAATTTAAAGTTTCTTTTAATGCGGTTTCTATGGGATGGTACTCCATGCCCAGTTCCCGGACAGATTTCTTATTGGAATAAAATCCGTTTCGGGAGATGATTTCCATATTCGCCACACATACGCTTGTGCCGAAACCCATTTTACGTATAAATTCACCTATGTGGCCCGCAGCGAGCAGAAGCCACCGGGGTATGGCTACCATAAGAGGTTTTTTATTTAATTCCCGGTTGAGTTTCTTGAAAAAATCTTTTAGTGTAAGATTTTCATGGCAAAGGAGATATTTTTCCCCGTTTTTACCTTTTTCAATGGCATTTACGATTCCTTTGGCCACATCCTTTACATAAACAAAATTTTTACCTCCCGGAGGATAGAAAACCACGGGTTTCCCCGAACCTATGGAAATAATCTTTCCGGAACTGGGTTTGGTGTCATAGGCGCCCAACATAAAAGTAGGGTTAACAATAACGATGCCGATATGATCCTGATACTGTAGGATGGCTTGTTCAGCTTTCACTTTACTTCTCGGGTAATATGCCTGATTGAAAGGGAAAGTCATGCTTTTGTCTTCCATGCCCAGATCGTTGGCCTGTCCACCCGTGCCTACCGTATTTGCGGTACTGACAAATATAAATTTTTTAACGCCGGCCTGTATGGCCTGGAGAAGGAGATGAAGCGTCGCTTTCACGTTTATTTCATCATAATGATCTTCCGTAGGCAGGTCTTGTCGGGTTTCGGCGGCCGCGTGGATCATAACTCCGACATCCTTCAAATGATCGTGAAAATCATCCCTAAGACTTCCTTCAATCAATTTCAATTCCGGAAATAAGGGCCCTTCGTACTTGTTACAGTCCCTTACCAGGCCTTTCACTTCATAGCCGGAATCGATCAATTCTATGACCAGGTTATGACCTAATAATCCATTCGTTCCTGTTAGAAATACTTTTTTCATACCGTTTCGATTTCTCCCTTCCTTATTACGCCGGTTATTACTTTTTGACGGAGCCATCTGGGAACCAGATGCATGGCAGTCCAACTTAAAGGATTCAGAAGAATAACACGGTCTTTTTTAAATAAACGGTCCAAACATTTGCAGGCTGCCTTTTCGGTGTCCAGCAAGGTAAGCTTCCCGAAAATTCCTTGTTTGTTAATTCTTTCGGTTACGTCGGCGTTGGTCTTCATGGCTCCCGGGTTGGTAACACTGACCACTACATTCGTATTTTTCAGTTCTTCGCTTAAACCTCTTGAAAAATGATGTACGAAGGCCTTTGAAGCCGGATAAACCGTTTTATAACCTGTGGGCGTGTAGGCTGCCATACTGGAAATATTCAATATATATGCTTTCGGTAAGGCGAGCATATTGGGTAATAATTGATGGGTAAGGATAGAAGTAGCCATTACGTTAAGCAGCAAAATCCTTTCTATATAATCGATGCTGGCATCCGTAAAACTTTTCGAACCGCCACATCCCGCGTTATTGATCAGTAAGAAGAGGTTGAAATTGCGGTTAACCCATTCGGTCAGCCGGATAATATTGTTTTTATCAGTAAGGTCTGTTTCGTAATGGTGAACTTCGATATTCCATTCATTTTGGAGCTCCATAGCAAAATCTTCCAACCCCTGGCCAGGCAAACTTACCAATATTGAGGAAATACCACGCCTGGAAAGTTCTGTGGCAAAAGACTTTCCCAAACCCTGGCTGGCACCTGTTACCAATGCAAACTCTTTCATTTTTATTTAGCTTCAACTTTTATTATGTTTTTTTAATGTAATAATTAACAATTTTTAAACAGAAAAGTTATGCTAAAAAATCTATTTTTGTTTTCCAATCCGGAGATTGCAATTCAATCATCAATGTATTATCTATTATAATAACATATGGGAAATGAAATTATCGCTTTAAGGATGATGAACTATGTTTATCCTTTATTAGACACTATTTTTTTATTGTTTTTTTGTATAATCCTGATATTAAATAAAAAAAACCGCGCTTTGGTTTTCGGACTTTTAGGCGGGATTTTATATTTCGCCGTTGATTACGGTATTTTCCATTTGGCTTTGGGAACACGATATATTGAAAATGCCAATTTGCTTTGGGTATTATTGTGGATGTCCATGAGTTACGGACTAACCAATTTTGCCTGGATATGGCTTTGGTTTGAAAGGGATAAAAATTTATTCGGATATTCCTTACTGATTATCTGCTGGTGGATTGCCTGTCCGCTTATGGCCCAAAGTTTTGGGGCAGAATCGCCGGTATTCACGATTTGGCGGACCACGACTTCCTATCATGGGGTCATGGCTCTCATTCTATTTGTCAGTTACGCCTTTTTGGTGGTATGGAACCTGTTCTCAGACAAAAGCAAAAAAATAAATATTCCCTGGCTCTTGGCTATTGGAATACTGGTCCAGTTCGCCTGGGAATTTTCCCTTTTGATCACAGGTATCAGGAGTGTGGGATTAAATGCTTTTTCCACCATTCAGACTATCATAATTAATTCACTGGTAGAAACGAACATGGGAATACCGTCCATGTACTTTATTTTCCTCGGAGTGAACCGGTGGCTGGACAAAAAGAAAAAACCTATAGAGATTTTGAATTAAAGAATCCATAACTTCTGCAATCTTAATTTTTCTTGTACAGGTAAAGAATGATTGTAAGTCGTAGTATATTATATCAAAACGGACACTGGGTTTCGAAGTGTCCGTTTAAAAATCATTGTAAATGATTATCTAAGATATTCCGGCATTATTCTATCGGGTCCTTACCATTTATTAAAATGGATCTTGCTCACGTCGAATTTATCTTTCGCACTTTCATCACCTTCGGGATATCCTAAAGGCAACACACATAAAGGCAAAATATTTTCCGGTAAATCGAGGCTGCGGATCACCACATCCATCCTTTCCTGATAAGGATACGCTGCGGTCCATACGGATCCCAGTCCGAGGGCTTCGATAGCTAATAATATATTTTCCGTAGCGGCGGAGCAATCCAAATACCAGTAAGACGATTTGGTCGTATCGCCGCAAACCACGATAGCTTGTGGAGCCTGTACCAACATTTTGGCATAGGGAAGTCCTTCTGCCATGGCATCCAATATTTGCCTGTCATCCACAACCATTATTTCCCAGGGGCGTGTATCACGGCCTGAGGGCGCAGCCATACCGGCTCTGGATATGGTTTCGATATCTTCTCTACTTACCTTTTTATCCGGAACAAAGCTCCGTACGCTTTTCCGTGAATGAATTACGGATAACGCATCTTTTTTAGGGGAGGAATCCATATTATCTACATTAGTGGAACATTGCAGCAAAGCGAAAGCGATTAAGATGATGCTTCCGGTCATTGCTATTGATTTTATGGGTGATTTTTTCATTATTATATTTTTATTATTTTCTCATCCAGCAATTTACGATTTCTCCGGTATATACCGTATGCATTTCCTGACTTTCATTATAGAGGGATTCTTCTCCCGCATCGTTTTTCATGGTGACGTTAGCGGTAAAATTGCCGGGTTTAAAATTATCTGCGTAGAGCTTCCTGCATTCCAGCACCAAATAGGCTTCCTTGAAATAAACAGAACCGTTTTCAGTATACAGAGGGTTTAATCCTGCCATTTCCGCTTTATTTTTTTCGGTATGGTCACGGCCGGAATTGGTTCCGCAATATACAAGCGCTCCCTTATGCGTATCGTCAAAGAAACATAAAGTAAAATAATCGTTTTTCTCCATAAATTCATGGGTATAACGGGTGGGATTTACATAACAGGTAGCGATCGGTTTGGACCATAATACGCCCAATGCGCCCCATGCAGCCGTCATGGTGTTATAAGATTGGCTGTTTCCCGCCGTGATCAACATCCATTCATCGCCGATCATCTTGACCGGGTTGCCCGGCATTTCTTTGGGATCGATCTTTACAAGTTCGCCTGTTGCCTTTCCTTCCAGTTCTTTTTTTACTTCATTTTCATTTTGTTTTGCAGGATTGCTGGTACAGGCACTCAAACCTACGGCTAAAATCAAAAAATATTTCAGATGTTTCATACTACAAGTTTTAAATTGTTACCAAGTAAATAATAAATTTATACACAAACATTATAATGAGTACAAAGATAATAAAAAAACAATGTTTAGGAGATAAAGCAGAATTTTAACCATTCTTTGTCTTATGATTTATTATAATATAATATTATAAAGCTTATATTATAGGTATTTTAATTTTGACGTCCAAAAATATTGCCGGTATAAGATTTTAAGTGAAGCGGATTACATCGGATACAAAATATAAAATGATATAAATAAAGGGAATAGGAATTTTATGAATATTTATCGTAAAACTACTTATTCCTTAGGTCATATAATTCTCTTTTCAGCACATTCACCAAATCCAATAATGAAGTAATGGTCACTTCGCTGTTATCGACCGTTTTGCTCATCGCAAGGATAGTCCGTTCTTTTTCGGCACAAAGCGGACAACCCGTAATCGGCAGGTTATCGTGGGCCTCTATCAGGATATCACTGTACTCGTTATGATATTTTTCTTTCTCGTAATCTTTAAAGTAATACTCTAATAATTTAGCGTTCGCTTTGGTCGGTATGGTCTTTTTATTTCTATAATTTAATATAGTTTGCTCCGTAATACCTGTTGCTTTGGCAATCTTATAAGCGCTTTCCGGCATTTCGTTGAGCTTACTTAAAATTTTTTCTATTTCGGGATCAGACATTTATAGTTAAAAATTAAAATAATTGATCAAATAAATCGTATTACTAAAATAATTTAGTAATTTTGCTTGTGATTCAAAATGTGAACCACGCTTCAAAATTACAATAAAAATTAATATAAAATGGTTTCCAGAAAACAAACAAAAATTGTCATGCCGTATGGGAAGCAGTCACAACTCACGAAAATGTTTCCCAATGTTTCCAGAGAATGGATTTGCAAATCATTGAACGGACATAGTAACAGTAAACTTTCCGCCATGATCCGGCAAGCTGCGCTCAATGCCGGCGGTATTGAAGTTACAATCTGACAGGTCGGGATAATTTACAATCGGCTGCAGATAAGATAAAAAAGTGTAATTTTGTAATGTTTTCTTTTCCGTATTTTAATACGGGTGTGTATGGGTATTGCTTAATTATTATGAATATGAGAAAAATATTAGTTACCGGAGGTGCCGGATTTATCGGATCGCATGTAATCCGTTTGTTGGTCAACCGTTATCCGGATTATCACATTTATAACCTGGATAAACTTACCTATTGCGGAAATCTGGAAAACCTGGCGGATGTGGATTCCAAACCCAATTATCATTTTCTAAAGGGTGATATCGTAGACAGTAAAAGTATGGTCAACCTTTTTGAAGAATATGATTTTGACGGTGTTATCCATCTTGCGGCTGAGTCACATGTGGATCGTTCCATTGTTAATCCGATGGAATTTATCCATACCAATATCATAGGCACGGTCAATTTATTGTCGGCAGCCAGTCATATATGGAAAGGAAATGAAGCCGGTAAACTTTTTTATCACATCTCTACCGATGAAGTTTACGGAAGTTTGGGAGAAACCGGCGCATTTACCGAAAAAACCGCTTACGATCCGCATAGTCCCTATTCGGCATCTAAAGCTTCTTCCGATCATTTTGTCAGGGTTTTTCATGATACCTATAAACTTCCGGTGGTTATTTCTAACTGCTCCAATAATTACGGGCCAAATCAATTTCCCGAAAAGCTGATTCCTCTTTTTATCAATAATATAAAACATAATAAACCGTTGCCGGTTTACGGAAAAGGAATTAATGTCCGGGACTGGCTTTATGTGGAGGACCATGCCGAAGCAATCGATACTATATTCCATCACGGGAAGATAGGTGAAACTTATAATATCGGAGGTAATAACGAATGGAAAAATATAGATCTGATATATAAGCTTATCGAGATTATGGACCGGAAACTGGGAAGACCGGAAGGCGCTTCCCGGGCATTGATCACTTTTGTCCCTGACCGTGCCGGGCATGATCTCCGTTATGCGATCGACGCCTCTAAACTCAAAACCGTTTTAGGTTGGGAACCCATAATCAAATTTGATGAAGGTTTTGAGAAAACGGTGGAATGGTATCTCGCTAATACGGAATGGCTGGAACATGTTACTTCCGGCGCTTATCAGGAGTATTATCAAAAGATGTACACCGACAGGAAATAAATCCCCGGTTATTTTTGTTCTGCCAGAAATTGCCTGATGTTTTTTTCAATCCTGTCCAGTACATCCGTTTGATCGTTTCCTATAAATTTTTCCCCCGTGATGTTTTCGTAAAGTTCTATATACCGTCGGGTAATATTGTTTACTACCTCATCTGTCATTTCGGGTACCGTTTCTCCTTTACGGCCCTGGAATCCGTTTTCCATCAACCATTCCCGGACAAATTCTTTGGACAGCTGTTTTTGCCTTTCTCCTTTTGAAAACCTTTCTTCATAACCGTCCGCATAAAAATAACGGGATGAGTCGGGTGTATGGATTTCATCAATCAGATAGATTTTCCCGTCTTTTTTTCCGAACTCATATTTGGTATCCACCAGGATAAGTCCGCGTTCGGCCGCGATTTCACTGCCGCGGCGGAATAGTGCCAGACTATATCGTTCCAGTTGTTCGTAATCTTCTTCGGATACCAATCCTTTTGCCAGTATTTCTTCCTTTGAGATATCCTCATCATGCATTCCCTGGACTGCTTTGGTGGTAGGCGTAATGATAGGTTCCGCAAATCGTTGGTTTTCACGTAGTCCGTCCGGTAATGTAATGCCGCAAATAGAGTGTTGTCCGCGTGTATAGGTACGCCAGGAACTGCCGCAAAGATATGCCCTTACGATCATTTCCACCGGAAAACTTTCACATGCAATTCCCGCGGTCACCATCGGATCTGGAGCAGCGGTTTTCCAATTGGGACAAATATCACGGGTAGCGTCTAAGAATTTGGAAGCGATCTGGTTCAGTATCTGTCCTTTGTATGGTATTCCTTTCGGTAAAACCACATCAAAAGCCGATATCCTGTCGGTGGCTACCATCACCAGCTGATCTACTCCTATAGTATAAACATCACGTACTTTTCCGTGGTAAAGGTTGCGCTGGTTGGGAAATTTGAAATCGGTACGGGTAATCGCTTGCATAGTATGAGGATTTTAAAGTGCAAATTTACGGGAAAAAGCATGATGATAGAAACAACTGCCGAAATAATACACGATTTTTAGTTATTTTTGCTTTATATTAAATCGGGTAAATGAAACGATTAGCAAGGATTATCTGCTTAGGATTTTTATTTATATTTCTTTCTTCCGGATTGTATGCTTTCCGTCCTGTTCCTGTTTTTCCGGAAGATACGATCAAGAAAAAAGGGGAAAAAAAAGAAGGTCGTAGCGGATGGACTTTCGGTGCTTTACCCAGCGTGGCTTTTGATGCCGACCTCGGATTTCAGTTCGGGGCGTTGTCCAATATTTACTATTTCGGTGATGGCTCGTTATATCCGGAATATTTACACTCTTTCTATGTAGAAGCGGCTTATACCACTAAAAGATACGGCATATTCCGTTTTTTTTACGATTCCCGTTTTCTTATCCCTAATCACAGGCTTTCAGTAGATATTTCCTATTTGCCGGATGCGATGTGTGATTTTTTCGGTTATAACGGATATCAGTCGGTTTACCGGGCAGCTTGGCGGGATCAACAATCGGATGAGTATCTTTCCAGGGCATTTTATAAATATAAACGTGATATTTTTCGGATAAGCGCCGATATTCAGGGAAAACTGGCCGGAAGTTGGTACTGGAATGTCGGACTGGGACTTCTGCAGTATAATATTGGTCCGGTAAATTTAGCTTTAATCAATAGGGGGAAAAAAGAAGAAAATCAATTACCCCTTGATGTGGAGAGCCTTTACGATAAATATAAAAAGTGGCATCTAATTTCCCCGGAGGAAAAGGGTGGATGTTATCCCTATTTGCGGGCCGGAATAACTTACGACAGCCGCGATAAACAGCAAAATCCTTCCCGGGGCATTTACACTGATTTTTTCCTGACCTATTCCGCGGCTTTTGGCAAACAGGCTCAATTCAACCATCTGAAGGCTAATTTTACTTTTCGTCATTATGTACCGGTTTATCAGGATTATATTTCATTCGCTTATCGTGTCGGCGTGCAACTTTCCGTGGCAGGACAGAGTCCTTTTTACATGAATAACTACTGGAATACCTTATATATCCAGCGTGTTTTATATGAAGGATTGGGTGGCGCCAACACGTTAAGGGGGATCATGCGGAACCGGATATTGGCCAATGGTTTTGCCTTTACCAATGTGGAATTCCGTTTTAAATTGGTGAAATTTAAAATAAAGAAAGAGAATTTTTATATTGGCCTGGTACCTTTTCTGGATGCCGGAATTATTCTACAGCCTTATGTTTTAGATGAAGAATCTGTTGTAAACAATATTGAGGTATATGATCCTGATTTTAATATGGAAGAGTTGTCCCAATATTTTAATTTTGACCGTAAGAAAATTTATCAGCCGCATCTTTCCGCAGGCTTAGGCCTAAAAATAGCGATGAATGATAATTTTGTCCTGTCGGTAGACTGGGCTGCGCCTTTCAATAAACAGGATAACCACAGCCTGTCCAATTTTTACATTAAGATCGGTTATATGTTTTAAAATAAAAGTGATGACTGAAGATAAACAACCTATATTGTTACTTATTGAAACAGCAACCGAAGTGTGTTCGGTGGCCCTGGTTTCCGGAGAAAAAATTCTGGCATCTAAAGAAACATCCGACGGGAATTCACACTCCAGAAACCTGATTCCTTTTATCGACGAGGTTATACGGAAGAGCGATATGGATATACATCAATTGGATGGTGTCGGACTGAGTATCGGACCCGGATCGTATACCGGTTTGAGGATAGGCGCCTCTACGGCGAAAGGTTTATGTTACGCTCTTGATATTCCGTTAGTAGCTCTTTCTACTCTGCAAAATATTATGATGGGAGTTAAAGAAAAGATGATATTGCCTGCTACGGGGAATGAACTGCCTTTGCTTTATTGTCCGATGATCGATGCCCGGAGAATGGAAGTTTACACCGCTTTTTTTGATGAATCCGGTGAAATGCAAGGGGAAGTGTCTGCCGTTGTTGTCGATGACAATAGTTTTGCCGATGTCTTAAAATCCCATCGGGTTGTTTTTTGCGGTAACGGAATGAATAAGTGTAGATCGATATTGGAACGACATAAAAATGTTCTTTTTTCCGATATCCCGCTTTCGGCTGTGAATATGAAAAGTAAGGCAACCGGAAAATTCAGTGCCGGTATGTTTGAAGACGTGGCTTATTTTGAGCCTTTTTATCTGAAAGAATATGTGGCGGTAAAATCCGGTGTTAAAGGTTTACAATAGTGGAACAACAACAAAAATTGAATATCATTGCCATAACCGACTATTCTCCTTACGGCGATGCTGCGGTGAGATACGGAAGCGTACTGGCCGGTATTTTTAAAGCTTCCCTTACGATCATTACGGATTTTACTTTTTATCCGAAAAATTTCCATGAAATCAAAACCGGATCCCGTAGTAAAGATACTACGGCAGATATCTGGAAAGAAGAGATCGGACAAATTCAATCCGCTGTGGATAATCCCGATTTCGAGATCAGTTCTAATTTTAACCGGACATTGGATAATCTTGCCGGGCATGAAATTGAAACCTTCCTGCTTACGGAGCATTTTACGCCCAAGAGTTTATATGAATACGCGGAAAAAAGCAATACCGTGATGTTTGTGATAGGAGTTTCCAAAAACGGGAAAAACAATTTCTTTAGTCGGAAAAAAGCCGCGAAATTTATTAAGCCTTCCCGGTTGCCGGTGATGACTGTCGGCAAAAATATGCCGGAATCCAATATCTTCAGGCATGTTATTTTGCCCCTGGATATCGACAGGCAGGCGAAAGAAAAGGTGTTGTGGGCCGGTTATTTCAGTCGTTTCTATTGTGCGGTGGTACATGTTTTGTATTCTACTTATAAAGATGAATTCCTGAAAAGGAAAGTACAGGATAACGTGGCCTTTACGGAAAAACTTTATCGTAATCTGGAGATTGAATATCAACTTCATGAAATTCATCCTACGGTAGATAATATGGATCGTTATTCCCTTACTTTTGCGAAAGAGATTGACGCTTCACTGACCGTGATTATGATGACCCGTTATTATTCCCTGATAGATCATCTCGCAGGGCCGAGGGAATATGCCGTTATAGGCAATGAAGAAGGATTTCCGGTGCTTTGTATCAATGAAAGAGATGATCTTTACGTATTATGCACCTGATCCCTTTTTTCTTTCCTCATGAGGAAAATGCCGTTTAGTGCCTGGAAAAAACCGAAGAAGAAATAGAGTGTGGAAAGTATATTCAAAGGAAAAATAATAAACTGGATACATATCCACAGCATCAGGATAATCCCGCATATAACGGAGGACAATGCTCCATAACGGTTTTTCCTAAGCAAAAGAAATAAAGAAATAAAATTGGTTATTCCGTTCGCTAATAATAAACTGATTCCCGGGAAAATAAAATTACGAAAGAAAATGTGAGGCCAGGGCAGGACCTGGAAAGATTCCAGCATAGGTTCCATTCCCATCATTTTTCCCGTGGGATCGATAAACATCATCAGACTGCCTCCCAAAGCTCCGATTCCGATAAAAATACTCCAGAAAATGGCGATGGAGCGTAAATTGATCCATTTTGTATTTACCATAATAAATTGATTTTCTCTTATAACATCTGTAATTCAAATATGATCAATAAAAAACCCCGGTACTCCGGGGTTTTAAAAATATGCTTATTTATTTTCGGCAAGTCGTTTATATTGTTCGAATCTCCATTGCGCATTCTCCTGGGTAGCCCTGAATAGAACTTCAGCTTCTTCCGGGAATGTTTTTTCAAGGGAGGCATAACGAACTTCACCGAGAATGAAATCCTGGAATTTACTCCAGTCAGGTTCTTTACTGTCAAGAGTAAACGGATTTTGTCCGGTACCTTCTAATTCAGGATTATATCTCCATAAATGCCAGTAACCGCATTCCACTGCCATTTTCTCTTCTGTCTGGGTTTTTCCCATTCCGGCTTTGATCCCGTGATTGATACAGGGAGCGTAAGCGATGATCAGTGAAGGTCCGTCGAAGGCTTCGGCTTCTTTTACCGCTTTCATATACTGGCTCTGGTTAGCGCCCATGGCAACCTGTGCTACGTATACATATCCGTAAGATTTAGCGATCATACCCAAATCTTTTTTACGGATCTTTTTACCGGAAGTGGCGAATTTTGCCACGGCGCCGGCCGGTGTGGATTTGGAAGATTGTCCGCCGGTATTACTGTATACTTCGGTATCCAGTACCAGCACGTTTACATTCTCTCCTGAAGCCAGCACGTGATCCAGGCCACCGAAACCGATATCGTAAGCCCATCCGTCGCCACCGATGATCCATTGGGATTTCTTGGCCAGATATTGTTTAAGAGAGATGATTTCTTTGCAATAACTGCAATCACACTTCGAGGCCAGTTCCACGATCTGATCTCCAATCTTCTTGCTTTCTATACGATCTTCCCGGTTGCCGATCCACTGTTTGAAAAGCTCTTTAAGTTCTTCGGTGCAACAATCACATTTCTGGATCGCTTCCGCCATGATCTTTTCAAGACGGTCACGTAATTTACGGTTAGCCGTAGCCATACCCAAGCCATATTCCGCATTGTCTTCGAACAATGAATTTGCCCATGCCGGACCATGTCCGCTTCTATAATTGCGACAATAAGGAGTAGCCGGAGCCGAACCGCCATAAATGGAAGAGCAGCCTGTGGCATTGGCGATCATCATCTGTTCGCCATATAATTGGGTAATTAATTTAATATAAGGAGTTTCACCGCAACCAGAGCATGCACCGGAAAACTCGAATAACGGTTGAGCGAACTGGCTGTTTTTTACGTTAGCGGTTTTGTCGATCAATTCGTCTTTATAGGTTACTTTCTTTTGAGAGTATGTCCACCGGTCTGTTTCCTGCATTTGGGAATCCAGAGGTTTCATAACCAATGCTTTGGTCTTGGCAGGACAAATATCGGCGCAATTGCCGCAGCTCATACAATCCAAAGGAGAAACCTGTATCCGGAAATGTAATCCGGCCAGGTCTTTTCCGATAGCTTTCAATGTAGTAGTACCTGCGGGTGCATTTTTAAGCTCATCGTCAGTGAATAAAACCGGACGGATGGTAGCGTGAGGGCATACATAGGAACATTGGTTACATTGGATACAGTTTTCGGGAATCCATTCCGGAACGTTCACTCCGACACCACGTTTTTCATATTCCGTCGTACCTGGAGGGAAAGTGCCGTCTTCGTAACCGTTGAATGCACTTACCGGAAGATCATTTCCTTTTTGCGCCAGCATCGGTTCCGCTATATTTTTGATAAATGCGGGAATATCCCTCTTATCTTCTTCTTTCTGCAGATTGATGGATGCCCATTCCGCGGGAATGTCGACTTTGGTTACATTCTGTCCTTCGTCAACTGCGGCATAGTTCATTCTTACAATATCTTCCCCTTTACGTCCGTAAGATTTATCAATGGCTTTTTTCATTTCTTTCACAGCTAATTCGTATGGAATAACGCCGGAAATTTTGAAAAACGCGGATTGCAGGATGGTATTGGTACGGTTACCCAGACCGATTTTTTCCGCAATTGCCGTAGCATCGATAATGTACATGCTGATATTATTCTCCGCCAGGTATTTTTTCACATGGTCGGGAAGTTGTTTTTTGGTATCTTCCGCATTCCAGATAGAGTTGTAAAGGAAAATTCCGCCTTTTTTCAATCCTTTTAAACAATCGTATTTGTGTATGTATACAGGAACGTGAACGGCGACGAAATCCGGAGTATTCACAAGGTAAGGTGCCTGGATCGGTTTATCCCCGAAACGAAGATGCGAACAGGTAAATCCGCCTGATTTCTTACTATCGTAATCGAAATAAGCCTGACAATATTTATCGGTCGTTTCGCCGATGATCTTAATGGAATTTTTGTTTGCGCCTACTGTCCCGTCAGCACCTAATCCGTAAAATTTAGCTTCGAAAGTTCCCTTGGGAAGCACAACGATTTCCGGAATGATAGGCAGTGATTTATGCGTAACGTCATCCACGATACTGATCGTGAACTGGTTCTTTGGCGCAGCCGCTTTTAAATTGTCAAATACGGAAAGGATATGGGCAGGGGTCGTGTCTTTAGAGGAAAGTCCGTAACGTCCGCCTATGATCAATGGTTTTTTGTATCCGGCCAGTTCATTACTGTTAACAAAAGCTTCCACGATATCCAGATACAGAGGATCGCCGTTTGCACCGGGTTCTTTGGTCCTGTCGAGAACACAAATTCTTTCTACGGTTTTTGGTAATACGGCAGCTATATATTTCACTGAGAACGGACGATAGAGATGTACACATACCACTCCTACTTTTCCGCCTTCCTGGTTTAGTTTATCCACCACCGTTTTGATCACTTCGGTAATGGAACCCATAGCTACGACAACCTGTGTGGCATCCTGAGCACCATAATAAGTGAACGGCGCATATTCGCGTCCGGTAAGACGGGTGATCTGTTTCATGTAATCAGCCACTATGTCCGGTAAAGCATCATAGAATTTATTTTGTGCTTCCCTGGTCTGGAAGTAGATATCAGGATTTTGTGCTGTTCCGCGTGTGCAGGGGTTTTCCGGATTCAGTGCATTATGGCGGTATTTCTCTAATGCTTCCCAGTCTACTAATTTTTTCAATTCTTCCTGGTCAGCCGCTTCGATTTTCTGAATTTCGTGAGAAGTACGGAAGCCATCGAAGAAATGCAGGAACGGAACCCTGCTTTTGATGGAAGCCAAATGTGCGATAGGCGCAAGATCCATAATTTCCTGTACGGAACCGGTAGCCAGCATCGCGAAACCGGTTTGACGGGTACTCATTACGTCCGAATGATCCCCGAAAATAGAAAGCGCCTGCGCTGCCAACGCACGTGCCGAAACATGGAATACACCGGGTAAAAGTTCACCGGCGATTTTGTACATGTTCGGTATCATGAGTAATAAACCCTGTGAAGCTGTAAAAGTGGTGGTGAGCGCTCCGGCCTGTAAACTACCGTGAACTGCTCCGGCAGCGCCTGCTTCGGATTGCATTTCCACTACCTTAACGGTTTCCCCGAATATATTTTTCCTGCCGTTCGCGGCCCATTCATCCACATGTTCCGCCATCGTTGATGAAGGGGTGATGGGATAAATTGCAGCTACTTCACTGAACATATATGCAACGTGAGCTGCGGCCTGGTTACCGTCGCATGTCATAAATCTTTTTTCTGCCATAATGTATTTATATTAAAATGGATACGTGCTATTACCATTAATTGATATATAGGCTGCAAAGGTACTATATTTTTTTCATAACCACAAGGCATAACAACGCTCAGTCGTTACTTACGGTTACGATATTTGAAATGATCCCACAAGCCGTTTTTCAGGATCATTTAAAAGACATTTCTTCTGTCGGGAGAAATAGTATTACGGCCAATTAATTAATTGTCAATCAAAATTTTATTATACAATCGATCAAAGTATGAAATCCGTATTCAAAAAGTTGGAACAATCTTCCTTAATAATATTGGTGATAATTTTTTTGTTGTTTTCATTTTCTTTGGCCGCTACTAAGGTACGGATGGAGAATACCCTTAATGCGTCGGAGACGGACAAAGTTCCTTCCGCCGAATCTTTGCGTCCCGTAAAAGGAAAAATATCCGGTCCGCGCTGGCACTGCGAATTAATATTGACACGGCAAACCTGATTCACCAGGATATCGATCAAAGCGGCCATCTCTTTCGGTTCCTCCCCAAAAATGGAAGCCTGTTGTCCGTAATTGGAATTTACGACATAATCCAGGGGTTCCTGAATATTCTTGTAGGAAATAACCGGGATAACAGGGCCGAATTGTTCTTCATCATATATCCGCATCTGGTCATTCACGTTATAGACTATAGCCGGGAAAAAGGATGATTTATGTACTTTTCCCCCATTAGAATTGACTACACGGGCTCCTTTCGCGATCGCGTCTTCAATCAGTTCGGTAAGATATTGGGGTTTATCCGGTTCCGGTAACGGCGTTAAGAAGACATCTTTTTCCCATGGTAACCCTATCTTTAATCTCTCAACTTCCTTAATAAATTTATCCAGAAAAGAACCGGCGATATTTTCGTGGACAAATATGATCTTAAGCGCCGTGCATCTCTGGCCGTTGAAAGAAAGGGCTCCTAATACACATTCCTTTACCGTAAGATCCAGATCGGCGTCTTTTAAAATAATAGCGGGATTTTTAGCTTCCAGTCCCAATACACTCTTCATACGATGGGGTTTGGGATGTTGCTTTTTCAGGATATCCGCTACACGACTGGTGCCGATAAAAGCAAGTACATTGATCTTTCCGGTTTCCAGTATGGGACCGATGATGGTTGAACCGGCTCCGTAAACGGTATTTACGACTCCCCTGGGAAAAGATTCCTGGAACGCCCTGAGCAATGGACAATATAAAAGTACCCCCAGTTTAGGCGGTTTAAACACGACCGTGTTGCCCATAATAAGGGCGGGGATGAGCGTGGTGAAAGTCTCGTTCAAAGGATAGTTGTAAGGACCCATACATAGCACGACTCCTAGGGGAGCACGCCTGACCTGCGCAATAATACCCTGGGCAATGGTGAATCTTGACGAGTCCCGGTCCAGGTTTTTCAAAGCTTCTATCGTATCATTCACATATTGGATCGTCCGGTCGAACTCTTTATTGGAATCCTCAAAACTTTTTCCTATTTCCCACATCAGCCATTTTACCACCGATTCTTTTTGTTCCTTCATCAGGATAATAAAATGCTGGATACAACGGATACGTTCCTCCACTTTCATGGCAGGCCATTTCCCTTTGCCGTCGTCATAAGCTGCCACTGCCGCATCCAGTGCCTCCAATGCTTCCTGTTCTCCCAATTGCGGATAACTGCCGATTTTGTTGGAAGAACCGTCCTCATCTTTTAAATGGATAGGCGAGAAAACTTCCCTGGAAGGT
This sequence comes from uncultured Bacteroidales bacterium, assembly GCA_937949745.1. Classification (GTDB taxonomy): domain Bacteria; phylum Bacteroidota; class Bacteroidia; order Bacteroidales; family WCHB1-69; genus JAGVVH01. The sequence continues at coordinate 137,605 of CALECM010000105.1, read as the reverse complement.
CCGTCCCATTTCCTTAATTCACCATTGATCAGATATTCCGTTTGGTGAAATGGAATATCAATACGGTATTTTTCCTGTATCTGAGTATATTTTATCATATCACTAAATTTGTTCCTGGCAATTGGTTATACATTCTTCTCCGGGAGCTTCAAATTCCACGGTGGTATGTTCAATACCTTCCTCTTTCATGAATGCTTTAATTTCCAGTTTGATTTCCAATAATTTTTCCGGAGACATATCCTGTTTGTCGATGACGGCATGGAGGCTGGCAATATTGTACTGACTGTCAAGGCTCCATACATGCAGGTCATGAACAGCTTTCACATCATGGACATAAGTTAATTTTTCCGTAAGCGTTTCCATATCGATATCGGCCGGAACACCCTGCAACATAACATTAAAGGTGGTTTTTAAATTACGGTATACGTTGTAAAGTACGAAAAGGGAGATTCCGATAGACAATAGCGGGTCAAGGACCGGCACATCTACGAAGATCATGACAATACTGACGACGAGTACAGCAGCCCAGCCCAATACATCTTCCAGTAAATGGAGCGATACCACACGTTCGTTCACTCCGGCGCCTTTGCGGGTGCGGAGAACGGCGATACCGTTGATTACCACGCCCAAAACGGCAAGAAGTAACATTCCTTCCGCATGGACCTCCTGCGGATTAAAAATCCTTTTACAACTTTCCACGATCACGATGGTGGAACCGACCAAAAGGACGGTTGAATTGATCATAGCGCCCATTAAGGAGAATCTCTTATATCCGTAAGTATATTTCTTCGTAGGGGAACGTTTGGCAATCTTTTCGAAATACCATGATAAGGCCAGCGAGAAAGAGTCTCCCAGATCATGGACGGCATCCGAAAGAATGGCGACGCTATTGGTTAACAATCCGCCGATAACTTCAATAACGGTGAAAGAGAGGTTCAGGAAAAAAGCGACCGCAATATTTTTGCTTCCCGAATGATTGTGGCTGTGAATATGGTCATGGGAATGTCCATGGTCATGATCATGCTTTTTATTTTTCATAGTAACCGAATTGCTTCATGAAATTGTCTTTGTTCCTCCAATCTTTCAATACTTTGATGGATAAATCCAGGTAAACGTGCTTCCCCAGGAAAGCTTCTATAGCCTGACGCGATTCGGTTCCCAGCTTTTTAATCGCTTTTCCCTGGTGTCCCAATAAAATGGCTTTTTGGGAATCACGTTCCACATAAAGGATGGCTCCGATGCGGATAATACTCTCCTCTTCCTTGAAACTTTCCACAATTACTTCCACACTATATGGAAGTTCTTTTTTAAACTGAAGTAATATTTTTTCCCGTATTAATTCCGATACAAAAAACCTTACGGGCCTGTCGGTCAGTTCATCTTTCGGGAAATAGGGTGGGGAATAAGGTAGTTTTTCTACTATTTTTTGTAAAAGAAGACCTAAATTGAGTTGATTGAGGGCCGAGATATAGATCATTTCCGCTTTGGGCAAAAGCGTGTTCCAGTGTGATTCGGTAGCGGCCAGTGTTTCCTGTGTGGATTTATCCACTTTGTTGATCACCAGGATCACAGGGAGAGCAATCTTATTCAGTTTTTCGATGATCACCTCATCGTACCTGGTTTCGCCTACTTCAACCATATAGAGAATAACATCCGCGTCTTTAAGGGATTCGTTAACAAAACGCATCATCATTTCCTGCATTTTATAAGCAGGAGTAAGGATTCCCGGTAAATCGGAATAAACGATCTGATAATCCTCCCCGTTCACGATCCCTTTGATCCTGTGCCGGGTGGTTTGCGCTTTGGGCGTGGTAATCGATAATTCTTCCCCGACCAACGCGTTCATGAGAGTGCTTTTCCCTACATTGGGATTTCCGATAATATTGACAAAACCGGCTTTATGTTTCGATGCGTCCATAGTATATTTCAATAGTAAATTAACAAGCTTAAATTGGATTTGTTTTTAAATAAGGTCCATATTAATCCTCCGGGAAAAATGAGTATCCGCCATTATACAAAAACCTCCGGTTCCGGAGATTCCCTTTAAAGATCGTGTTCTTCATTTTTTTGATAATCAGAATGATATTCCAATAATTCCAACTGATCCTTTCCGAAACGTACATAAGAATTGTGGATCAGCCAATCTCCCGTATTGATATAATAAGCATGCTCATCCAGTTTTTTTTCGATCGGTAAATGGCGGTGTCCGTAAATAAAATAATCGATCTCTTCATTTTGTAATACGGAAAGTGCGTATTGGACCAGCATTTCTTTATCATCTCCCATATAAGATTCTTCAATCCCGGGTTTCATGGCCCTGCTTTTTCTTGATAAAAAATGGGCTAATCCGAAAGCGTGCTGTGGATGGAGGCTCCCGTAAATTTTTATATGTGGCTTAAAGGCGAATAGTTTTTTAATCAATTTATATCCCTTATCTTTTGGTCCCAGTCCGTCGCCGTGGGCTAAAAGGCATTTTTTCCCGTTAATCAGGAATGGCTGCTGACAGGTAAAGATCCGGATTCCCAGTTCCTGTCTAAAATAATCTTTCACCCACATATCATGATTACCCGTAAAATAGTAAATCTCAATATTCTTTTCTTTTAATTGGTTTAATTTAGCCAGAAAATTGAAATAACCACGTGGAACCACATATTTGTACTCGAACCAGAAATCAAAAATATCGCCGAGTAAGATCAGGTGAGTAGCATCCCGGCTGATCATATCCAGCCATCGGATCACCCGTTTCTCCCGCTCTTTGCTGGATTCCCTGTCAGGAGAGCCGAAATGGAAATCAGACGCAATATAAAGTGTCCCTTCGATAACAACGGGATTCTGGAAGAGCGGTGCCATATATATTCAATTGAACGGCAAAGATACGTTTTTTTACTATTTTTGTCCTAATAAAACCATGCCGATGAAACCTATACAAATGGTAGACCTGAAAAGCCAGTACCTGAAAATCAAACCAGAGATCGACAGGAAGCTGGATGCCGTATTTGATTCCACAGCCTTTATTAACGGAACTTTTGTCAAAAATTTCCAGTCTAATCTGGAAAAATATCTTGGTATAGAACATGTGATCCCGTGTGGTAACGGTACCGATGCTTTGCAGATCGCTCTCATGGCACTGGATTTGGAACCGGGAGACGAGGTGATTACGACGCCTTTTACTTTCATTGCCACGGCCGAAGTAATTGCCCTGCTCGGTCTGGTACCGGTTTTTGTGGATTGCCGGTACGATACTTTCAATATGGATGTTACGAAGATAGAAAAGGCGATCACGCCAAAATCTAAAGTTATCCTTCCGGTACATCTTTTCGGGCAATGTTGCGATATGGAAGAAATTGTCAGTATCGCTACGGATTACAATCTCTATGTGATCGAGGATGCCTGTCAGTCCATCGGTTCCGAATATACGGATTCGTCGGGAAAAACCAGGAAAGCGGGGACACTCGGAGATATCGGGTGTACTTCTTTTTTCCCATCCAAAAATTTAGGTTGTTATGGTGACGGCGGTGCTGTTTTTACCCGTGATGAAAAACTGGCGCATAAAATGCGCGGTATTGCGAATCACGGCATGTTTACCCGGTATTACCACGAAATGATCGGTGTAAATTCCCGCCTTGATACCATTCAGGCAGCCGTTTTGGATGTGAAATTACAATACCTAGACCAATATAATGCGGCGAGGCAACAGGCGGCAGCCTGTTACGATAAAGCTTTTAAAGGTCATTCCAATATAGAAACTCCGGTTATATCCCCATACAGCAGTCATGTTTTCCACCAGTATACGGTAAAACTGAATAATGTGGACAGAATCGGGTTGACAGAAGGGATGAAGGAAGCCGGTATCCCGGTGATGATTTATTATCCGGTACCTTTGCATTTACAGAAAGCTTTTGAATACCTTGGCAAAAAACGTGGTGATTTTCCGGTTGCGGAGATGCTGTGCGACCGGGTTATTTCGTTACCTATGCATACCGAATTATCCCTGGATCAACTCGATTATATCACCAGCCAATTTTTAAAACTTATATAAAATGTCTTATTACGCACATCCTACCGCAGTTATTGATGAAAACAATGAAATAGGTGACGGAACCAAAATCTGGCATTTTTCCCATATCATGTCAGATTGCCGGATCGGTAAGAATTGCAATATCGGGCAAAATGTAGTCGTTTCGCCGGGTGTGGTGTTGGGGAATAATGTAAAAGTCCAGAATAATGTTTCCGTTTATACGGGTGTGATCTGTGAAGACGAAGTATTTCTTGGTCCTTCTATGGTATTTACCAATGTAATCAATCCGAGAAGTGCCGTATCCAGAAAAACCGAATATCTTGAAACTCATGTCGGCTATGGCGCGACTATAGGAGCCAATGCTACGATAATTTGTGGCAACCGAATCGGGAAATATGCTTTTATCGGAGCGGGTGCCGTCGTGACCAAAGATGTTCCCGATTATGCTTTGGTTTTGGGAAACCCTGCCCGGCAAACCGGTTGGATGAGCGAACGTGGATATAAACTTTTCTTTAATGAAGGAGGTGATGCTTTTTGTCCTGAAAGCGGAGAAAAGTACCGGTTTGAAGAAGGGATAGTAAAGAAGATAAGAATGTAATCCGATTGTCGTACCCTGAGTTCATCGAAGGGGACGCCAAAGAATCCTGATTTTTTACGCATTAAAATTTAAAGCGGCTATCTATCCGTTGGCTTCGACGGAGCTCAGCCAACGAGGCATAAACTTCCTCATGCTGTCATACTGAATTACAGCGAAGGATCTTAAAGAGAAGCGCTTGAAAGTCCCTATACCTGTCGTATAGTATATATTATTACCGGAAACTTTCCTATTACCTACTTTCTTTGCTTGCACAAAGAAAGATAGCAAAGAAAGTGCAGGAACCGCTCAATTTTCCTGCTAAAAATCTAAGAACCTTTGGCTAAACTGTAACAACTCCTCGCTATGCTCGTCAAACATTTACAGTTTTCACGCCTTCGACGGAGCTCAGCCAACGAGGCATAAACTTCCTCTTGCTGTCATCCTGAGCTACAGCGAATAAATGATATAAGTACTACTTTCCGGGTTTGAAGGGTGCGGGCATTTTAATCTTCCATTTTAATTTCCTGGAATTTACTGTTGAATGCCGGATAACTGTATGGGGTTGCCAATCCTATTCCTGCCTGGAACTCTTTTTCTCCATTCCCCTTCATGACGAAAGTAATATCCAAAATTTTACCGGCGCCGGGTTGCAGAATACCGATTTTTTCAGAAGGGGAAGCCCATATCCGCCATCTTTTTTTTCTCTTTGCCAGGGAAGCATTGAACGCTAAAGGCAACTCAGGATGTTGAAAATCTATTTCAAAAGGATAAGGGTTAGTGACCGTAACGGGTATGGTTATCTTTTCTCCTTCCTGGAAAATTTTGTCCGGTAAATTAAAATCGATCTTAATCCTGGAAACAGGCATAAAGCTTTGAATATCATGAAGCCAGTACGTATCTTTTCCAATATTGTATGCACGGCTCAAGGTATCGCTACTTCCGGTCACCAATATTACCGGCTGCCGGTAAAGAGATTCGTCGAAATTCCAGATATCATACTGGTTTTGCCTGTAGCCGCTGTTGTTAAGTGATAAGGCCGGTTTGCCCGAATAATAGGTGTAGAGAGAAGCTTTCTGATAGCTGTTTTGGAATAGAAGCGGCTTCTCCTGAACAATTTCCGAGAGTCCGGCGGCGAATTGACGGTTTCCGTGAAATCCGAAATTCAAAGGTGAAAAATTGAATATTAGTTCGGTACTCAATACTAAAAGTATGGCAATGACAGGGAAAATGAAACGGTAAGTTATTTTACGGATTTTGATATTCCGGACACAGTATTTGTAAAGCAGGATAATCATGGGTAAACAGGCGGTAATGGTCCAGTGTGGCTCCACATGTCCGCGGAAAGCCGTCAGGAAAAAGAAAACGATAAAACCACCCGTGATAAGATAAAGTGATCTTTCAAAGAGATCCTCAGGTTTATATTTGAATAATATGAAAATGGAAAGCACAAACATCACAGGATTGAAAACCACAAGCTGGTTGAGCCAGAATTCGATCAGGTAAAAAAACCTGAATCCGTCCGACCGGTCGATCATGTGATAGGAAAATGATGGAAAATCATGGACAACCTGCCAGTGGATATGCGGAATGAGCAAAAGCAGCGTGATCATTCCCGAAACGTATAACCGCCAGTTGGTCAGTAACCTAGGATTCGAAACGACGACAAGCGTAATCACCAGTAAAGCATGGTATTTGGAATAGATCATTCCGGCCATAGCCACTCCCAAAGCCACTGTAAGGGTTATGTTTTGTTTTTGCAAGAATTTCTTGTATAAGAACAGGAAAAGTGTGGTAAAGAAAAGGAGGGGAGCATCCGGTGTTATGACAAATCCGTAAACCTGGAACATGACCACGGAGGCCGCGATCCCAAAGAATAACAAAACTTTGCCTTTTGAGGGATGGGGCTCGTCAATAATTTTCCATAATAACACCAATTCTATGATTTGGGCAATGACCGCAAAAAGCCGTGTTCCCAGTTCTCCCCTGATAAAAGATCCCAGTTTAATAAAAAGGGCTACCATGGGAGGATGGTCGAAATAACCCCAGTCGAGATACTTCGCATACATCGCATAGTAGGCTTCGTCAGCCAGTATTTCCGTAAAACAGCTTTGCAAAATCTTCCAGACTGCCCAAATGGCCAGTAGTATCATAAATAGGTTGCCGGGAGTTAAATTAGGAAAAAGTCTGCGCTTGGGTACCAATGACAAGTTTTATTAATTTGCATGCAAATATACATTAAAAAATCTTTTACTATTTTTGCGGATATAGAAGTTATTATCAATTAAATCAGTTATTATGAAGAGAATTATTTTATTATTTGTCCTGGTAAGTTTTGGAATTAATGCCATGGCCCAGGATATGGAAAAAATCAAATTAAATACGCCCGATATGAAACGGGGTTTATCCACTATGGAAGCATTATCAAAGAGACAATCTACCCGTGAATATGCTGATAAATCCTTATCACTTCAGGATCTTTCCGACCTGATTTGGGCTGCTGCGGGTATTAACCGGGAGGATCAGGGAAAACGTACTTCTCCCACGGCGACCAATGCACAGGAAATAGATCTTTATGTTTGCTTTCCGGAAGGCGTATACCGTTACATGCCGAAAGAACATTCCCTCGAACCGGTAGCGAAGGGAGATTTCCGTTCAATAGCGGCCAGTCAGCAGGAATTCGCCGCCAAAGCGCCGGTTATACTCATTATAGTAGCCGATATATCGAAATTCAGAGGAGATAATAAAGAAGATAATTTATTGTACGGAGCCATGGATGCCGGGATTGTATCACAAAATATTTCCCTCTTTTGCGCTGCCAATAATCTGGCTACGGTTCCACGTGGATGGATGATGAAAGAGGAATTACATAAAGCTTTAAAATTGACGGAGACACAGTATCTTATGCTGAATCATCCGGTGGGCTATATGAAATAACCGGTCAATTCTTCCGCCTCTTCTTTTGCTTCCTCACGCGCAATCTGCACAGAAAATACCCGTGCCTTGAGCCTGCGGGAGCTAACTTTTTGTCATTCTGAGCTAAAGCGAAGAATCTTCTTTAATTATAAAATAGATCCTTCACTACGTTCAGGATGACATATGCTATTTTCAGATGCTGTATGATCCGTTTAGAAAACCGTATGACTATTTAAAAATTTCTGTTGCCCGTTCAAAAATGCCATGCATATAAGCAATCGCCATGCCGTAATTGGAAACGGGAATACCGTTATCCGTAGCTGGTTTAAGACGGTTAAAAATTTGTTTTGGAGTGAACATACAACCCCCGCATTGGATCACCATGGCATATTCTTTAATGTCCAGACTGGCTTGCTGAAAACTGCTTACCACTTCAAAACTGAGTTTTTTACCAGTGAATTTTTCCAATAATTTCGGGATTTTAAATCTTCCGATGTCATCGCAATTTACATGATGGGTACAGCTTTCCATGATCAGCACCCGGTCGCCGTCCCTGAGCGTGCTGATCTTTGGTGTTCCTTTCAGGTAAGCTTCGAAATCACCTTTTAACCGTGCGAAAAGAATACTGAATCCGGTAAGCGGGATTTCAGGCGGGACAATGGAAGATACTTTCTCGAAAACCTGGCTGTCGGTTACGATCATTTTGGGGACGATACCCGAATTTTGCAAAAATTCCTTCAATTCGGTTTCCTGCAATACGATATTGATGGCATGATGGTCCAGGATATCCCGGATCGCCATTACCTGAGGCAAAATCAGTCTGCCTTCCGGAGCTTCGTTATCGATGGGTGTAACCAGAAGTATTATATCGTTTTTACCGACGAGGTTTTGGAAAAGGGTTGTTTTTTGATAGGCTGTGGGTGGAACGGTATTTTTAAGCACAGTAATGACCTGGTCGAGATTTTCCGGACTATGTGTACTGAAGTCCACGATTTCCGCGTTGGTTGTTTCCCTTATTTTTATTTTGGTGTTCTGATCGAGCGGAAGTATATCCTGCTTGTTATGAACAATAAAGAAAGGAATATCCAACTCTTTGAACTTTTTAATAAGATCGATCTCGAAATCATCAAAAGAATTTCCGGAAATCAATAGAACGGCACTATCTATGGTGTTGAGTACTTCCATGGTTTTGCGGATTCTTTGGGCTCCCAGTTCACCGGTATCATCGATACCTGCCGTATCGATAACAATGACCGGACCAATGCCGAATATTTCAATGGATTTTTTAACGGGATCCGTAGTGGTACCGGGAGTATCCGAAACGATAGCTACTTCCTGATTAACCAGGACGTTAATAAATGAGCTTTTCCCACTGTTCCTTTTCCCGAAAATACCGATATGTGGTTTTAAATCTTTGCCTTTATTCATAGTATGGAAAACTTTGGATACAAAATTAGAGTCTGAGAATTTCTCCGGTTGTTTGAAATCATTAAGCAATGCAAATATAAGGATATCTTTCTTGTAAATATAAAAGATTTCTAAAAAAGAGTATCCAAATTCTATTAAGGAAAATTTTAAAAAAAGCTCCTAAATGTTAAATGGTAAAGATAAAGATACAAATATAAAAAAAGAACTCCGGCCGGAGTTCTTTTTGCAATAAAATTTAATCTTATTATTCGTTGGGATAATTCTGTAAAAACGTAAAAGAAACATTGTTAAATGAAAATTGTCCTGTATTTTGATCCCTGTATACCAATTGTGCAGGTATATTCATCCAGTAGAGAGTACCGTAACGGTCTACCCGGATGGAACGGTCGGGCATTTGGAAAAATTCCAAGGTGGTTAATTCTTCCGCATCAACCGTGGTAGCACAAAAAATATTATCTCCTCTTATGGATAAATTAAGCGATGTCTTTACTTTACAGGCGCTTCCAACACCCATACAATCCGCATGAACTTGATTATTATAGCATTTACCGTTACATTCCGATCTATCATGGCCTACCCTGATCTCGATCCTGTCCCATATTCCATTGAAGGCCGATTTACTGCCTACTTCCGTCGGTCCTACATAAACGCCTACAGGTTCAGTTTCGGATATATTTGACCCTTCTGATTGTTTTTTGTCGCACGAAATCAGGGAAAAAACAATAAAAATTCCCACTGTAGCCGATAATAATGCTTTTTTCATAAACTTGGATTTTGAGATGTTATTAAAATAATTAACCGACCCAAAGATAAAAAGAGGGAAAAAATGTTCCGGAAATTTAGGAATACTTTAGTTGATAAGCAAAAAAAGGAATCCGACAGAAAGTCCCTGTTCAAATAATAATAAAATAATAACTTCTTTTATTGGCAGATTTGGTTAAGGTTCGTTATTTTTCCTTAACGATAATAATTAATTGTACCGAATAGAAGTCATTTTGATTAAAATTTTGTAAGTCATAACGGTTCGGGTATAAAAGGTCCAGTCTCTTCCGGGTAATGTCCAGTCCGTGACGGGAAGAAACGATATCACTTTCTTTATGATTCCGGAATAAGGTATTGGTACACGAAAATATAATTTTTCCCGGTTCGGTGAAATCAAAACGGATATCAATTTTGCCGTTACGGTTATGGGGAGTATATTTAAATGCGTTGTTTATAAAACTCTCGAAAAGAAGTGGAGCTACCCAAATTCCTTCCGGGTCGCCTGCTGTATCCATATTTACCTGAATAACATGATCGAACCGTTCCTGCTCCAAATCAATGAACTGATTATAAAAATAGAGTTCCTGGGTCATTTCTACCGTCTTTTCAGATACACCCACCATATAATAATCGAGCACTGCCGATAATTTTCTTACCACTTCGGGAAGCTTTTTGTCATTGATCACCGCCATGGCGTAAATATGGTTGATCACGTTAAAAACAAAATGGGGCGCTATTTTAGAACGCAAATAATCTTTTTCAATCCTGGCCTTATGGGCTGCCAGTTGGGATGTCTTCTTTACAAGCTCCAGTTCCGCCTTCAACATCCGGTTGATCTCTTTCGAATGTCTCAATAATAATGCGAACAGCAGTAACCCTGTATTCCGCATAAAAGAGAAGAAAAGCAGGCTCTGTGCTGCTTCATTTATTAATCCCATATTCTTGAAAACAGCTTCCAGATCCGGCATAAACATTTCCATTTCCACAAATGAGAGGACTACCAAACTAATAAAAGTTATGACCCAGTAGAAAATTTTATTGGATTTAAAGATACGGGGATAAATTACGAAGTAATTAAAGTAAATGACCGCAATGATCATAGCAAGGCTTATAATTTCCAATCCTAATGACGTAACTGTTTTGGGACGGAAACTATAGGTGGTCAGATAAAAATATACTACTACGATCCAAAAAATTACATGGATGGAAATCCATCCTAATTCTGCTAATATTTCTTTTTTGGAGCGTTTCACTACCGATTTTTTGTGGACAGTATTATGAATGTGCAAAAATAATATTATTCATGCAATATTTTAATCAGATATTATTATTTTTGCTTTTAACAACAAAATCAATATTTATGGAAAGAGATTTTGGTTATTTGATTGTAGACGATGAAAAATCTACGCGCTTAATTATAGAAACGTTAATGGGCGATTTTGAGAATTACCATTGTCTGGGAAATTTTCAGGATCCTGTCAATGCCGTCAAATTTCTCAAGCACCACCATTGTGATCTCCTGTTCCTGGATGTGGAAATGCCGGAAATGGACGGTTTTGCCCTTTTGGATGAACTGGAAGACCCGCCCATGACGATTATGGTCACCGGTTTTGCCACCACCTACAGTGAAAAGGCCCATATTTATTATGACCGCGGGATTATTGATTTTGTATCGAAAGCCATGCCTGATTACCGCTTTAAACAGGCTATTCAACGTTTTGAAACTCAGTTTGCGAATAAACTGCTGATCAATCAATACAAGGATATGACCAAACAGGAATCCATGGATAGTATCCTTTTGCGGGATGAGCTTTTCGAAAGAAGTATCTTAAAAAAAGATATTGCTTATATATCCGTGGAGAAGAATACCTTAACGCTACATACCACTTCCCTGGAAGAAATTAAAATGAGAGGCAGCCTTATCGATTTTGTGGAACAACATTTTGAACCGGATTCTTATGTACAGATAAGCAGGATGCATGTGGTCATTAAAATGAATATCCACAGTTTTAATTTTTCTTCTATCTGTATGGGAAAAGATAAAAACGGCGAATCCATTATTCTCCCCATCTCGGTAAGGAGAAGAAGAGAAACCATGAAAGCTTTAAGTTTGAAAAAACTTGATACGGACGAAGAAATGGTATACCCGATATAAAACGGGATTGTTACAGTAACCCTCTATTGTGTTTTTATCATCCTGCATAAATCAGATGCTTTAATCATGATCTTTGGCATAAAATTGTTTGGTTGCCGCGAATAGCCATAACGGCTTAACAAGTATTTACCGGGAAAATTTAAAGACATGTTCCGGCAAAGGAAATATAGTTTACGGAATAATGAGAACCTTCACTTTGTTTAGGATGACAAAAGTGAATTGATATTCTCCTCAATAAAACAGCATTTCGGGAGTCACAGGCGTAAACTGGTCATGGTCGTCCTTACGGATTTTTATACTTCCGTCATTCCAGTTTGAGGGCCATCCTCCGATAATGTGTCCGAGAAAAACCACTTTAATACCGTGTAATCCTTTTGCCAACGCTACGGAATTATCACGACGGGAAAATCTTTTAACCTCATCCCTGTTATTGATGAGCAATTCACCATCAATCCATACTTCTTCGTTATCTGAAGATATAAAGTAAACACCGTCTTCCGGTATATAAAGATAACCGCTGGCGATAGCGGCATATTGGTTAACGCCGCGCATGGATTCGTCGGTTTTCACTACCTGCGTAATTTCCCTCAGGTTGCGGAGTACTGTTTCTCCCGGAGGAGTAACGTTTTTACTTAATTCTTCCACATTGAGGTACATGCCGTCGATAATTTCCATTTTTAGTCCCGCTTTTGTAACAGGTAATTCGGTAGCGGCATTAAGAGGTTTTTTCACATAATCTATTTTCCTTACAGGCCCCATCTTTCCCGATGGCAATACGGAAGCTATCCTGAGTTGTGTATCCTCCGAGATATGTAACGGGCCGGTATATTCTTCAGAATTTATATCAGGGTCCTGCCCGTTAAGTGTATAAACCATTTTCATAGGGCGTGAGGTTTTGAATACAGCTTCGGTGTGGTCGGTAAATACGATACGGCTACATGATCCGTTAGGCTGTTCGGGCTGCGGAATATGATAATTGATCCCGTGGCCGTCTAAACGGACCAGGGCATTATAGATTCTCCTTTCGAAATCCTGATAATCTTTGTTCTCCAAAGTTGTCCATCCGATTTCCGCCAACGCGATGATACGGGGGAAAGTCCTCAATTCCCTCAGGTCGTTATGGTACATATATTCCGACCAGGTATTACACTGTACGCCCAGTATATGTTTTTCTTTATCCGTACCTGCCAATACGGAAGGAATCGGATCATAACCATAAACGGTCTCCAATGTCGCATAACCACCGATCGTCACGGGTTCTATTTTCGGGTCACCTTCAAAACGGTCAAGGTACATCCCGTCATTTTGAGGGACCATAATCGCATCATGGCCCATATTAGCCGCAGCAATGCCGCCTTCTTCTCCACGCCATGACATCACGGTGGCCGTGGGTGCGAGACCGCCTTCCAGGATCTCGTCGAACCCGATAATTTTTTTGCCGTATCCTGCCAATACTTTTTCCATTCTTTGCACAAAATAGCTCTGCAGGTATTCTTCCGCCGTATGGCCCTCTCCGGATTTTAATCCCTGTTCGCGGATTCTTGCCTGGCAATGGGGGCATTGCTTCCATTCCGTTTTCGGACATTCATCGCCGCCTATATGGATGTATTCACTGGGGAAAAGTTCAATGATCTCTTTAAAAACATTTTCCAAAAATTCGAAGGTGGTTTCTTTACCCGCACAGAAAACGATGTCTTCAACACCCCAGATGATACGGGGCGTTATGGGTTCTCCTTTGCAGGATAATTCGGGATATGCGGCAATGGCAGCCAGTGCATGTCCGGGTAATTCGATTTCCGGGATCACCGTGATGAAACGGTCTGCGGCATATTGTACAATTTCCCTGATCTCTTCCTGGGTATAATAATAGGGTCCATATTCGAAACCTTCTCCTTCCATGCGTTTTGCCCCTACTTCAGTCAATGCCGGATATTGCTTGATCTCTATACGCCATCCCTGGTCATCGGATAAATGCCAGTGCAACGTGTTAATCTTGAATAAGGCAACTACATCAAGTGTCTTTTTTAACTCCTCTACCGTCATGAAGTGCCGGCAGGGATCGATCATGATCGCCCGGTATCCGAAACGGGGATAGTCGGTAATAGAAACGGACGGTGCTTCCCAAGTGATATTATTTACTATCTCCGGGCTTTCAATTTCGGCAGGAAACAGTTGCATAAAGCTTTGCATACCATAGAAAATGCCCTGTCCTGTCCTGGCTCTTACAGTCACATAATCCGGACGGACTTCCAGGATATAGCCTTCTTCAGGTATCTCTGCCGCCGGATCCATATATAGCCGGATCATATTTTGATTTTCTTTTGAAGTTGTATTTAGAGAATAGCCGGTAGATTTTTGAAGCCGGTTACTAAAAAATTCGACAATCGGTTTCAATGTCGGATCGGAGATAAAAAATGAGGTATTCTTTTTTAATGTGAAATGGCCTTCTTCCCGGGTAAGGTTTGCCGGAGCAGGTATAATGTTAATGCCCCGGTTATAGGATTTGACTTCGGTTTGTTTTTCTTGTCCGCACGATAGAATAGAAATAGCCGAACAAATAAACAGGATAACGGGAATAATTTTTCTCATGTTATGAAGATTGAATATCAACCGCAAATATAACATAAAAAAATAGCGGCTGTCTAAATTAGTTACCCGGTATACGTCTTATGTCTTTCTGAACGCAGACCGGGAAAATAAACTTTAGACAGTCGCCTGATTAGGATTTAAAATCCTATTGGATTTCAATTTTTTTGGCTTTCTTTTCTTCCTCTTCTTTTTTAGGGATCGTGATGTTCAATATACCATCCAGGTACTGGGCCTGGATATTTTCTCCGTCCGTATTCTCAGGTACGGTAAAAGAACGGGAAAAAGACTGGAAACTATACTCACGTTTGGTGTATTTTCCTTCTTTATCCTTTTCTTCGTTTTCTTCCTTTTTTTCTGAGGAAATCGTCAGGACATTATGATCCAGATCTATTTTGAAATCTTCTTTTTTTAGTCCGGGAGCTGCCAGTTCAATCGTAAATTGATTATCTTCTTCTTTTACATTGACGGCAGGAATAGTAGTTCCCGTATTTACACTTTTAAAATAATCTTTTCCGAAGAAGTCATCAAAAAATGATGGGAAAGCAGGGAAAAGAGCATCTTCTTTACTCCATTTTGTAATTGCCATGGTGATTGAATTTATGTTAAACAATATATTGTATTTATAATACTAACTAAGTAGATGATTAACATAAATAAATTTTATTTTGTTCAAAATTTTACACCTGATTATAAGGTAGAATTATTTTTCAACCAATTGTAAATAAAAAAGTTAAATGATAAAATCCATTCACATTCTTACTTTGATTCTACTAATGTGCCGGAAGATTGATCCTGGTTCCCGTATTAACACATTTACCATTAATTAAATGGAATAACCTTTTAGTAAAAATTGTAATTTTGCACTCGAATGTTTATCACAGGATATTCAACCGGACTAAACCAAACAACTCTTGCCTGAGTCTGTTTTATTTTGGAATATAATCAGAGGCATTATGAGGATCCGGAATCTATTTTGTTTTTTCCACTTATTTAATCCCGATAAATGAACATATCAGAACTAAGTATTAAAAGACCCGTATTATCGACGGTTTTTGTCCTTATTATTTTTCTTTTCGGGATTATCGGATATTCTTTTTTGGGTATCCGGGAATATCCTAATGTAGATAATCCGATTATCACGGTAAGCGTCTCTTATCCGGGTGCCAATGCCGAAGTAATCGAAAGCCAGATTACGGAACCGCTGGAACAGAACATAAACGGTATTCCGGGAATCCGCTCCCTCACCAGTTCCAGTAGTCAGGGATATTCCCGTATTACGGTGGAATTCGAGCTGGGTATTGATATGGAAACCGCGGCCAATGACGTGCGTGATAAAGTTTCCAGGGCGCAAAGATACCTTCCCAGTGATGCGGATCCCCCCACCGTATCAAAGGCCGACGCGGATGCTGATCCGATCATGCAGATCGTGGTCCAAAGCGATAAAAGGTCATTGCTCCAGTTAAGTGAGATCGCGGACCTGACAGTGAAAGAAAGGCTGCAAACTATTCCCAATGTAAGCGCGGTGGAAATTTGGGGGGAAAACAGGTATGCCATGCGATTGTGGCTCGATCCACAGCAAATGGCGGCATACGGCGTTACTCCACTGGACCTTAAAAATGCGATCGACCGCGAAAACGTGGAGTTGCCTTCCGGAAGTATCGAAGGGGATAACATAGAAATGTCGATCCGGACACTAGGTCTTATGGAAACACCGGAAGAATTTAACGAACTGATCATCAAAGAAGATAATTTCCGGATTGTCCGTTTCAGCGATATCGGACGGGCAGAGCTGGATGCCGAAGACCGGAAGAATATTACCAAATATAACGGGGTTCCGATGGTGAGCGCCGTTGTGATTCCACAGCCGGGAGCCAATCAGGTGGAGATCTCCGACGAGGTGATGGTAAGGCTTGAACAGATGAAAAAAGATCTTCCCGATGATGTGGATTTGGAGATCGCTTTCGACAATACCCGTTTTATCCGGGCTTCAATTAAAGAGGTTCAGGATACTATTTTCATCGCTTTTATTCTGGTGATCGTCATTATATTTTTATTTCTCCGCGACTGGCGGGTAACCCTGATTCCGGTGATTGTGATTCCGGTCTCGCTGGTGGGTTCTTTTTTCATTATGTATATCGCGGGATTCTCCATTAATGTACTGTCAATGCTGGCGGTAGTACTGGCGGTCGGACTGGTCGTCGATGATGCGATCGTGGTCACGGAGAACATCTATGTCAAGATTGAAAAGGGAATGTCTCCCAGACAGGCAGGAATCGAAGGTTCAAAGGAGATATTTTTTGCCGTGGTTTCCACCACCATCACGCTGGTGGCGGTTTTCTTTCCCATTGTATTTTTAGGTGGTATGACGGGCCGGCTATTCCGGGAATTCAGCATTGTGATATCCGGGGCCATCATCATATCTTCTTTTGTGGCCCTTACTTTTACGCCTATGTTGGCTACTAAATTATTGAAAAAACAGGATAAGAGGAATTGGTTTTACCGTGTTACGGAACCTTTCTTTTTATGGCTTAATCGTATTTACGAAAGGTCGTTAAGATATTTTCTGAAACACAAGGTGATCGCTTTTCCTATTATCGGTGCCTCATTGGTCGTAATTGTGCTGCTTTGGAATGTCGTTCCTTCGGAAATGGCCCCCCTGGAAGACCGTTCGCAAATTAATATAAGAACCAGTTATCCCGAAGGAGCTACTTTTGAATACATCCGGGATTATGTAGACCAGATTTCCCATGTGGCCGATTCCGTTGTGCCGGAACGGGTTGCCAATATAACCATGGTAAGAAGTACCTGGGGACAAATCAGGGTGATGTTGCCTGATATTAAGGACCGGGAGCGGAGCCAGATGGAAATTGCCCAAAGATTGACGGATGCCGTAAGGAATGAAACCGAAGCCCGGGCTTTCGTACAGCAACAATCTACTTTCGGTGGGCGTCGTGCCGGTATGCCGGTGCAGTATGTGTTACAGGCTCCCAACATCGAAAAACTGGAAGAGTTTATCCCTCTTTTTATGGTAAAAGTCAATGAAAGTCCCGTATTTCAGATGGCGGATGTGAACCTGAAATTTACCAAACCGGAAACCCGGATGCATGTTGACCGTGATAAGGCGGCCTTATTGGGCGTCAGTACCCGTGATATCGGCCAGACCTTACAATATGCTTTAAGCGGACAAAGACTGGGGTATTTTTACATGAACGGGAAGCAATATCAGATTTTAGCCGAGATCAACCGCCAGCAACGAAACACTCCGCTTGACCTTAAGTCTTTATATGTAAAAAATATTAACGGGGAGATGATCCAGCTGGATAACCTGGTCACTTTGGAAGAGGCTGTCGCTCCTCCCCAGTTATATAGGTATAACCGTTTTACTTCTGCTACCGTTTCGGCCGGACTGGCCCCGGGTTATACGCTGGGCGAAGGACTGGAAGAGATGGACCGTATCGCGGAAGAGGTGTTGGACGATACTTTCAGGACTGCCCTTACCGGTGAATCCCGGGAATTCAGGGAAAGTTCCTCCAGCCTGATGTTCGCTTTCATTCTGGCCCTGATCCTGATATTGCTGATTTTGGCTGCCCAGTTCGAAAGTTTCAAAGATCCGTTTGTGATTATGTTTACCGTACCGTTAGCCGTGACCGGCGCCCTGTTTTTTATGTGGATATCCGGTGTGACAATGAATATATTTAGCCAGATCGGGATCATTATGCTGATAGGGCTAGTCACCAAGAACGGTATCCTGATCGTGGAATTTGCCAATCAGCGGCAGGGTTCCGGACTTAAAAAGTATGATGCTATTTTTGAAGCTTCCATCCAACGTTTAAGGCCTATTTTGATGACCAGTCTTTCCACAGTGTTAGGTTTATTACCATTGGTATTCGCCAGTGCCGAAGGTGCCAACAGCCGTATTGCCATGGGGACGGCCGTAGTCGGCGGCTTACTGGTGGCAACATTCCTGACGCTTTATATCGTGCCGGCCATGTATATGTATATCTCAACCGACAGAAGTAAAAAGAAAATAGAGGAATAAAAAAAGAGCCACTTTGCAGACTCGAACTGCAGACCTACGCATTACGAATGCGTTGCTCTACCAACTGAGCTAAAGTGGCTTTTGCGGTTGCAAAAATACAAAAAATCTTTAGATTTAAAAAGCGGTATCCAATAAATTCTTTACCACATTTTTTGTATTTTTGTCCTTGATTTTCCCGGGAGAATTCTCGTAAATTATAAGCGGTAGTAGCTCAGTTGGTAGAGTGAAAGCTTCCCAAGCTTTAGGTCGCGAGTTCGAACCTCGTCTACCGCTCGAAATCTCCTTTTACGGGCTTTTAACATAATTACCTTATTTTAAAGAAGTAACTATTATAGTTGATTAATGATCATTCTAAACTAGTCACCTATAATCTCTTTCGGAAGATATCGTGATCCTCAATCCAAAGAAAAATTTATCGGTATACTAAAAGAAGCTTTCACCGGGTTCTCGTTTTGTGTAGCGGGTATCCATGCCGGCATATTCCGGATCACCCGGAGTCCTTCTTCAATACATTCCTGACCAGCCTCTTCCGCATTTTCCTCCGGACCGGCTAATCTGGAATCTCTTACCCGGATATAATAATTATGGTATATATATACATTTTTACATTAAAAAACTCCTATTAAGGAGTTCTATTTATTTTTATTTTCTTTTGGATTATACTCTAAAGCCTGTTTTAGTTTTTTATTGAATTCAGATAATTTATCTTTATCTATAGGCTCTATTGTATATCCATTTTTATCAAATTTAAATATGGTTTGTTCTTCCATATCTTCATTTATTTCTTTAGTTTTTTCATATGCTTCTTTCATGTTGTTTGAGAATTTAAATACAGTTAGTATTTCACCTATCTTAGAAGCAAGTTTTATAGTATCTATTGAATAGATAATTTGATCTTCTGGTATATCTTTGGGTATATTACTATCTAATGAATTATAGATAAGTATTTCTGTCCATTGTTGAATAGATTTTACTTTTCTCTTCAATGTATCTATATTCGATGGAATATTTTAAACCTCGTACAGATGAATTATCCAGAATATGATCAAACATGCAGTCCGGAAATAGAGTGACATTATCACTTAATATCGGAAACATTGATGCTCATTAAGTTGTAATGCACAGTATTGTTAAAGAAACAATCACCAAAGTTAATGGAAATATTTTTTAAAATATCTTATATAGAGTTATGATCCTTGGAACGGTAGTATTTATTCAATTCCAGGTTATGACATAACAGGAGCATGGAATGTTTTTATATTGGACGCTAAAAAATTATATTATGCGCAAACTTTTATTTTTATTATCAATCGTTATGTATTTAATACCCTGTTCTCATGCTCAGGAAAGCATCAATATGATTGAAATTCTGAATATTGAAAAGGATATTATTTCTTTAGAAAACAGAATATCAAACTTGATAAAAAAGAACTCTGCTATGGCAAATATGCAGAATTTGAGGCAGTTTCATATTCTTATGTTGCATTTGGATTATAATAAGGTTGAATTTAAAAAAGAGAGATACTTAGACCTTTCTTTTTTATATCATCTTGAACCTCAATATTATGAAGTAGGGCGTAAAGGAAAAGAAGAATATCTCAGAACGATGACCCTAATAACAGATTATGCAGGCAATTTAATTACCAATTGTGATGCCAGATTTTTTTTTAGAACCCCACCCATTGCTAATCCAGGTTACGTTCAACTGGCAAAAATGTTATTTGATGAAAAGTTTGATTATATTTTATGGCTATCCGGACCTCATGAAATGGGTTATAAGATTGGCATCAAAGGCAGTAAACTATACGCAATTAAAACAGTAAATAATGAACTCAAAATTTATACCTGGGAGGAGTTTATGGAATGTTGTTTTGATAAGTGGATATGGTGGTAATGGCTTGATTTAAGCAGTAAAAACCTGATGAGATTATTTCTATAAATCTACATATCCTCACAATAAGTAAACAGGATAGAAATTGCAACAAAACCATGAAGTTTGGATATTAACGATATCTTTGAAGAATTTTAATTTTTATTATTTTTGTCGTTATATAGACGTTCTTTGAAAAAATCCGTACGATATACTCCATTATAACACGCGCGATACCCGGACCGAATTTCTTTTCGACCGTGGTTTTACGGGGCACGAGCATTTAGACTGTTTCAGCATTATCAATATGAAAATCCCTCACACTCGACAAAGTAAATTTATTTACTTTGTCGAGTGTGAGGGATTTGGGCTAAGCCAACTACAGCCGTTTATACGACCCGGTCAATTCCCGGTTCTTCTCTCCCGATCCCTATGTACAGATGCCGGATTTCAGTCAGAATTTTAACAGGTATAGTTATTGTTTGAATAATCCGTTGAGATATACGGATCCGGATGGGGACCTGGTGTAATACGCACAGTAGACATAGATGGTAACTTTACAACTCCTAACAGACTTGCACAAACTACCCCAGCTGGACAACAGGCTATCATGACAACTTATACAGCATCACAATACCACTCTTCTATGGATTTTAATACAGGCGGTTTACCATCTCTTGTAATTAATAGATATGATGCTTCGTTCTTTTCGGGATACGGAACAAGCTACCAAGTGATAAATCCATCAATGTCAAGATATTTTAATTTATTTAATTGGTTATGGTATTAAAGATTATGAGATACTTATTTTTAATTTTTTTCTCAGTAAATTTATTCTGGGTGTACGGACAATCAAATACATTACGGGGACCCGATATAGAGCAAACTTATATTGTAATAAATAAAATAATCTTTTATCCGAAAGATACATTGAACATTTTTGTAAAAAATAAAAATTGTGAGAACCAAACAAATACATTCTTTCTCAATGGATTGGAATTATTTCAAGACAGTTTATTAAAATTAAAACTCACCCATAAGGATGTTTTTGGTAATGAGTCTTTCTATGAAATTAAATACGAATCAAATGACAGTTCACAGTGTATTGAACATATCAACTATTTTATTTTTGTAAAAATTCCTATTTTTTTGAATGGGAAAGAGCTTACAATGGAAAGTATGAAGTTATTAGGAAATATTAAGCCTAACGAAATTAAATCTATCCGAAAAGAACACCCTTTTTCTAAGAGAAAACAAAGAATTGTGATTATTACGAAATGATATAATATAGATTACATGCCAATAATTATTAAAACACCTTCTATCTGTGGATGAAAAAAATATTCTGGAATGGATTGCGAAAGTCTTGCATCGGTACAATTGAGACGCAAGAACCTTCCTTTAACGCATGTATGCGGACCTGAATCCTGATTTCATTTATAAAATTCCAAGATTATGGTAAAGAAATTTTTAGTTTTAATATTTTTATTATCATTGACAATCTTTTCCTATTGTCAAATCGATAGTATTTCAATCCAATTAAGTAGGTGTGATGAATATAATCAAGTTCTCCGATCCTGGGTCAATTTCCCTACATTTGATAAAAAATTTCAGGAAACGGAAGGAGACCTAAAAAGTTTATTGGAGTTTATACAACAAAACTTAAGATACCCTAAAACAGCAAAAAAAGATAAAATAGAAGGCACAGTTTTTGTCGAATTCTGGGTAGATACTTGTGGCTTTACAAGTGAGCATAAAATCAAAAAAAGTATTCGGCATGATTTGGATAAAGAAGCTTTACGTGTGGCTAAGCTTTTAAGGTATGATATTCCTGCAACAGATGATCACACCAAGCAACCTGTTGGCATCTGTATCACTCTTCCAATTAGATTTAAATTGGAATAGGTAATTGTTATTGTATTAATATGTGGGCATGAGATGGTTTGAGAAGTATTAAGTATTAGGTTTGAGAAACTTTCTTTATGAGAATAACATTAAATGTAGAATTAATAGTTTCTGTGACAGTAATATTATGAATGCAAAAGTGTACTTTGTGAATTTGTTTGTTTTCTTTCTCATACATTCCTCGTATGGGCAAATTGAAGAAAATAAGTACCGTTTTTTTCAAAATTTTGAGAATAATAATTATATTTCTTCCGAAGATAAAGCTTTTTTGAAAAAAGGAAAAATTTGGAATGATACACTCTTTTTTAGCGAAGAAATTATCAAAAATCTATCTGGAAATACTACTATCCCTCATGGGTTAGAAAATATCATGTATCAGTATTTGATAAATAATGAATATGAAGATTTGTTATCAGATTATGACTCTTTAAAATTGAAGCAATTTATTGAAGATCTCAAATGGGGAAAAGAAATTTCTTATTTAGGGGTTCTCCCTATTCATAAAGATTATAAAACCTATCTGTTCCTTCTGGAAACACGCTTGAATAAAGAACAAAAGGACAGCGTTGGAAACAGGGAAGTTTTGGCTTTGAATGTCCGGCAAAATCGATTATTATCTATAGTAAGAATTTGTTCGTACTCGTGTATGCCGGGAAGTTGTTTTCTGGAATATAGCATTAAAAAACAAAATGGTTATTTTGATTCTGTTATGACACTCACACGTAGCGATGTTATCCTTATGAATAAGGAAGACGAAATCAAAGCACAGGAAGAAATGGAAAACAATCCCTGGATTATCAGATTTAGAATCAATGATCAGGGCTTTATCGAACTTGTGGAGGAGTGATATCATGATCCTCAATCCAAAGAAAAATTTATCGGTATACTAAAAGAAGCTTTCACCGGTTTCCCGTTTTGTGTGGCGGGTATCCATGCCGGCATATTCCGGATCACCCGGAGTCCTTCTTCAATACATTCCTGACCAGCCTCTTCCGCATTTTCCTCCGGACCGGCTAATCTGGAATCTCTTACCCGGATGTTAACTATATTGCCCTCTTCATCAATGTCAAAGGTGAAAAGAATTTTTCCGCTTACCTGTTTTTCTTTGGCCAGCAATGGATATTCCATGTTTTGATACAGATACTCATACAATTTTTCAAATCCTCCGGGAAATTCCGGGAAGGTTTCAGGGATTTCCGCTTCCTGTATTGTTCCGGTTTCTTCCGAATTTTCCGGTAAAAGATTGGCTTCCGCTTGCAACGGAGAAGTGCTCGGGTCTTGCAGTGAATTATGGATGGAAATATCCGGTTTTTCCTCTACAGAAGAATGAATATTCTGCGGGATAGTGAGTTTTTCTATATTACCGTTTCCCGCTGTGATGTCGGAAATATTCAATCCCATAATATTATTACTATAGATAAGGAATCCGGTGACGGGTAAAAAAAGTAATATTTTTGCCATTGCAAACTTCGATTTTTTTTTCGGACAAACCATTATTTTTATCCTTTTTTTAATGGATCCGTCCCGGAAATTATGGTTAAGGCTATGGATATTATATCCCAGTGTTTGGGAAATAAGCAGGGTGAGGTATTGTTTTTTATCGACACCCTGCCGTAAAACCGAATCATCCGCGCAATATTCGTGGATATTTTTAAGGCTTTTCCTGTAAAAATGGAAAACCGGATTGAACCATTGGAATATTCCGGCTACTTCTGCCAGGAGCAGATCAAGACTGTGCCTTTGAGTTATGTGCGCCTTTTCATGGATGATAATTTGATGGATTTCTTTTTCGTTAAATTGGTTTTTATTGAGAACAATATAATGGAAGAACGAAAAAGGAACATGTTCCGTATTGGTAAAAATCAGTCGTATACGGCCGATTTTCAGCTTTTGATATCCGGAGGAAGAGAAAATGAAAAATAATAACCTGCCTATTTTGATGACGAACCATAAAGAAAAAATTATTACTCCCGACCAATAAATATACCCTATTATGTCCATAGGGGAAAAACCTCCTTTTTCACCGTTCATCAGGAATTCGGGAAGGGTTAACTCCATAAGTTCTGAAATAGTACCGGAAAATACCGGTATGTTATCTTCGGGAAGACTGATGCGGATGAAAGGGAGTAGAAATGAAAAAAAAATGGAGAATAACAGATAAAACCGGAGTAAATTAAAGAATCGTTCGTTTTTCAGGAAAATCGCATATATCCCATATAATATGATGGAAGTTAAACAAGTGGGTATTATATAGGACAAAAACGTTTCCATATTTATTGTTCCTGTTCTTCAATAGATTTCCTGATCTCCTCCAGTTCCTCGAGGCTGATGTCATGGTTGGAAGCGAAAAAAGAGACCATCGATTTGAAGGAATTATTAAAGTATTTTTTAGCGAAATTCTTCAAGAGAGAAGACGAATAATCTTCTTTACTGATCAAGGGATAATAACGGTGCGCCTTGCCGAATGTCTCATGATCGACAAATCCCTTCTTCTCCAGGATTCTTACAACTGTTAAAGCCGTGTTGTAGGCCGGTTTGGGTTCAGGGATATGGGCCATGATATCATTGGCAAATCCTTTTTCGATTTTCCATAATACCTGCATAATCTGTTCTTCCGCTTTCGTCAATTCTTTCATAAATATTTTTATAGAAGTTAGGATATTCTCGTCGTATTATCTGTTCCGGTTAATTATGGTTTATATTGAAAATCGGATTGGGAACCTGCATTCGACTTCAACCGGTTTCCCATCTTTGGTAGCGGGTTTAAAAACCGGCATATTCCTTACAACCCTAAGCGCTTCTTCTTCACATAAGTTTTTAGCTCTTTCACTATCCTTTTTGCGGCTGCGAAGATTACTGGAAAAAATTTTAACATTACTAATGGATCCGTCTTCTTCTATCGTAGATAAAACCACTACCAAACCACTTACTTTTTTATCAAGATCTTCTTGCGGATAATTAAGATTCCTGATCATATAATTATACATTGCTTCTATTCCACCGGGAAATTCCGGTAATGTTTCATTCATATCCTCTTTTTCCTGTTGTTTTGGATTTTGAGCGTTTATATTTTGGAAAGAAAATAAATTTAATACAAAAAACAGAAGTATTCCCGTCAACCATCCGCTTATTCCGGATTTTAAAATTATTTTTACTGTCATAAAATCTTTCTTACAATTGTGTATTAATTTATTATAGAATTCTGATATGGTAAAACTTTTATACAATATAACTTATAAGCCTTTCAGCCTACTGTAAAGAAAAATTAATAGGGAGCATATAAATAACCCTTACTGGTTTTCCATCTTTAAGGCCCGGTTTCCAAGGAGGCATGGTGCCGACAACTCTGATCCCTTCCTGCTCACAGGCCTCTTTTGCCTCCTGAATATCTTGCTCGGGGCTTTCCAGTTTACTATTTTCAACTTTTACATTCGTGATTGATCCGTCTTTTTCCACTATAAATGAAATTACGACGTGACCCTCCACTTGTTTCTCTATAGCCTTTTGGGGATAGTAGAATTCTTGTTTCAAATACTCGTACATTTTCTCTAAGCCACCGGGAAATTCCGGCATCACTTCGGCATATCTTACCTGAGCGTTCACATTCTGACAACACAATAAAATCATAGAGAATAATACTCCTCCAATCATTCCGATTTTGTTGCTTTTGTCCGTTTTCATAATAAATTTTTTTAAAGGTGGTGTATTTCTAATTATCACGACAAATATATATTTTATTTTTTAGTTATAAAACTAAAAATATAGTTATATATCTTTTTTAACGAAAATAAAGTGATTTTGTTTATCGTTTTTGTCGGAAAATGGTAATAAATAAAATATAACCGGAAGAATTTCTGCAGCAAACATTAATACTTTCTGATCACGAATAACCGGCTTTTCATGTACTAATTCTGACTTAGATAAGGTAATAGTCTTTAAAATATTTCTATTTTTACATCATAAAAAGAATAATAAAACTCTATGAAAAGAATTATAATCATTTTTTTACTGATTTCAGGAGTCTGCCGCATAGAAGCACAGGTAAATACAAATACGGTAAAAATATTTTATGAAACCCGGTATCACGGACAAGTTGATTCTTCTTATTATACTCTATTGGAGATCTCCGGAGATATGGCCAGGATTAGTTATCACGAGAAAGATCCGGATGTGAATGCTCCTTTACAAAATATTTATCTTGATTATAAAAATAACAGTCAGATACGGACTGCAGAACTTAAAGATGGTCAGAAAATCCATACCATCCAGGAATTTACATTGAATGATAACCTAACATTTTTACCGGAAACGGAAGAAATTGCCGGGTATCTTTGTAAAAAAGCCATGGCTTCCATTAATTCCAATACGATTGAAATATGGTATACTACCGCTTTGAAAGTAAAAGGAACCATGCAACCCGGTGTGGGTATTCCCGACGGAGTAGTTTTGAAAGTGGTAAGAAACGGACAGGCAGAGGAAAAAGCGGTAAAAGTGGAATTGATTCCTGAAAAAACGGAACTTAAACCCGATCTTTCCGGCGAAGCCTTGACGGCTGTGGATTTTAATTACCGGATTCAACAAAGTATGGTGGTGACCATCAGTGTTTTTGACCGGGAAAGTATTTATTTTCGCGATATTCCGAAAATCAATCGTTTAATTGACACTGCTGTTATGCGTTTTGCCCATGGTTCCATTCTTCTTAAGAAGGTTACTTTACCGGAAAACAGTGAGGACTTTGCCATATTTGCCGAACTTTCGCAATTCTCGGAGGGAGATGCTTACGATCGGACAGGGAGTGTCTTCATGATCTCCGACGGACAGGCAAATTCTTTCCTGAATGGACTTTTACATGGAAAGGATGCCTTGCCCTTTTATACCGATAAACATGGTAACCGGTATGAAGGAATGGTTGCTGCCGGTAATTACGAACCACCGCTGGAATTAATGCGTTTTTATACTTCTTTCGGTGTAAGGGGTTTTAACCGGATTCACGTGGCCGGTTATCATTGGCCGGATTCGGTAATTTTTAAGCAGGAAATTACCGATTATGCCAAAAGATTAAGAAATGAAGTCTGGATAGGAGTATGGATCGGAAATTATTCGCAAAACGGACATAATGTGTCGCTTAAATTGAAATATTATCCGAACGATCCACAAAAAGAGAAAGAAGTTTTCCCACTATTTACCACGGTGAATATCCTGGAAATGGCGGGACAGGCTTATCCGGCGGAACTGTTCCGTGACGATTCTCTTACCGTAAAATTTTCCTTAACTGCTGATTTGAAAAATGCCTCTATACGCTATGTTTCCACCGGGCATGGCGGTTGGGGTGGAGGTGATGAATTTAATCCCAAAACCAATCATTTGCTTCTGGATGGGCATAATTTGATGGCGTATACGCCGTGGCGTGAGGATTGCGGCAGTTACCGGGAATTGAATCCCGCATCAGGTAATTTTTCCAATGGTTTATCTTCTTCTGATTTGAGTCGTTCCGGATGGTGTCCGGGTACGGTAAGTTATCCGGTTATTGTCCATATCGGGGATATGAAAGCCGGGGATCATGAGCTTAAAGTGGCGATCCCGGTAGGTAAGCCGGAAGGAAACAGTCTTAGTTATTGGTGTTTATCCGGCACATTAACAGGGGAATTGAAATAAATTTTTCTCCTTATTAATCCAAATATTTGATTGATATCCTGATTAACCGGTAGAAAAACTTCTTCCACTGATACGATTGTTTTTGTATTTTTGCAATAAACCTGTTTTTTATGGCAAAATCCGCGGAAACACCTTTAATGAGGCAATATAATCAGTTTAAAGCTAAACATCCTGACGCTATATTACTTTTCCGGGTGGGGGATTTTTATGAAACTTTCGGAGAAGATGCCATTAAAGCTTCTCAGATATTGGGTATCGTACTCACAAAAAGGGCTAACGGATCCGGGACTTATATTGAATTAGCGGGCTTTCCGCACCATTCCATCGACACCTACCTTCCCAGGTTGGTTCGGGCCGGTTTACGGGTGGCGATCTGTGAACAACTGGAAGATCCGAAAATGACCAAGACCATTGTGAAAAGAGGAGTTACGGAATTGGTAACTCCCGGTATTTCCATCAATGACAAGGTTCTGGAACAGAAGGAAAATAATTTTCTGGGCGCCGTGCATTGTACCGACCAAAACAGCGGGATCGCTTTTCTGGATATTTCTACCGGAGAATTTTATATGGCCGAAGGGAACGACGATTATATCGATAAATTACTGCAGAACTTCAAGCCGTTGGAAATTGTGATCCAAAAAAATAAAATACAGGACTTCAAGAACCGTTTCGGGGAAAAAGCCTTACTCACCTCTTTCGAGGATTGGGTTTTTACTCTTGATTTTACTTATGATCTTTTAACCAAACATTTTCAGACCTCTTCCCTTAAAGGTTTCGGAGTAGACAAGCTTTCTTCGGGTATCATTGCCGCCGGTGCCGCTCTTCACTATATTTATGAGACCCAGCATCATAAGATACAGCATATTAATAAAATTAACAGGATTGAAGAGGAGCATTATGTCTGGCTGGACCGTTTCACGATCCGTAATCTCGAATTGATTGATTCTATCAATGAAAATGCGGTTACGCTGCTTCAGATTTTAGATAAGACCCAAACGCCGATGGGTTCCCGTTTATTACGGAAATGGATCATGCTGCCTTTGAAGGAAAAGGTGATGATCGAAGAACGGTTGTCGATTGTGAAACATTTTATGGAAGATGAATCTCTGTCAGAAGAGATTAGTTATACCATTAAAAATATTGGTGATCTTGAAAGGTTAGTAGCAAAAATTGCTACTGGACGTATCAATCCCCGGGAAGTACAACAATTATCAAAAGCCCTGAGGTCTGTCGATTCTCTTAAAGAGATCTGTGCCCGCTCGGCACATCCCGCCCTGGAAAAGATCGCGGAACAGCTGAATCCTTGTTTATCCGTTTGTAAGAAAATTGAAAAAGAGATCCCCAGGACGAGCCTCCGGTTATGGTCAATAAAGGAGGCGTTTTTAAAACAGGAGTCGATCCCGAACTCGACGAGTTGTTATCGCTGGCCACCAATAGTAAGCAGATCCTGGCGGATATACAGCAGCGTGAAGCCGCCCGGACCGGTATTACCTCTCTTAAGATCGGCTACAATAATGTTTTCGGTTATTATCTCGAAGTGACCAATACGCATAAGGATCGGGTTCCTGCGGAGTGGATACGCAAGCAAACCCTGACCAATGGCGAAAGGTATATCACAGAAGAATTAAAGGAATTGGAAGGCAAAATCCTGGGTGCCCAGGATCGTATCCTGGAAATTGAAACACGGCTTTTCAATGAACTGGTAATCGGCCTTATCGATTACATACCTATGATCCAGCTTAATGCCAGGCTTATAGCAAGAATCGACGTATTACACTGCTTTGCCGTGGTTTCTTCCGAAAACAATTATACCAAACCGGATATTAACGACAGTACCACGCTTACGATAAAGAACGGACGCCATCCGGTTATCGAGCAACGATTACCGGCCGGGGAAAGTTACATTGCCAATGATATATACCTTGATAATGAAAAACAACAGATCGTGATCATTACCGGTCCCAATATGAGCGGTAAATCGGCTTTGTTACGTCAAACGGCCCTCATTGTGCTTATGGCGCAGATGGGGTGTTTCGTCCCCGCCGAAAGTTCCACGATCGGTATCATAGATAAGGTTTTTACCCGTGTGGGCGCCTCTGACAGTATCTCTACCGGAGAATCTACTTTTATGGTCGAGATGAACGAGACTGCCAGTATCCTCAATAATATCTCTAACCGGAGTCTTATTTTACTGGATGAAATCGGTAGGGGAACCAGTACTTACGATGGGATATCCATCGCATGGTCTATTGCGGAATATTTGCATGAACACCCCTATCATAAAGCCAAAGTGTTGTTTGCCACCCATTACCATGAGTTGAATGATATGGCGGAGCAATTTCCCCGGATCAAGAATTTCCATGTCTCCGTCAAAGAGATCAACAACAAGGTCCTTTTTTTGAGGAAACTGGAACAGGGGGGAAGTGAGCATAGTTTTGGAATCCATGTCGCCCGTATGGCCGGAATGCCGCAACGGGTTCTCCGCAGGGCTGATGAAATTTTGAAACAGCTGGAAAAAAGCAGGGCTACTTCTGAAGAAGACAAACCGAAAATTGAGAAAAAAGAAGCAGGTTACCAGTTGAGTTTCATTGCGCTGGATGATCCTTTGCTTATGGATATCAAAGACCAGATCACGGATTTGGATATTAATTCACTGACTCCGGTCGAAGCCCTGATGAAGCTGAATGATATCAAGAACCTATTGGTCAAGAAAAAAGGGAAATAAAATTTATTTCCCTTTTTTCTTGTGATATTTCGGACCTATTTGTCGAAGATAAGCAGATTGCGTGAGGTGTCTATTCTATATTGTCCCCATTCATCCTTAATATAATTTTCTCCGATCACAAAGGTAGAAGAAAGACCTTTCTTAATGATTACCGGTACATTTTCCGCGTAATCATCACCGATTCTTAATTCACTGAGATAAAGAACAGAATTTTCGATGATGGAACCATCTTCCTGTTTAATCGCTTTTTCTTTTTCCTCAAAGTCGGATACCGTGATTATCATTTCACGTAAAAATTGGGTCGCAGCGGTATAACTCATGTGTATTTCATTACTTCCGGGAGCGATTTCAAAATCAAACGATTTACCGTTTGCTATACAGGTTCCTTTAACCACATCATTGGTCATATTAATAGGAACACTTCTTTCCTGAACCACCCTGATCGGACCGGTAACTCTTCCGATACTGTCTCCTTTGGGTACAAAATCACTACGCAATACGATAAACTCCGTACGCCGGTTCAAAGCATTGGCTGCTTCCTGTTCACCTTTGGACGGTAATGCGGTGATATAGGCTTCGGTCAGCTCCGTTCCTTTCGGGAAAGTATAGGTTTTGCCTTCAAAACGGTAATGTAAATCCTGGGTAAATCGTCTGGGTCTGTATTCCCCGTAACCTTTCGGTACGATTCTTTCCGGATCGATTCCTTTTTCGTTGACAAGGAAATCCACACATGCCTGCGCCCTTCTTTGAGAAAGTTCTTCGTTAAACTCGTCCGAGCCGCGGTAGTCGGTGTGGGAACGTAATTCAACCACAAGGGTTGGATTCTTAACCATAATATCATAGAGATACAACAACGAATCCTTGTATTGCGGTTTAAGTTCGGCACTGTTGAAAGGGTAAAGTATTTCCGGTAATACGATAGGTTCCACCGGAATCGGGGTAAGCCTGAAATCCTGTTTTAAATCGGTATTTTCCGTAAGTCCGACCGTAGTTTGTACAGCCGTATTATTTTCTTCCCAGTATTTAGGTTTGGTAACTCTCATGTTGTAAGTTACGTTACCCAATATCTTGGTCTTATCAAAATAGTAATAACCTTTAACGTCGGTTTGGGTTTTGTATGAAGAACCGTCCGATCCGATAATTTCTACTTCGGCGCCGTCGATATATTGCAGGGTAGCGTCGTCTCTTACAAATCCGGCTAAAGTAAATACTACAGGACGTAAGATGAAGTAATATATGTCGTCACCTCCCCGTCCGCCGGGACGGTTGGATGAGAAAAATCCTTTTGCCATATAAGGCGATTTGGAAAGCGGATCCAGCGCCTCGGTTTCATCAAATATAATGCCTAAATCATCGTAACTGGAATTGATAGGCGACATCAGGTTTTCCGGTTCCTGGAATTGTCCGTTTTTGAGTGCGGACGAAAAAATGTCTAATCCACCCATTCCCACGTGACCGTCGGAAGAGAAATACAAGGTCGTATCGTTCCTCATGGAAGGGAAAACTTCCTGTCCAATAGTATTCACTTTCGGCCCCAAATTGGTAATGGAAGTAAATTTTCCGGATTTTTTAGTACGGGTAGCTTTGTAAATATCATAACCTCCCTGTCCTCCCGGCATATTCGATGCGAAGTAAAGTGTTAATTCATTGTCCATGATAAATGGATGCACATAATTGAATGAGTCGGGACCCAGTTCCACGATTTCAGGATCACTCCAGGATTTACCGCGTTTGGTGGAAGAATAGATGTAACATCCCATTACTTTTTTCTTATCCTGCGGACAACGGGTGAAATAAATAACGCCGCCTTTCCTGTTGGCGGATGCTTCTCCTTCATTTACGGCTGTATTCACTTTCTCTCCTTCATCCAAAGGTAATACCGGAGACCATTCGCCCGGCCATTCAGTATTTTTACTTTTCGGTTTATCGGATCTGTAAAGGTCTGAAAAAAATCCGCCTGTCCACTGGTCAGTGCCCTTTCCTACCGATCCTTCACGATTGGATGTAAAAATGATCTGGTTCATTTTTTCAGGATTTCCCCAGCGGGGAGCCCATTCGTTCTGTTTGGTATTGAATTTTTTGAGATTCTCAACTTCGTAACGGGTAGGATTCTCAATCCACATTTTGGCTTTCTGGCAACCCTCGATCCGGGCGTCGATAAGCTCATTATCAGGCGCTCTTTTTTTGAAATCGGTATAGTATTTTAAGGCCTGGTCATATTCTCCACGTAGGTTATAAATACTGCCTAAATGGAAAAGGATCATCGGATTATCTTTCTGATAATTCCTTTTTTCAAGTCTGAGATACTGCTGTTCCGCTCTTTTCAGGTCGCCCATAATACGGTAACATTCGGCAATCTGGAAAGTTACCCTTCTTACTTCAACCTGGTTCTTGCTGATTTTTTTGATCCCTTTCTTATAATCTTCGAGCGCTTTTTCATATTGGTTATGCTTGAAGGCATAATCGGCATCTCTCAATGTTTGGGCATTCAAAGTATAAGTACCTAACAAGAAGGCACTTATACAGATCATTAAGGATTTATATATGTTCATGTTTGTTAATATTTTCTAATTGCGATTTTAGTCCGCTAAGATAAGAAAATATTCTGACATGACAAATACCAAAAAGTTTACTTTATTTAAGTTTTGTTTTCGCTCTTTTTATTTTATTCCCTTTGATATTTAACAAATCATACACCAAAGGAGTGGAGAAAAAGATCCCTGAATAAGTACCGATTATGATACCGGCGCCCATCGCGAAAACGAATCCGCGGATCACTTCCCCGCCGAAAATAAAGATAGCTAATAACACCACAATGGTTGTCCCGGCCGTATTCACGGTCCTGCCCAAGGTACTGTTAACAGCAGAGTTGAAATTAACGTAATTGTCACGTTTAGGATAAAGTGCAAGGTTTTCCCTGATCCTGTCGTAAATGATCACTACGTTATTGATAGAATAACCGATTACGGTAAGGATAGCCCCGATGAATGACTGGTCGATTTCCATGGAGAAAGGCATCACTTTATAGAAAAGTGAAAATAATCCTATCGTGATCAGGGCATCGTGTACCAGTGAGATTACCCCTCCGAGACCAAATTGCCAGTTTTTAAACCTTATGGCAATATAGGCAAATATGAGGATCAAAGAGATCACGACGGCCCAGATGGCATTTCCTAAAAGCTCACGTGCGATAGTAGGTTGTACTTTTTGTGAACTTTGGATACCACGCGGATCCATCTGTTGCGTAAAATCGGTTTCGGAAATATCCGATTTCGCATAAAAGCCTTTTAAGGCATTATATAATTTCACTTCAGCTTCTTTGTCTATGGCAGGATCGTTGCTGTCGATCTTATAGTTGGTCGTGATCCTTACCTGGTCGTTTCCACCGAAAGTTTTTACTTCCGGATTACCTCCGAATTCTTCCGCAACCGCTTCTCTGACATCTGCTGTGGAAACTTCCTGGTCAAAACGTACCACATAATTTCTTCCTCCCGTGAAATCAATACCGGGACTAAGTCCGAGAGTAGCGAAAGAGATAATACATACCACTATCAATGTACCGGAAAGTGTATAGAATATCTTCTTGGTCTTCAGGAAATCAAAATGGGTATTTGTGAAAGCGTTAATAGTATATTTATTACCGAATTTCAGAGTTCTTCCTTTTTTGAGCTGGGTTTCGAAAATTAATCTCGTAATGAAGATCGCCGTGAACAGGGAGGATAAAATACCGATAATAAGAGTGGTGGCAAATCCCTGGATCGGACCTGACCCGAAAATATAAAGCACGATGGCTGTGATCAAGGTCGTGACGTTACCGTCAATAATGGCGGAATAGGCGTTTTTATATCCTTCTTCTACGGCCATCCGGGTTCCCTTACCCGCACGTATTTCTTCACGTATACGTTCGAAGATAATTACGTTGGCATCCACAGCCATACCCAGAGTAAGTACGATACCGGCGATACCGGGTAATGTTAGTACGGCTCCCAGAGATGCAAGGATTCCCAATATAAAGAATACGTTGGTAAACAATGCTATGTCGGCTACAAGACCTGCGCGGCTATAGTACAGGAACATATAGACCAGTACCAACAGGAAGGCCAGTACCGCTGACAATAATCCGGCGCTGATTGATTCTTTACCGAGGGTTGGTCCGACAACTTCGGACTGTACGATATTTACCTGCGCTTCCAGGTTTCCTGAATTGAGGACCGTAGCAAGGTCCTTCGCTTCTTCAATAGAGAAATTACCTGAGATTTCGGAGTTTCCGTTCGGAATTTCACTTCTGATACCCGGATAGGAATAAACGAAATTATCAAGTACGATCGCGATATAAGTCGATTTGGTTTTGTTATCTACAGCGGCTTTGGTGATCTTTCTCCATTCGTCCGTAGCCTGGTCTTCCATCGACATATTGACTATTATACGGTTATTTTGGTCTATATCCTGACGGGCGGAACGGATGATCCTTGCGCCTCCGATGGTTTCGGAACTCAGTTTTGGACCGATACGGTCATTGTTTTTCTTTAAAGGAATAAGCGGGTATGCGTTACCGAAATTCCGGTCCGCGCTTCCCCAATAGAAGACAACATTATTTCCGCCCATTATCCTTTGTAATTGTGGAAGTAATCTTTCAACTTCTTTCATATCGGCTTCACGGAAATAGCCTATGGAAATACCGTCGTTGCCGGGAACCGCTTTACTGAGGATCGGTCCTAATCCGTATGTTTCCTCGAATTCTTCATCTTCGTCTTCATCATCGAAATCGAGGCCGAATGCAGCATCTGATTCGGTAACGGCTGTATCGGCTACCGCAACTTCCTGCTGCGCTTCCCGCGTTTCCTGTAACTTTAATTGTTCCCCGAGTTTGATATCTGCCTGCCTGAAAGCTTCCTGGATAGGCATTCCGTTAAACGGATCATTATATACTTCCCAGAACTCCAGTTTCGCCGTACTTTTCAAAAGGTCGGTTACACGTTCCGGTTCTTTGATACCCGGAAGTTCCACTAAAATACGTCCTCCCTGCAGGCGCTGGATATTAGGTTGCGCCACACCGAAACGGTCGATACGGGTACGTAATATCTTAAAGGTCCTGTCCACAATTCCGTCGGATTCCGTCCTGATAAAATCCCTGATCTGCTGGTCAGAAGCGTTTTTGATCCCCGACCTGTCTCCGAAATAAGTACGGAGAGTAGCGTTATTTAAGCCTAAAGCGGCTTTTTCGGTATTGAATGTTTGTACGAAAATATCGATAAAATCTCCGTTGGTTTCATTATAACGTTGTAAGGCTTTGTTAAAAGTATTCTCGAAAAGCTCGTCTTCGGTATTGATAGCCAGACTTTTCACTACATCCGGAATGGAGATTTCCAGCGTAACATTCATACCTCCCTTTAAATCCAGACCCAGGTTTAATTCCTTGTATTTTACCTGTTTATAGGTCATTCCGAAAAATACGGAAGAATCTTTCATAACCGTCAGGTAATGACTTTCACTGTCATTATAGATGGAATCTCTCAATTGTTTCTCATACATGGG
Source organism: uncultured Bacteroidales bacterium (assembly GCA_937949745.1). Classification (GTDB taxonomy): domain Bacteria; phylum Bacteroidota; class Bacteroidia; order Bacteroidales; family WCHB1-69; genus JAGVVH01. The sequence goes on along the minus strand of CALECM010000105.1, from coordinate 101,434 downwards.
GTCTCCCGCTGCCGTCTGTACAATATATTGTTCGGTGGACGGATTGGTGAGATTTTCTTCTGCATATTTTCTGGCATCTTTTTCCACAGAGCTGGCTACGAAGGTAAAAGACAGGCAATACACGCAGATTAATGCAATGAGTATTGTAAAGAAAAGAACTAGACCTTTGTTACGCATTTTTTTTATCTATTTGATTATTAATATTCTATTTTATTCTCAATTGATTTTTTTTAAGCCTGCAAATATATACAAAAATATTATCCCAGCAAAAATAATTCCACTAATGTAATAAGTCTCTGATATTTAATATTTTTTATTGTCATTTCCGCAATTCGAAATTCTTACCCAGATATATTTTTTTAACATAATCGTCAGCGGCCAGTTCCTCGGAGGTTCCCGATTTTAAAATACGGCCTTCGAAAAGAAGATAGGAACGATCTGTGATTGAAAGAGTTTCATGTACATTGTGGTCGGTAATCAAAATGCCGATATTCTTTTCTTTCAACTTGCTTACGATATTCTGAATATCTTCTACCGCAATAGGATCCACGCCGGCAAAAGGTTCGTCCAGCAATATAAATTTCGGATTGGTAGCTAGGCATCGTGCGATTTCCGTCCGCCTCCGCTCTCCACCTGAAAGGTTGTTCCCCATATTCTTACGCACTTTCTGAATATTGAATTCACTGATGAGGCTTTCCAGTTTATCCTTTTGTTCCGCTTTGGTAAGGTCGGTGAATTCCAGAATGGCTTTGATATTGTCTTCCACACTCATGTTACGGAATACGGAAGCTTCCTGTGGCAGGTAAGCGATTCCGAGTTTTGCCCTTTTATACATAGGGAGGTTCGTAATGTTTTCTTCGTTCAGGAAGATTTCGCCGGAGAAAGGTTTGATAAGTCCCACGATCATATAGAAGGAGGTGGTTTTTCCGGCTCCGTTAGGTCCGAGAAGTCCTACGATCTCTCCTTGTTCCACCTCGAAAGAGACGTCGTTCACGACCGTACGGTTTTTATATTTTTTGATTAATTTCTCGGTTCTGATCCTGCCTTTCATGATAATTATTTTTCAGCCTCGATTTTGATCTTTAATACAATGGCATCCACAAATTTCTGGAAAGTTTTTTTCACCATACCCTGTAAATAAATGGGCAGGTCCATTTCGGAGTCTATCCATATAAGGCATTCTTCGCCCAGGTCTTCGATTTGGATGGTAAAAGTTACCGGGATATTCTGGGTGTTTTCCGCGCGGTAAACCACTTTGGAAAATTCCTCTTTTTCCACGATCCTCAATGTTAAGGTGATAAGGCCCTGAAAAGAGAATGTACAATAATCATCTCCTGCTTCCCAGTTTTCTATTTGATCCGGAAGAAATTCCCCGAAATTTTTACAATTGGTGATTAAGGAAAAAATTTTAGGAGCCGCGGCGAAAACGGTTTCTTTTTGGCTGTTTACTTTCATCTATTTTTCTTTAGGCTGCAAAAATACATTTTTTTTGTCAGGTGTTATGAATGAGTATTTAACGGAATTTTACATCAGAATTGATTTTTAAATTAAAGATCAATAAGGGTATAAAATTGTGTTAATTAGAAGTAAATAAAAAAGATTATATTTGAAATCCGAAGCGCCTTAATGGAAAGAAATCATTAAGAAATTAATTTATAGTATTTTATGAGAAAGATAATACTCTTGTTATGGGTGATGGGTTGCTTTTACAATGCCATTTCACAAATTCCCGGGAATATAAAACCGGATAATGCCATTTATGTTCCCGGAATTAAAAGCATCAAATTGAATGTCAATGATTCCGATTTAGGTCAGCCGATCATAAAGTTAAACGGTGAAGATTTGTTACGGCTTTCCTTCGATGATATCACCAATGAATCCCGCTATCTTAAATATACGCTCATTCATTGTACTCACGACTGGAAACCTACCGACCTCAATCCTATAGAATACCTGGATGGCTTTATGGAAGATGAGATTACCGATTACTCCTATTCTTTTAATACCATACAATCTTATACGCATTATGAATTATTATTTCCCACGAATCAGATGAGAGTAACCAAATCAGGAAATTATATTCTCTTTGTTTACGATGACAACCAGGATAACCCGGTTTTAACCAGAAGGATGATGATCGTGGAACCGGTACAGGTGGGTATTTCGGGAAATGTACACGCCGCGACGGACATACAATATATGTTCACCAAACAGGAAATAGATTTTGTAGTGAACAGCGGTAGTTATTCCATCCGGAATCCCGCCCAATACCTGAATGCTACGATCATGCAGAACGGCAGATGGGATAATGCCATTATCGGACTGAAATACAGATCGGGTGTACCCGGCGAATATAGTTTTGATTATGATAATAACGAAAATGTTATGAACGGTGGTGCAGAATTTAGAACTTTCGATATCAGTAGTTTACGCTATAACGGTAACAGGATCGTATCTCTCGGATACACCGACGGCGTTAATCAGGCCTATATTATGGAAGATAAAGCCCGTCCCTTCGGCGCTTATGAAACCAATACGACCCTGAAAGGGCGTTGTTATTTCAGGAATAACGATTTTCCGGGCCAGAACCGTGAAGATTATGCCATGACTCATTTCGCCTTACGTCCGGATTTTGAATTTCAGGGTGGGGATATTTACGTATTCGGGGAACTTACGGACTGGAATATCCGGAAAGATGCTAAATTATCCTATAATCCCGTCAATAATTACTGGGAAGCGGCGCTCTATCTTAAACAGGGTTATTACAATTATCAGTATGTGTACGTTAAGAACGGAACCGATACGATTGACGAGACCTATATTGAAGGGAATCACTGGCAAACCCAGAACGAATATACCGTACTTATTTATTTACAGGACGAAAACGGTTTGTATGATAAATTGGTCGGAGTCACTTATTTAAATATAGCGCAATGAAACCTTTTTCTATTGGTGTGGATATCGGAGGTACTAATACCGATATAGGGCTGGTCAACGGAGAAGGCAAATGTATAGCCGGTTCCCGGATATCGACGTCACAATACGGGGATCCCGGTCCTTATGTGGATCATCTGGCAGAGGCTATTCTTGAGCTGATGGAAATTAACGGCATTAAGGAGGTCACGGGTATCGGCATAGGAGTCCCCAACGGAAATTATTATACGGGCCGTATCGATAATGCCGTAAATTTGAATTTTAAAGGAGAGGTGAACCTGCGGGATATGATCCGGGAAAGGATCAATGTTCCGGTCGTGGTTACTAATGATGCCAATGCCGCCGCTTTCGGCGAGCTGGTATACGGAGGCGCTAAAGAAATGAAAGATTTCATTATGATCACCCTGGGTACCGGAGTAGGCAGCGGTATTGTGGTAAACGGCAAACTGGTATACGGACACGACGGATATGCGGGCGAACTGGGGCATGTGATTATATATCCGGGCGGACGTTCATGTAATTGCGGTCGCAAGGGATGCCTGGAACAGTATACTTCATCCGGAGGTATTAAGAAGACTTTCATAGAATTAATGAAGAAGAAATACGGTGGAAATTTTGTTCCGGAAGATGAAAATTCTATCAGCAGTAAATATATTGCCGCATTGGCGCTTAACGGGGACGAGATAGCCCGCAAAACTTTCCGGATTACCGGCGAAATTTTAGGTGTGGCACTGGCTAATGCGGTAGCTTATACTTCTCCCGAAGCTATTTTCCTGATGGGTGGACCGGTAAAGGCAGGTGACTTGTTGCTAAAACCAATACAAAAGTCTTTTGAAGAAAACCTTCTTTTTATTTATAAAAATAAAGTAAGGATCATCCTTTCTCATCTTAATGAAAATGAAGCTGCTATTTTAGGGGCTGCCGCGCTGACGAATAAGGTGTAGCCGATATCGAAGAATAATCATGATCAAGCATCTTGAAATAACCGCATAATGCGATCATAGCGGCATTGTCGGTCGTCAGGTCTAACTGCGGAAGAAAAAGCCGGCGTTGGTATCGTCCGGCCAGGTCCTGCATCGCATCTCTCAATCCCGAATTAGCGGAAACACCTCCGGCGATAGCTACGTCCTTACAGTCATATTGCCTGAATACTTCTTTCATTTTATCGGTAAGGGAAGAGATAATGGCATATTGTATGGAAGCGGCCAGATCATGGATATTCTCTTCAATAAAACAGGGATTGCTTTTTAAATTATCCCGTACAAAATAGAGGAAAGAGGTTTTCAAACCACTGAAACTGTAACGGATCCCGGAAAGATGAGCAGTGGAAAATGAAAAACGGTGGGGATCGCCGTTCCGGGCCAGTTTGTCGATTACAGGTCCACCGGGATATGAGAGTCCCAGTATTTTAGCGGCTTTATCGAAAGCCTCTCCTGCCGCATCATCGATTGTTCCGCCCAAAAGTTCCATATCGGAATAGCTGTTTACTTTCAGGATCTGGGTATGGCCTCCGGAAACGGTAAGGCACAGGAACGGAAATTGCGGTTTGGGTTTTTCTTCCCCGGGTTTATCGGCAAAGATCGCCAGTACATGTGCCTGAAGATGATCGATTTCCAGTAAAGGAATGTTCAGGCAATAAGCCATTGCTTTGGCAAAAGAACTTCCTACCAGCAAGGATCCCAGTAAACCCGGACCATTCGTATACGCAATGGCGGATAACTGATTTTTACTTATTTTTGCAAGTTTGAGTGCCGTATCTATAACCGGGATAATATTCTGTTGATGTGCCCTTGACGCTAATTCAGGTACAACCCCGCCATATTCGGCATGTACTTTTTGACCGGCGATAACGTTAGATAATATGGTCGTCCCTTGTAAAACGGCTGCAGAGGTGTCATCGCAGGAAGATTCGATACCCAGAATATAATAGGACATAATTTTAAGAAGGCAAATTGAAACGCAAAGTTACTAAAAAAATAGCAATCGTTATTCTCTGGATTTTAGGGATATTGATTGCATTGGACCTGATCCTGGTAACGCTTGTCTTCATTCCGCCTGTCCAAAATGCGCTGGTACGGAAAGTAACGGTCATGCTCTCCGATAACTGGCAAACCGAGATTTCCATTGACCGGATCTATCTTAATCCGGCGTTAAAGCTGGTCATTGACGGTTTCGTGATTAAAGACCATCATAACAATGATATGATCCGGGTAGATAAAGCAAAAACCCGTATCCGGAATGTTCAGTTTTCTCCCCTTAAGCTTTCTTTCGGCGATCTGCAATTTAACGGAGCCGATGTTACATTACGGAAATATGCAGGGGATGAATCCCTTAATATTTCGGTATGGACGCAGAAAATGAAAAGCGAGGAACCCAAACCTTTGGTGTTGCGGGCTGACAGGCTTACATTGCGGAAGAGCCGTTTTACATTGATCAATGATGAGACACGGGTTAATCATGGTGATGACAGTAAAATAGATTATGCCTTTTTTCAATTGAACGATATTGATTTCTATTCGCGCGATTTCAATATTGACGGGGATGATATTTCCGCCAAGATCACCAAACTCGCTTTCGACCAGTACACCGGCTTTTCCCTGAAGGAAGCTACCGCCGATTTCAGGATCAACGGACGTAATCTGTTTTTTAATAATGCCCGCCTGGTTACGCCCCAGAGTATTCTTTACATGGATTTGGCTTTTTATTACGATAGCTGGAAAAGTTACGGTTCTTTTCTGGATAGCGTTTCGATCGTAGCCGATATCAGTCCTTCCATACTGGATATGGACGACGTGGCCGCCTTTGCTCCCGCTATCGACGGAATGCGGGAGAAAATAGTCATCGCCGGGAATATCAGGGGACCCGTAAATAATCTGGATATTAAAAATTTTCTGGTCCGCTACGGACGGAAAACTTCCTTTGCCGGAGATATGCGATTAGCCAATATCACGGATATTCGTAATGTATATATGGATCTCGATATCGATAATGCCGCTGTAAACTTCGAAGAGCTGACGCATTTTACCCTGCCTCGCGGTAATACCATATCCCTTCCGGAGCAGGTTATGAATATAAAGAATGCCAGTGTAAGCGGTTTTTATTCGGGACAACTGACCCATTTTGAAACTCAGTTGAAGGTCCATACGGATGCAGGCAATGCCATGGTGGATTTTAAGGTGGATGAGGTCGGGAAAAGATTGCAATACAGGGGAAAAATTTCCACACCCGGGTTTAATCTGGGTCGTGTACTGGATGAATATAAATACATGGGTATGGTGGCAGGTGGCGTCGGGATAAAAGGAACCGCCGGCTCTCCCCGGTACGGGGAAAAATTACTGGCTTCCGCCAAAGCTGCTCTAAATGGGAATATCAGCCGTTTTGACCTGTTGGGTTATCCTTTGCATGATGTGACCATTAACGGGAGTATCGACGGCAAGGTATATAGTGCCCAGGTGGTGTCGGCCGATACTAATATCAATTTCCGTTTTACAGGGATCATGGATTTGACTACACCGGTCCCCAACTTTAAAAGTTATGCCTCTTTCGACCGTTTTGCTCCGGGAAATATCGTCCGCTATATGCCTGAAGTTGACTCTGCTTCGGCCCAGGGAATAGACAAAGCGATTTTATTCGTCCGGCAAAATCCGTCAATCGAAATTTCGTTCGATTCACTGGAATTAATGGTAAACGGCAGGCGCATCGATGGCATCAACGGTTTTTTTGGTGTTGACGGTATTACTTATAAGATCGAAGATAAAAGGGTTGACGGGGAAAGGATCAGGTTAACGGCTATCAATACGGCTTCCGGGCTTCATAAGTTTATCCTCACTTCGGGTATTGTGAATGCCACTTTAACAACCAACTATAAACTGGACGGAATTGTAGATTCTTTATTATTGGTGGGATACCGTTATTTCCCGAATTTATTTCCCGCATTTCATGACAATATTGCCGTTACCGGAGAAACCGTTTTACCGGATAAAGAGACCTATTTCCGGTTGAACGTGGAAACATTCCAGACCAGGGATATATTGTCGATTTTCGTTCCGGGTTTACGCATAGCTCCTTCATCAACCTGCAATATCTATCTGAGTTCCGACCGGAATGATACCCTCGAGATCAACAGCCGTCGTATCCGCTATAAAGATATAGTGCAGGTCCATAACCTTAATGTACGGGGCAGGGAAGCGGTAGACACCGCTTTCCAGCTGACTCTGAGAACCGACAGCATCCTGATCCCGCAGAAAAAGAACAATATCGTTTTTACGCATCTCGCTTTAGGTTCCGCTTTTGTTAACAATCAGATTTATTACGGATTTCAATGGAGAAATCCCGCTTCGATTTCGGACGGTATTTCTTATCTTTCCGGTATTGTGGATGCCAATAATAAAGATGATATACAACTACGGATCGCAAGGTCTTTGATCGATATAAAAAACATTCGCTGGCAATTTAACCGGGATCATCTGGTCCATTTCAGGTCCGACCATATCGATTTCGATAATGTGATTCTGGAATCCGGAATCAGCCGGCTAAGTGTAGACGGTGTATTTTCATTTCAAAAGAATGACGATCTGAATGTGAACATCACGAATGTCGACCTTTCGCCTTTTAATACTTTCGCTGAAAATATTAATTTGAGTTTCGGAGGAGATATTTCGGCGAAAGTCAGGTTATCATCCTGGAATAATAAAAGGATGGTTACCGGAAAATTACTTGTCAGCGATTTTATGTTCAATGAGGAATATTTCGGGAATCTTTTTCTTTCGGCAGCGGCACCCGGTGGGGCTTCCATCGGTTTTAGCGGCGGATTATTCTCCCGTGAGAGGACACTCAATTCGGCTGTTATCGAAAATTATAACCTGAGAAACTATAACGATGAAGCCCTTAAATTGGCAAATCTCAGCGGTTTTTATCATGTGGATAAAAGATCGCTGGATATTAAGGCTAATATCGATACTTTACGGATAGGTTTCCTATCACCTTTTCTGGCTTCTTTCAGCCATGAGGTTTCCGGTTACGCTTCCGGTGAGATTTCTTTTATCGCGAATCCCGATTCTACCTATTTCGACGGTAAAGTTACGGTCCACAACGGAGAGTTAGGTATAAAACCATTGAATACGGTCTACAGCCTGAATAATCAGGAAATATATTTCAATCAGAAAGGAATTGAATTTCCGGATATTATCTTGTCGGATATACATGGGAACCGTGGACGGCTGACCGGATACGTACATCATCAGAAGTTTAAAAATTTTGAATTGGATCTGGCCATAGCCACCGATCGTTTATTGGTACTCAATTCGCCGAAACAAACCGATTCGCCTTTCTACGGTACCGGTTTTGTTTCAGGAAATGTCTCCATTATCGGGAATACGGAGAATTTATCTTTTAGAGGAACCAACTTAACTACCCTGCCCGGTACTAAATTATTTCTGCCCGTTACTTTTTCCGAACGGGTATTTGAGAGTGAAGGTATCCGTTTTAAAGTGGACCAATCCCAACGGGCAGCCCGTAAGAATCAGGATGCGGAAAATACGAGTACGGCACTGGATTTTGATTTTGTTTTCCAACTTAATAAGGATGCGGAAGTCCAGCTTGACCTGGATCCCTCTATTGGAGGCTCCCTGACGGCCCGGGCCGACGGTATCCTGCAACTTAGCTACCAGGATGAAGCCGGATTGAACCTTGCCGGGATACTCTCGATCGTATCGGGAAAATTCGCCATGTCATTGCGTGACGTTTTATTGAATGCCAAATTTGACATTGTACCCGGCGGTACGATCCATTTTAACGGTCCTGTTGATAATTCGGAGATAGACGCACAAGCCTTGTATAAGACCACTGCCCCGTTAAATGAGATCATTCCGGAAGCTTCCACAAGAAGAGCTCCGGTCAATGCCTATATCAACCTGAGCGGAAGTCTGATGATGCCGAGTATCGGATTCTCTTTCGAACTGCCCAACGCGAGTGCGGAAGATAATGCCCGTCTTAATATCGCGATCGACGCTTCTAACGAAGGAAGTGCCGCGCGCCAATTCTTTTCACTGTTCCTTATGTCGAAATTTACCGTGGATAACGATCTCACCCGTGACCAGATTACGACCATCGGTACCGATGCAGGTTCGGAAATGTTATCCAACGTGGTTAGTAATTTCCTTTCACAACAATTTAAATATGGAGAGTTGGGTTTCAATATGCGTAATATGGGACGGGAAAATGAACAGGAATATAGCATAAATGCCTCTATACCGGTTTGGAACGACCGGATTATCCTGCAAACCAATCTCGGTTATGCGGAAGGATCTACGGAAGAGAATTACAACAATTTTATCGGGGATTTCAGTATCGAATTCCTGCTTAATGAACCGGGGAACTGGCGACTTAAAGCTTTTGTTTCCAATGACGAATATCTGGTATCCGATTATATAGGACAACGGAATAACGGAGCGGCCGGTGTAGCGCTGGTATACAAGCAGGAATTTAATAACGGGAAAGATATTCTTGATTCTTTCAGGCGGAAAAATAAAAAGAAAGCTAAAAAATCCGCAAAACGCGATAACATTATAGAACCGTAATACTGCCTTTGTAATGATAGCCTGGTCCCTCCGTAGTTTTTATACGGATAATGTAAGTATACACTCCCGGTAAAACCCTTCCCCGGAAAGAACCGTCCCAACGAAAATTTGCATCAGCAGAGAAGAAAACCACATTTCCCCAACGGTTGTAGATGGTAATGTCGAAAATAGCAATGTGGTCCGTGCTGGATAAACAGAAGTAATCATTAATCCCGTTTACGTCCCTTGGGGAAATGGCATTGGGAAAATAAAGTTTGAAAGGGCATCCTTCTATGGATACCGTATCTATAGCGAGGCATTCATTTTCTTCCACCGTCACGGAATATTTACCCGGCCTCACTATTTCGATAACAGGAGTGCTTTCACCGGTATTCCATAAAATATTTGAATTGGACGTATGGGCGGTCAGTACAGAATATCCGTCCTCGCAAAGATCTCCGTCTACTTCTATGTTCACCGTTGTTTCCGGAATATAAAGTTTTAATGCGATCACACTGTCGCAACCTCTTTCGGTTTTTAAATTTTTAAGGTATTCGTAATTTCCCGGTAAAGGATGAGGTGGAAGGTCAAAGCCGTTTCTGCGGTAGTGCTTTCCGATACAGATATGGTCTTCAATGAGGGTATCGTAAGAAGGATTAACGACTAAAATTAATTTGTAATTACTGTCGCATCCGTTAGTCGTGATAAAATTATCCTCGTAAATCCCGCCGGTTGAGATTTCCATTCCCCTGAAATGGTAAGTCTCTCCTTCACAAATAGTATCGTGGGTTTCAAATAAATAGGAGGTTATGGATTGTAAACAGAGATAAAATACGGTGTCACAGGATAATGAGGACTTCCCGATTACCATATAATTCCCGGGACTAATGAAAACGGAATCCTTGTAATGGAACGGGAAATCATGCAGGCAGATCGTTACACTGTCATCAATAACCGGACTTTCGCCCACATGGATCCGGGTATTGAGCGTATCATAAAAATTTCCGTAACAATTTACGAAAGCTCTTTTAATAATGGCGGTTACATCGTAATTCCCGTGTTGGATATACCGGTGATTCAACCTCACGCCTTCATCATGATTCCCGTCTCCGAAATACCAGTAAACAGAATCTATATCATAATTAACCTTGACTTCGAAGGCGACGGAATCATCACGGCAAATTTTATGCAGGCTTACCTGGCTGCTCGGGATATCGTCTACCAGCAACTCCCGTTCCATACTCAGGGTTGAAGATCCTACGGAATACGCGTAGCCCTGTGTGAGTCCGAATCCGTATACATGCGCGGTAAACCCCGAATTACTTTGAAGAGTATGCATTCCCGGCGGGATAACAATACGGGCGAAAGAAAGTTCCGGATTTCCATTCAGGGGCGTAAATTGATTTCCGACATTCAGGTTATCCAGTTGAATGGAGTTTACCGTTTCCGTATGAGTGATGATATTAACGTAATGTTCCGTGATGCTCTGAGCGCTAAATGTACTGAAAGTTATTTTTTTAATCTGTTGTTCTACAGGCGCGATCCAGACCATAGACGGATCTCCCAGTGGTGAATTGTCGTAAAAACTGGTCGTTTGATAAAGGTTAACGGCACAGGGCCGACTGCTGGTAATATAACAACTCGGACTGCTTGCGGATATAAAAAACTGATAGGTTTCGCCCTTATTGAGAGTAGTTGCAGAAATACCATTAATAAAAATTCCGGTATTATTTTCCAGGGCCGTGATACGTACAAAATCTCCGGAGCGGTTTAAAGATGCCGTAACGGCAAATTCTTTACCCCAATATTCCGTTGGCATCGCCTGTTCAAAAATATGGTCCACTCCCATATCCCGGTCCGAAGGTATGCCGGTCAATACATTCCCGTTAAATACGGCTATTCTTTTACAGTCACGGCTTTGGATCTCGGTCCCTGAAAAATCGCCGTTAAGATCTTCCGGTCTTGAAAAGACCTGATAAGCATTGCCCCTGTTAAGGGTTATTGAAAAAGTAACATTGGCATTATGCCCGTTAAATGTGTTTTTTTTTGGCGTAATATCCACAATGGTACTGTCTTCCGTGGCCACGATGAGGAAACAACTCAAATTTTCATTTTGGCAGGAAACGGGTGAGGGTGAAATGTTTTGCACAATATAGTGGCTGCCCAGGGCTTCCAGTGGTAAAACATTGGCGGCGTCGAAAGAGTTGGTAGCTTCATTGGCTATATATAAAGAAATAGTATCGGTGGAGGTAACCAGTAGCCCTTTATTTTCAATAATTTCCGAACCGGTATTATAACCCTGAAGATCCGGTATGGCGATGACGGTAACTCCGTTAGCCGTTAAAGAATGGGACTGGCTCCATCCTGTATTCGGGTTGCTTACCGTTACCGAACAATTCCTGGCGGCACTTGCGATAACCGTTAATTTGTCATTTTCCGGATAGGGCTGGCACCGGTAACCGTTCCTCATAAATGAGAAATAAAATTCCGTTCCCTGTGTGGAAGGGATCTGGGCATTTACAATTCTGACGTTTAAGACAAATAAAATTGTATGAAAGAACAGGATGGCAAAAACTTTTTTCATCGTTATTTACCTTAATGTATGGTGCAAATATAGCATTTTAATCTAAAGATGTAGTATTACGGTAATAATAGTATAAAAATCTTTCTTCGGAATGGAATAACAATGGAGCATACCTAAAGGCATGCAAAAATTATTCCCAATTTGAAAAGCAACCACGCGGGAATCCCTGACGGGATTCAGAAAAATGCTCTGAAAGAAAGATATTCGGATAAATTCAAATCCTCAATTAAAAATCAGGACATACGAATGCCTTTAGGCATTCCCGCTGGGTAACCGGAAAAACTACTCTAAGTCTCTGCATGCCTTTAGGTAGCGCCTGTAAGGATGAAAATAGGAAGTTAGAAAGTGGATGAAAGATATCTTTCACAAAACGAACGAATGCTTTTAGGCATTCCCGCTGGGTAACCTTACAAACTCATAACTTTCCGCATGCCGTCAGGTATGCGCCCACCGAAGAAGAAGTGGGTTAACAAGATGATTTTACGGGAGAAAGTTGTTTGTTGAATACCCTGTCGAAAATCTCATCCACGTGCACGAAATAGTAATCCAGGGTAAAACAACCGGCAAGTTCTTCCACGTTTAAATATTGACAGACTACTTTGTTGAGTTTAAGCAATTCCTGAAAATCTTTGGATTCAAACCAAGCGGTCATGGAAATGAGCTGGACCAGGTCATAGGCCTCTTCCCGTGACATACCTTTATTAATGAGCGCGTTCATTACACGTTGGGCGAAGATCACTTTTTGGGTCAGGTAAATATTTTTGAGCATATTCTCGGAAAAAATAACGAGATTTTCCAGAATATCCGTAAAACGGTTCAACATATAATCCAGTAGTATGGTTGCGTCTGGCAATACTATGCGTTCCGCGGCGGAATGGGAAATATCCCGTTCATGCCATAAAGGTACATTTTCGTAAGTGGTGATCATATAACCCCTGAGTACCCTGGAGCATCCTACGATATTTTCACTGCCGACGGGATTCCGTTTATGAGGCATGGCGGATGATCCTTTTTGTCCTTTACCGAAAGATTCTTCAGCTTCCCTTACTTCTGTCCTTTGCCAGTGGCGGACTTCCGTAGCCATTTTTTCAAGGGTAGCTCCGATCAGCGCAATGGATGCCATATAGGCGGCGTGACGGTCACGCTGGAGAGTTTGCGTAGAGATGGAAGAGGAGTTAATGCCGAGTTGCTCACATACATAATCCTGTACAAAAGGAGGAGTATTGGCAAAATTACCCACGGCACCGCTGATCTTTCCGCATTCCACATCATTGGCGGCATCATTGAACCTCCGGATATTCCGTTCCATTTCATCATACCACAACGCCCATTTCAATCCCAGGGAAGTGATATCGGCATGTACGCCGTGTGTTCTTCCGATACAGGGAGTACCTTTAAATTCATACGCTCTTTTTTTCAATACCTCCGATAAACGCGCCAGGTCCTTTTTTAAGATTTTGTTGACCTGTTTAAGTAAATAACCATTGGCAGTATCCACTACATCTGTGGAGGTAAGACCGTAGTGGACCCATTTCTTCTCTTTGCCTAACGATTCGCTTACCGTACGGGTGAAAGCTACGATATCGTGCCGGGTTTCTTTTTCCAGCTCATGAATCCTGGCAATATCAAAAGAGGCGTTTTGCCTGAGCAATTCCACTTCGTTTTCCGGGATTACTCCCAGTTTACTCCAGGCAGCAGCAGCTTCGATCTCTACTTTCAGATAAGCATTGAATTTATTTTCTTCCGTCCAGATAGTGCTTATTTCAGGTCTAGAATATCTCTCGATCATAATTTCTGTAATTAAGGTGCAAAAATACAATAAATAAACGCTTCCCTGATCATATTATTTCGAAACCACGACCGAGTAAGCTTCATAACGGTCCATTACCTGGGATACATATTTAACGGTATGGTTGCCGGGATAATATCCATGTTTGACCACAGGATCCTTTACAAATTCACTTTTGGATTTCAATGCAAGATATCCTGCCACATCCTCCCAACTGAAAGGATCTGATCCGTATTTTTCACAAAGACGTTGCGCATCGTTAATATGTCCCGGTCCTGAATTGTATGCTCCGGCAATGAATTTCAACCTCTCCTGGTCGTCAGGAATATCTTTGTAGATCTTTTCAAGAAAGCATATATAACGGATACCCGCTATGATTTGCTCTTCCGGCGTCGAATTTTCGTCAACTCCGTAACGTGATCCCGTTACAGGCATCATCTGCATAAGTCCGAAACTGCCGCCCATTCCTATCAGATCAGTGTGGAATTTGGTTTCCTGGTAAATAATAGAAGTTACGAATCGCCAGTCCACCCCTCTTTTTTCGGCATTCTTCTTTATAATCTGGTCATAAGGGGATATCCTGTTATAACCGGATTTTTTAAAAGAATGATTAATTACGGCGGATTTCGGGGAAAGATATTTTTTGCACAATTTCTCGTACTTACTGCTTTCTTTAAATTCTGAAAGCCACTCGTTGATCTTCGCGTTGAGTTCACGATTTTTTCCGTTGAGGTTCCATTGACGGTCATAAACCTGACCCGCCGGAACCACTACTTTCAGGTCGCTGAAAAAGGGAAGCAGCGTAATGGCCTCGTTGTAATCACATATCAAATAGTGTTCTTCCTCTTTCTGTACTTTATCGAAAAGGTCTTCCGTTGTCATATCCTCGTGATAGGAGATTTCCAGCGTTTCCGTACCCGGTATAAGATCGGGTTCGATATCGATAGGGAACCGCGACGGTATGCCGATCGTGCAGGTCAGGCTATCCTTCGGGAATCCCGTTTTTCCGACCAACACAGGATAAGAAGTTGAATGAGGTTCGGAAAAAGTTAAATAATAATCAATAAGCGGATTTCTTTTGTAATCGATGGCAACAATGTCGTACTGCCCTGAAAAAATGGCTTCGTAAGCTATATTAGGATCGTTTTCGACCGTGATATTCATGGTCTTACCTAAATTTTTTCCCAATTCGATCAATAATTCGTATTGAAAGCCTATAGGGGTTCCTTTGTAAATAAAATAATCGGATGCTTTCGATAATAATAAGGCGCAAATGGTATCAGTGCTTTCTATTTCGGCATATTCCCTGACAGGTTTGGGAGAATGGTGTATTTGTTTTTTATCGGGATTTACCGCCGAGACGAAAAGCATAAAGATAAAATATGCCATGGTGGATAATCCTAAAAATAATAAACTCCAATTTTTTCTTTTCAAAACGTTTGATTTCGTTAAACAATAGATTATCTGACAAACGTCAAATAATCGTTAATAACAAATAATTTAAGAATTATTTAAATCTTCCTATTATTGAGGGATCATGAGTATAACGGCTTCGGCAAGTTCATCAGGAATGAGTTTTATCTGGCCGGTACCGAGGAAATGATAAGCAACACTGTCCTCATCATAAGTGGTGAGGGTTCCAACAATATCCAGAAGGGCTTCATATTGGAATGTGGTCTCATAGATTCCCCTGACGTCGGTATTCACCGATCTTTTGGCAAAATCACCGTAGTCGGCTTTCCCGATTTCCAGATGGGTGAAACTCGCAACCTGTCCCGTATCTATACCGTTTGTTGAAAAACGGCAGGTAATACGGGCATTATATACCGGATCTTTGTGACATTGGGTGCATAAAAGTAATAACATGATTACACCCGCTATAACCGGAATAATATGAACTAATTTTTTCATCTTTATAATGTTTTTTATATACAAGATATAAATATTGCAGTGGCAAAAATAAACAAAATTATAATATGACCTTAAATTAATTTGTCAAAGTGAAACAAATGAAAAGTATAATAGTTTACCAATTTTATTTATCGGGCTATTTACCGGCTAAATTAGCGGAAAGTGAAATGAGTTGTTTGTTAATATGCCGGAGTATATTTATGAAATTATAATTCCCTGTAAATTTAACAATTAGACCATTTTTTTATTCTTTTAGATGAACAAATTATGTGTTGAATATAAAGTTCTTACATAAAGAAACCCGGGAGCGGACATCAAGCATTGTATTTTTTAAGTATATTTGCGACCTTAAAAATATTTCAAGAAAAAATATGTTAAACATTCATCATTAATTCTATGAAAAAATCGAAATTATTCATGTTCTTATGCATCGGCTGTATATTCATAAGCTGTACCTCTGCAAAAAATAACGAACAGAAACCTAAATCCGCCGGCGAGCCTGAAAAGACCACGGAAGAAATCACAACGGAAACACAAAAAGATATGACTAAAATATTACTTAAAACGACTATGGGAGATATTACCATAGGGCTTTATAATGAAACACCCCTTCACCGGGATAATTTTATTAAACTGGTTAACGAAAAATTCTATGATGGAGTCTTATTCCACCGTGTTATCCAGAATTTTATGATCCAGACTGGAGATCCGGATTCCAAAACCGCTGCCAAAGGGCAGGCTTTAGGTACCGGAGGACCCGGTTACACTATTCCCGCCGAGATTGTACCCACCCTTCAACATAAAAGGGGAGCCGTGGCAGCCGCTCGTCTGGGAGATCAGGTGAACCCCAACAGGGAATCTTCCGGTTCCCAGTTTTATATTGTGGACGGAATGCGGGGAGCACCCCACCTTAACGGACAATATACGGTATTCGGCGAAGTATTATCAGGTATGGAAACCGTGGATAAAATAGCCGCGCAACCGAAAGACGGCCGTGACAGGCCCCAGCAGGATATTAAGATCATCGAGGCTACGGTTCTTGAAAATTAACGGATCAATTATAATAAAGATATAGAACAGATGTCGTCTATTGAAAAAATTAAAGAGCAGATTGAAAATTTTTCCATAGAAAATATTGAGCAACTGGAGCAATTCCGTTTACAATTCCTCAGTAAAAAGAGTGAATTGCAAACGCTGTTAGGTGAAATTAAAAATATTCCGCCGGAAGAAAGAAAAGCTTTCGGACAACAGGTTAACGAATTAAAGAATAGCGCCCAGCAATATTACGAGTCGGGAAAAGAAAAGCTGGAATCAGGCATTACATACCGGGAAAGCGGTAGCGATCTTACACGGCCCGCAGTAACTGTAAAACCGGGATCATTACATCCTGTTTCAGTCGTAATGGATGAGGTATGCTCTATTTTTGAAAAAATCGGATTCGAGATCGTGGACGGTCCCGAGATTGAAGACGACTGGCATGTTTTTACCGCTTTGAATTTTCCGGAAGAACACCCTGCCCGTGATATGCAGGATACCTTTTTTATCGAATTGAAACCGGATGTTTTGTTGAGAACCCATACATCTTCTATCCAGGTGCGTGCCATGGAAACGGAAACACCGCCGATCAGGGTGATTTGTCCGGGACGGGTTTACCGTAACGAAGCTATCACAGCGCGCTCCCACTGTATGTTCCACCAGGTAGAAGCACTGTACATTGCCGAAAATGTTTCATTTGCCGATATGATGCAAACGCTTCTCTTCTTTGCCCGGGAAATGTTCGGACAGGAAACCAGGATCCGGTTGAGACCCTCTTTTTTCCCGTTTACGGAACCTTCCGCAGAGATGGATATTTCCTGTCAGATTTGTGGAGGTAAAGGATGTCCTATATGTAAGCATTCGGGTTGGGTGGAAATATTAGGTTGCGGTATCGTAGATCCCAACGTATTGGAGAATTGCGGCATTGACCCGGAGAAATATAGTGGTTATGCGATCGGCATCGGTATTGAAAGAATGACTATGTTAAAATATAAAATTAACGATATCAGGTTATTATTTGAAAACGATATCCGGTTCCTCCAGCAATTCGAAGCGCTTTCGTATTAGTTGAAGGCATTTCCGGCCCGGTGAGATAATACCGGTTTTAATATACAGATCAATATAAATTAATCATATCCAGCATGACAAAGCGTTATAAAACAATTAACAACATAATGGGATGGGCATTAGGTATTATTGCCTCTGCCGTTTACATCATGACCGCAGAACCAACCGCTTCCTGGTGGGATTGCGGCGAATATATCGCTACCACATACAAATTATTAGTGGGACATCCGCCCGGAGCCCCGACATTCCAGCTGATAGGGCATTTCTTTACTTTATTTGCCGGCGATGTGACCAAAGTCGCATTAAGCGTGAATATTATGTCGGGAATATGCAGCGGTCTCACAATCATGCTCCTCTTCTGGACCATGACCATGCTGGGAAGGAAATTGGTAAATAAACTCGGCGGAATGACCACCGGCCGCGAAATAGCTTTGTTCGGCTCAGCACTGGTAGGCGCCTTAACTTATACATTTACGGATACTTTCTGGTTTTCCGCGGTTGAAGGCGAGGTATATGCCATGTCCTCTTTCTTTACCGCACTCGTATTCTGGTGTATCCTGAAATGGGATTATGAATATGATCATCGTATTGCCGGAGTCAACCCGCATCGCTGGATCGTTTTGATCGCTTATCTGGTAGGATTGTCTATCGGGGTCCATTTATTGAATTTATTGACTTTACCCGCTATCGTACTGGTGATGTACTTCAAGATGTCCAAAAATGCGACTTCGATGGGTGTGGTCTTGACTTTAGCGATTATTTCCTTCTTTGCCGGTATTTTCTTCTCGACATGGATGATGATCCTGATATGGATATTCATTACGGCTCCTTTATTATATATATGTATTAAAAAAGGTACTATCAGATCCAAGGCCGAATGGGGGGTTTTCCTCTCTTTGGTGTTTTCTTTTGTACTGCTGGCCGCGATTCTCTATGGTATTATTCCCGAGATCGTGAACCTGGCCGGAAAATTCGATATATTCTTTGTGAATAAGATCGGTATGCCTTTCAATTCGGGTGTTATTATCTTTTTCCTGATCATTTTTGCCCTGGTAGGTGTAGGTCTTTATTATGGATTTAAAAAAGACAAAAAAGTCCTTCAGGCCGGGATATTCAGTTTTATCTTTTTATTGATCGGTTATTCCACATTCCTGACGTTGATCATCCGTTCGAATGCCAATCCTACCATAGATGAAAATAATCCCGACGACGCCGTAGCTTTACTGGCATATCTCAACCGGGAGCAATACGGATCCAATCCACTGATTTACGGTCATTCCTACAATTCCAGACCTGTCGGGACCAAAGACGGTAATCCGGTTTATGTAAGGGATGAAAAAACCAAAAAATATGTGGTATCCGATCCCAGGAAAAATGTGGAATATATTTATCAGGATAACATGTTCTTCCCGCGTATGTGGTCATATGAAAAACGGAATGAATATATCAGCTGGATGAAAAACCAGTATAATTCGGATTCGGAATCGGATAAGGAAGCCCTCCGGCATATTAACCGGAATAAGGTGCCGACCCACAATATGAATATGAAATTCCTGCATACATATCAGTTTAATTATATGTATTTCAGATATTTTATGTGGAACTTTGCAGGACGTCAGAATGATATTCAGGGCAGAGGCGATCTCTATAACGGTAATTGGGTAACCGGTATACCGTTCGTGGATAACCTGCTTGTGGGAAACCAGCAGGACCTGCCGCCTTCCATGGAACGCCCCGGCCACAATAAATACTACTTGCTTCCGCTTATCCTTGGTATCATAGGTATTATATTCTATTCGCGAAAAGATCTTTCCAATTCTTTTATTGTACTGCTTTTGTTCGCGATGACCGGACTGGCCATAGCCTTCTATCTCAATATGTATCCTTTCCAGCCCCGAGAAAGGGATTACGCCTTCGCGGCTTCGTTTTACGCCTTTTCCATCTGGATAGGCTTCGGGGTTTTCGGTATTTATTCCCTGTTCGAGAGAATTAAAAATAGCCGGATACAGGTAGGCGCTGCGGTACTGACCACCTTGTTATGCGTGGGACTGGTTCCCGGGATCATGGCATCCCAGAATTGGGACGACCACGATCGTTCTCACCGTTATACGGCGCTGGCTATCGCTAAGAATTACCTCGATTCATGTGCTCCCAATGCGATTCTTTTTACTCTGGGAGATAACGATACTTTCCCGCTTTGGTATGCCCAGGAAGTGGAAGGATACCGTACCGACGTGAGGGTCTGCAACCTTAGCCTTTTGTCGGCGGGATGGTATATAGACCAGATGAAGAGACAGGTGTATAATTCGGATCCGCTACCTATCACCCTTACATGGGATCAGTATAAAGACGGAACCCGCGATGTGCTTGTCCTGGATAAACCGGGTAATCAGTATTATAATTTGAAAGACATCGTGGACTATGTAAAATCGCCGGAATTTGATAACCAGCGGCGTATCGTACTGACCAATGACGGGTACAGGAACGGACGGCCTATTCCGGCAAGTTTCTCCCTGCCTGTGGATAAAGAAAAAGTATTGGCGAACGGGACTGTGAAACCCGGCCTGGATTCCCTGATCGTAGACCGCCTCACATGGAACGCAACTTCTACACGGGATAATGCTTTTTATAAAGCCTATATCGTAATGATGGATATCCTGGCCAATAATAATTGGGAACGTCCCATTTATTACGCTTCTACCACCGGGGCAGAAGCCTATCTCGGCCTTGAGGAATATTTCCAGCTGGAAGGATTGGCTTACCGTTTGGTTCCCATCAAAACACCCAGGAGACCCGGATATGAAAACGGCCGTATCGACAGCGAAATCCTGTATAATAACCTGATGCATGTATTTAGCGACCATAGCAGGGTAGACAGGGTAAATTATCCGGATGCTCCCGCGAAAGAACCTTATCCGTATCTGTGGGGAGGATTTAACGATCCGCGGGTTTATCATTCCGAAGATAACGTGCGTTTGATCAATCTTATCAGAAGTCTGTACAGGCATTTGGGACAATCCCTGCTGGATGAAGGAAATCCGCAAAAGGCTGAAGAGGTTCTGGATTTTGGAAATGAGCTTTTGCCCGAAAGCATATTCCCGTATAAACTGACTTATCAGTGGTACTATTCTTTGGCCAATATTTATTATGCGGAAACTTATTTTAATATTCCGACCGAATCGGCTCAGCAAAAAGGATTAGATATCGTCAATATTATTGTCCGCCATCTCGTGGAAGATTTCAACTGGCTGGAAAATAGTAATGACCGTACTGTCCAGATCCAGATGGAACATATCAATGATAATTTTATCATCCTGAATCAAATGATGCTGATTTTGAATGAGGAAAAAATAAAACTTCTGGAACCTGTATTTAAACAGATTAAAATAGAGCGTACAGGTGAGGTTTATATTAATGATCTCAACAGATCACTGGAAGGGAAAATAAAGAAAATGGAAGATTTCCAAAGTATTGCGAATGACCTCCAGAATTTGAGCCTTATAGTAAGTTTATGTAATGTGACCGGAAATGAAGCTACTGCACAAAAAGGTATTCAGGTTATTGAAAAATATCTGGCTGTAGTGAAAGATATAAATCCGCAAATGGAACAAATGATAAGAAGTACATTGCGATAGATAATTGATATATTGTATCTTACATATTTTTATCAATAAAAAATCCAATTTATTCTATTTGAATTAAAAAAATAGTATTTTTGCCTGACCAAACGGTCAGGCAAAAATTTTTGTATATGAATTGTCCTCCATAATAGAGTTTCCCCGATTGTGCCACAAAGCTCAACGTAATTAAACAAATATCCATCATAATCATTTAATATAGGGAGGAAACCGGAAATGGTTTTCCAAAAGAAATTTATATACATGAAAACAAATTATTTTAACCAAACTATTGAGGAAATAAAAGAAAACTTTAAAACTTCCTTCTCGGAAGGCCTCACAGAAAATGAAATTGAAAAACGCCGTCAGGAATACGGATGGAATGTATTTACCAAAAAGAAGCACAAAAGCTTATTGATTAAATTCTTAGAGCAATTTAAGAGTTTTATGATCATCGTGCTCCTGGTTGCCGCTATCATTTCTGGAGTAGTGGGATATTTAAACGGCGAAGGATTTACCGATGCTATCATTATCCTGGTGATTGTCATCCTGAACGCCGTTATTGGGGTGGTACAGGAAGCGAAAGCTGAAAAATCACTGGATGCCCTTGAAAAACTTTCGTCACCCCACAGTAAGGTATTACGGGACGGACAAATGAAAGTTGTCGAATCCAGGGAATTGGTACCGGGAGATGTCGTAATACTGGAAACAGGCGATTCAATTCCTGCCGATTTACGTTTGGTGGAAGCAGTTAATTTAAAGATCCAGGAAGCGGCGCTTACCGGGGAATCCGTACCGAGTGAAAAAAATACTCTTCCTATCGAAGGGGATGATGTCCCTTTGGGTGATCGGGTAAATATGGCTTATAGCGCTACTAATGTGACTTACGGAAGGGGAAAAGGTGTTGTAGTGGCTATCGGCATGGTTTCGGAAGTCGGAAAGATAGCCTCCATGATCCAATCCGTACCGGATGTTAAAACCCCATTACAGAAAAGGCTGGATAAACTGGGGAAATTCTTAGGTATCGCAGCCATTATTATTTGTGCTATCATTTTCGTGATCGGAATACTTTACGGAAAAGGGATCATGGAAATGTTCATGACAGCGGTCAGTCTCGCTGCTGCTGCTATTCCCGAAGGATTGCCCGCAGTTTCCACAATCGTTCTGGCGGTCGGAGTTCAGCGTCTGGTGAAAAAAAATGCGATCATCAGGACTCTTCCTTCTGTGGAAACTTTAGGAAGTACCCAGGTGATCTGTTCCGATAAGACCGGTACGCTTACCCAGAATAAAATGACCGTAGTAAAAATTTATGCAGACGGAATCACCGAAGATGTTACGGATATAAACGATGGATCCATTAAAAAATATGAGAATCTTATCGATATCTCGATATTGGCTAACGACAGTATTCTGAGTAAAGAAAATGGTAAATTCGTTACCAATGGAGATCCTACCGAGACAGCGATGCTGGATCTGGGAATAAAATTCGGTATCATTAAAGATGAGTTGGAACAAACTTTTCCACGTATTGCCGAAATACCTTTTGACTCCGAACGTAAAATGATGACCACGGTTAACCGTAGGGAGGATAAAATGACAGCCTTTACCAAAGGCGGTCTGGATGAGGTATTGGCTTGTTGCACCCGTATTAAGGATAAAGACAATATCCGTGAGATAACACCGGAAGACAGGCGAAAAATCGATGAAGCCAATCTTCATATGGCGGAAAACGCGTTACGCGTTCTGGCTGTGGCCACCAAAGAATTAACTTCGCTTCCCGATGTTGTGGAACCTGCAACTTTGGAGAAGGACCTGGTGTTTGTGGGCATGCTGGGATTGATTGATCCGCCGAGGGAGGAAGTAAAGATAGCCGTGGAAAAATGCAGGACTGCGGGAATTAAGCCGGTGATGATTACGGGTGACCATAAAATTACGGCTGTGGCTATTGCCGATTCTCTGGGTATTAAACAAAAAGAGGATCTTGCCTTAACGGGTTCGGAATTGGAAAAAATGTCCGATGAAGAGCTGAAAGATAAAGTGAATTCTATTGCAGTATACGCAAGGGTTACTCCGGAACATAAGGTCAGGATTGTGAAAGCGTTCCAGGAAAACGGTGCGGTTGTCGCGATGACCGGAGACGGTGTTAACGACGCGCCTGCACTTAAACTGGCTGATATCGGTGTGGCGATGGGAATAGTGGGAACTGACGTTTCTAAAGAAGCGGCGGATGTCGTGCTGACGGATGATAATTTTGCCACGATCGTTACCGCTGTGGAAGAAGGACGCCGGATCTATGATAATATCCTCAAAGCAGTCCAGTTTATGTTGTCCACCAATATTGGTGAGATATTAGTACTTTTTGTCGCTATAGTGGCGAATTGGGCGGTACCGTTGTTGCCCATCCATATACTCTGGATCAATTTGGTTACCGATAGTCTACCCGCCCTTGCGCTTAGTGTGGACCCCGCGGATCCCGATATTATGAAACGGAAACCTATCGATTCCCACCAGGGCATTATGACGCGTCCTTTCTCTGTAAGGATCATTCTTCAGGGTAGTTTGATTGCGATCTTATCACTGATTGCCTTCCGTATCGGAATGAGATCGGGGATTGAAATTGCCCAGACCATGACTTTCGCCGTACTGGCTTTCACACAGATTACCCATGTATTTAATGTACGGTCTACTAAATTTTCCGCTTTTAAGGGAATGTTCAAGAATAAATATCTGCTCGGAGCCCTGGCAATCGTCATCGGTCTAATGGTGATCGTTCTGGAAATCCCGGCCCTGGAAAATATTTTCCATGTATCGGATCTCAACAAGGATCAGTGGTTATGGGTAATAGGGCTTTCCATTGCTCCGCTGCCTGTTATGGAAATCATAAAAGCGATAGAAAGATTATTCAGAAAGAAAAATAAGGTTTAATACCGAAGATGCCCGGACAGTTAAACTTTTGGTCATCATGAGTGAAACGAAGGATCTGTATGTTATTGAAAATCGAATCCTCAGTTACAGCAGAAGAATAGAAAGTAATCTATATAGATTCTACCAGCCTCATCTTCTAATTAAGGAGAGCCGATATTCTCCCGCTAACCTGGAGTAAGGAAATCTCACATAATTTCGTATTGTATTGGGTATGGACCAGTCTTTCTTCCGCTTCTAAAAGACTATTCTGGGCCTCCCTTAATTCAATGCCCGAAAGATCTCCCAGTTTATACCGGTCAATGGCATTTTCGTAATTATCTTCCGCCGTTTTTACATTCTCGGCTTCCAGATTCAACAGCGCCATATTATTCTGATAGGCCATCCACAGATTTGAAAAGTCACCTTTGATATTCAACAATAACTGGTCATATTCCAGTTTCCTGTTTTCAATGGTAATTCTGGCATTATTCTGCTGGCGGTTACGGTTCGTTCCGTCGAAAATCCTGATGCCCAGTGTCACGCCGTAATTCAGGCCCAGGGTATTTTGTTTATTATAAAATGAAAGTTGATTATGGTTGCGGCTGTGGGTATACCCATACCCCGCATTGATCCTCAGATAAGGATAATTGACACTTTGCAGGGTCTTTAAATCGAGCCGGCTTAAATAAATCTCTTTTTCAGATAATAATAAAAATGCGTTATGCTGTAATGCGTGTTGCCAAAGTTCTTCTTTCGTGGGCAACGTATCCATCACGATAATGGTATCGTTGGTCATGACAGGCTTTTCCACATCCGAGAGGCCCATCAGCGTATTCAGCGTGATCTTGGATGAAAAGACCATCTCCCGCTGTTTGACCAGCCGCGAACTGTCCGTATTAAAATCGACTCTGGCCTGTTGCAGATCGAGCCTGGACATGGATCCGATATTGTAATTGGCCTCTACAATGCGTAAACGTTCTTTGGAAAGATCCACGGCGGCTTTCAAATTATTGAATTGTATGTTTTGTTGCAGGTAATTATAATATTCCCCGGCAATTTCGGCAATAAAATTCTCGATAGCCAGGCGGGTATTCAATTCACCCATTTCCTGCAATTCTTTCAGACGGGTATGATTGGTCTGTATGGCTAAACCGTCGAAAACCGTCCAGTTCAGATTTATTCCCAGATTTACAGCATCATTCAGAATATTTTTACTGGTGATCATTTCATCTCCGTTAGTCGGATACTGCTGCTGTAAATTATTCAATGTTCCGGAATAATCGGTGGAAAAATCAAGTGTGGGTAAATAGCCTGCGTTACCAATGGTTACGTTATTTTCAGCGATTTGCTGGTTATTCCTCACGATCCTGATATCATAATTATAGGCCAGTCCGGTTTCGATACATTTTTCCAGGTCATAGATTTCCTGAGCCTGTAAGAATAAAGGAAATAAGAAAAAAAGGCCCATTAATTTTTTCATAATGATCATATCAATATTTTATAAATCTTTATTCAACACACGAACCTGCCTTACAGGCAATGTAGAATATGGACTCTATAAGGTCCGGGAAATTTAATTCCCGTGAAAAATAAATTATTTTCCAATAATATCAGCCAGTTCCGAAACGGTTTTGGGCAGCGGCGGGCCTAATACTTTATGGCCGGTTTCCGTAATAAGTACGTCATCTTCAATCCTGATACCTCCGAAATCCCGGTATTCTTCCACTTTATCATAATTAATAAAGTCCGTGAATTTATTTTCTTTTTTCCAGATATCGATAAGCTGGGGAATAAAATAGAGTCCGGGTTCTACGGTTACGATAAATCCGGGTTTTAATTCCCGCGCCATACGTAAGGAACCCCATCCGAAAATCCCGCTTCGCTCTATCGTATCATCATAACCTACGTAATTTTCTCCCAAATCCTCCATATCATGAACATCCAAACCCATCTGGTGGCCCAGTCCGTGAGGGAAAAACAGGGCATGGGCTCCTAATTCCACCGCTTCTTTGATATCCCCTTTCATAAGTCCCAGTTCTTTGAGTCCCGAAGCCATGATTTCCGAAGCAAGCCGGTGTAATTCCCGGTTATAAATACCGGGTTTGGCAGCCTCGATAGCGCTTAAGTTGGCACGGAGTACGATTTCATATATTTCCTGTTGTTTGGCCGTAAATTTCCCTGAAACGGGTAATGTGCGGGTGTAGTCGGAAGCATAACCCATAAGGCCTTCCGCACCGGCATCCATCAACAGTAGGCGACCTTCCTGCAGAATGCCGTCATGAGAATGATTGTGTAGCGTTTCACCATGTTGAGACAGGATCACCGGAAATGATACGCCGTTACCCTGCGATAAAGTGACCCCTTCGGCGCGTCCCGCCAGTTCAAGTTCGGGAACTCCGGGTCTACAACCCCGCATGACAATTTTATGCATTTCCACACCTATGGCGCAGGCTTTTTCAATTTCAGCGATCTCCACATCTTCTTTAACCGACCTTAAATTCACGATAGCTTTGATTAATTCCACGGAAGCTTTTTCCCTCACTTCATTTACCGGTATTCCGGTCAGATCCGATAAGGTAATTTTATTATGTCCTCTGTATGGCGGCGTAAAATGTATGGTCCTTCCCTGGGAAATTGCTTTCCGGATATAATCCGCCAGTGCGGGTAGCGGGCGGGAGTCCTGTACGGCTGCCTTTTCCGCAAGAGAACTGATTGTGGGCTGGTCACCCATCCAGATAATATCGTCTATCTCGAAATCATTGCCGAAAATGATATCTCTGTTTTCGTCAAAATCTATAACGGCCGCAAGTCCCGAAGCCCATATACCGAAAAAATAGATAAAATTACTATCCTGTCTATAACGGTAAGTATTGGAAGGATAATTCATGGAAGCCTCATCATTTCCTAAGAACAGGGCAATACCGGATTTAATTTGTCTTTTTAAATTTTCACGTCGTTTTTGATAAACGGAAGCATTAAACATGGGGTTCATATGATTATTTTTTAAGTTATTTCCATAATTAACCGAGCAAAGGTACTAAAAACCTTTAATCGTCCCTTTTCGGTCTTAACCTTTTTTTTGTATTTTTGCCTTTTTAATTCCACTTTATGAACTCTTTTTTAGCTTTTATCAACTGGACGGTAGACCCGGTTGCTTTATCCGTCGGGTCCTTTGAATTACGGTGGTACGGCATCTTTTTGGGTGTCGGGTTTTTATTGGCTTACCTTACTTTACAGCGGATTTTCAAATACGAAAAACTTTCACAGGGATTACTGGATAAACTGGCTATATGGACCATCGTATGGACCATTGTGGGATTACGTATAGGTCATTTCCTGTTTTACGAACCCGAATATTTTATAAGGGCACCTCTCCAGATCATATTGCCTTTTGACGAAGACTGGAATTTTACGGGCTTTCAGGGACTGGCAAGCCACGGGGGCGTTATTGCCATCGTGCTTTTCATGGTCTATTTCGCCTGGAAACATAAGATGAATTTCTTCTGGCTCATCGACCGCCTGGCTGTGGTAGTACTTATTGCGGCGGCTTTGGTTAGAATTGGGAATTTAATGAATCATGAGATCGTGGGAAGTATTACCAATGTTCCGTGGGCATTCAATTTTACCCGTGGCGGTCCAGGAATCGCCGGTACATTACGTCATCCCGCCCAGCTTTATGAAGCCCTTGTTTATTTCCTGACTTATATCGGACTGGTTTTCTATTATTTCAAAATCGCCAAAGGAAACGTTCCTCCCGGCAGAACGACAGGAATTCTGCTCATCGTGGTATTTACGGCGCGTTTCATTATTGAATATTTCAAGGAAGTACAGGTAGCCAAAGAATCTTTCATGCGGCTGGATATCGGACAGATCCTCAGTATTCCTTTTGTTATACTCGGTATCGGCTTTCTTATTTATTCTATCGTAAACAGGAATAAAATACCTCACTATGTGGAACCTAAGAGTTCTGGTAAATAGATTGACCGAAAATCTTATATAATTGACATATTTTCTTTAATAAACGGTAAAAAAATAATGGTTTAAATATTATTTATTTTTTATCCTGTTTAATATTTTCAACTTTATGTTTTTTTATCCTGTTGAATATTAACAATTCTGCCGTAAAAGTGTAATATCTTAATAGATTAAAGCATTTTGTAATTTATTTTTAGTATTTTTGCACCCTCAAAACGGGTATGTTAAGAACGTAAATCTTATTTCTTCAAAATAGCATTATGGCTGGATTATGGAATATAGTGACTATGATATAACTATCCTATTTGAGTTAAACCACATGAAAACCTTCTAAAATAACCATAATGAAAAAAAAATATTTTTTTATTGCACTCTTTTGTTTATTTACATTGCCGGGACTCCTGGCGCAACGAACTGTTCCGGTAGATACTGAACAGGAACTTATTGATGCTGTCTTAGCTGCTCAGGCGGGTGATATTATCCAACTCTCCAATAGTTTCCCTACGGATATAACAGGGATTTCTCTTTCTGTACCGCATGCACTTGACTTTATCATTGACGGGAACGGGAAAACTTTACAGATCCTGAATAACCAAAGGCATTTTACTTTTACAAAAAGTGCGTCTGCCGGTACCATTACCGTTCGCAATATTACTTTTAAAGGAAGAAGGACCCAGACCGATATTGATAATAATCAACACGGCACGGACGGCGGCGGCATAAATATTAGTTCTAATAATTCCGGTATTTATGTCTTTGATAACGTAAATTTTACTTCCAATGCTGGCAGAGGATTGGTATATGCTGCGACCGATATCAAAGTGCAAAATTGTACCTTTACTTATAATACCGGAGGTGATCACGGTGGAGCCATTAAGGGAACCGGTAATTTAACGGTCAATCATTGTACTTTTTATAAAAATGTTTCAACCGGCGCAGGGGGTTATTCAGGCGGCGCCATAGGGGTAATCAATATCAGCTCAACATTAAAAATAACCAACTCTGTTTTCCTGGAGAATTACGCCTTAACGAAAGGTGGAGCCATTTCTTCTTACAATGCTGCAGGATGCCGGTTAATGATCGATTCCTGTTATTTCGAAGGTAACAGGACATTGCTTCCTGACGGATCTTCGGACGGAGGCGCTATTTCAATTTTCGGGGGAGCTTCAAACTACACGATACTGGATCTCCGTAATTCCACTTTCTATAAGAATTCGGCGGCTGATGACGGAGGCGCGGTCTTTATGGAAAATTATGGTCAGGGTGCCGTGAATAACATTGTGAATTGCACCATGTATGGTAATGAAGGTATTGATGCCAATCCGGCGACTTACGGTAGTACAATCAATGTGGCCACTTCGGGAGGAGCGATACAAGCATCCTTAGCCACACCGGTAATTTTGGAAAATAATACGATTATCCGTAATTATACCAGAAGCAGTTACCCACGGGGTGGTGGGATAGGATTCCATGCCAGCAGTTCCGGCCGGCCGACCTTTACGATGAAAAATAATATTATTCTGGGTAATTATATTCTAAGCGGTTCTCAGGAAATTACCAATAATCATGCCAATGTCGGCGGAAAGGCACTTTTAAATCCAACTTTTCCCAATGTTACAACAAACAAAAATCTCGGTTACGATAACGGTTCGACATTGTCTTCCGATATGACCTTGCAGAATGTTTTCGGGAATTCCCTTCCTGTTTTATGGGAAAATTTTAACGGACATCTCGCAGGAAATCCCAATGAATCCGATAATCGGTTTTACCGGTCTATCCCGACGGTTTCCCTGTTGCCCAATGACGGAAAAGATGTCTTTGGTCTGGCTTACAGGCAGGGCGTAGCCACCACCTTTCCGGATGATCAACGCGGATATACAAGGGATATGAATAATCCCGATGTGGGAGCGATAGAGATTCTATGGGCTAAATTCGACGCGCGCGGCGGACAGTGGACTTCTATGCCGGACCTGCTTTATAAAGGTGCGGAATATTACCAAAAAGATACTTCGGATAATGCTAAAAATTATTATGAAATAACACATAACGGCGGTTTAATATCAGGATATCACGAAAATCCTGTCCGGGACGGCTATTCCTTCGTGGGATGGGAAATCCTGAGAAACGGCACAAGGTGGGATGAAATTCCTTTTACGATAACGGATACCATCACTTTGGGCGCTTTATGGCACGCCATACCTACGGTTACTATCAGCGCCGATACAACTCTATGTGAAAACGGGACCGCAGAGGTTATCTTTTCCTTTACCGGAATCGCCCCCTGGACGCTTACCTATAACGACGGCATTTCAAACAAAAACATTACGAATATCTATACCAGTCCTTATATTATCAGGGTTAATCCTGCCTCACCGGGAATTACCACCTATACCCTGGTCAGTGTGGGAGATGCCAATAACAGCGGTTTGCCGGCTGGTGGAAGTTGTACGGTAACGGTAAACTCATTGCCCCAGATGGCGACCATAACTGTTCCGGCACCTCTTTGTGAAGGAATTGAATTAGGAATGCAAACGCCTCCCGCTATTACGGATGTGGATAATATCATGATTCCGGGTAGTGGAAAATGGACATTGGACGGTATCGTATTGGATCCTGCTACGGATACAATGGAAAGGTCGGATGACGGGAAATTATTACGATATGAAATTAACACTACTGCCTGTGGTATGGTGAAAAGCAATGCTGTTCCCGTCGACGTATCAGGCAAACCGGAGATTATTCTTATTTCGGCTATCGACACGCTTTGCGCCGGTGAGACGCTCGAGGTTGTGGTTAAGGCAAACGCTAACGGTTCTCCGGTAACCGGTTATGAATGGGCGGTAGACGGAACCGTGATTTCCGGACAAACCACCGATACATTGCGGTATGTGGTTCGGGAAAATGATGATGAAAAACTTTTATCGATAGGGGTGACCAATGCCTGCGGGACCACTACCAAAGACAAATATATTACCGACACGATCATGACATTACCGGAAAATCCTGGTTTCCCAATGGCCACTACTACGGACGCCGGTATTTTTCCGGTGACTATCGGTGAGGATTTTGCGGATCCTGTGATCGACCATACCAATACCATGGGGGAATATTATTATGTTACCCGGCAGGATCTTTATAATGGTATTCCGATCCAACACGGAGAAATGAGGGATCTTTTTATTGAATACTCTAACCGGTCTTACCCGTGTACGGTAATTCTCGTGCCGAACGGGGTCATCTCGACACCATCGCTCGTAGCCGGTGCGACCTATTTTTTAGATGAGGGTATCTATTATTTTTCGGCATATGGAGACGGTGCTTTTGCTAAAACCGGAATAAAATATGTCGGAAGATTTGACCAGGATTTTTATCCGGAAAGAGCTTCTTCCATAGGTCCTAATACCGGCGGCGGCGCCAATGCGACCCACGCGGTTTACAGGTTTTTACCCAATATGCTTTTCGATAATGTAATTTTTGACGGTGAAAATGTAGCCTTTGCCGGATCAGGATCGCATAAATATTACATGACAATTTCCGGTACTACGGATGGACTGGTCATGCGTAAGGTTAAATTCCGTAATATCGGATCCAGTAGTTTTTCACCCCGTATGACTCAATATTCCGTACTTAACTTTTACGCCGGTGCTGCCGACCAGATCAATACCACTTTACGGAGATATTTCATTGATATCACAATAGAATCAGCACAACTGTGGTCTACTTATAGCGCTATTAACATTAACAGTACCCAGGGAATATATTTCCGTAACCTTAAAATTTTGCCGTCGGTAGGTAATAAACACGCGATCGATATTTCCAATTCAGCTCCTCCTTCTCCGCAGGATCCTTGTACGGATATTATTTTTGCTGGCACGTTCGAAATACCTTCCGCCAAATCAGTAGGGATATCCAGGTACGGAAGCCGCCGGATCTCCCTTCCCGAAAACTTCAGGTATCTGGAAATGAAAACTTCAGGATGGAATCCGGGTAATACCTCCGCAAGCAGTTCAGCCATAGCGATAAAAAATGCCGCTCTTTTTGCGTCGGCAACTCCGGGCTCCAACACGGCTTATTACGATGCCCTCGAAGGGGTTTACCTTATAAAGCCACAAGGCAATATTAATACGCAACTAAATAATATTAAGAATTTATATACTGGAAATGCCAAAGATTACTGTGAATTACCGGATATAAATATTAAGATCGCAGCAGATAACAGCCGGCAAACAGGAAATTTTAATATTCCGGATTTTGGTACGCTCCCTGTTAACCTGATCATCATGGATAGTATTCTTAAACCGGTACACCAACAACCCATGATGGTGGAATATAGCGGAGCAGCCATCGCTTTTCCTTCTTCCAACAGTGAATATATTAAAATCCATAATATTGATTTTTCCGGTTATTTTAGTTTAAATGATGCGGTAACAGACGGGAATAACAGAGTGGCAAATTCTCAACATGCTAATTTTTATAATTGTATGTTTAAGGACTATGGAGAAGGTGAAGATCTTCTGCTTCATGTGCTTGCGCTTTCACCGTTTGCATTCGATACCGTTGTGATTTGCGGATCTTACGGAGTTGATCTTACTTCACTGACACCTTCCTCGGGTAGTATCGACCAAATAGCATTGACTTATTATACGGATAGTTTATGTACTAATCCGGTGTCCGATCCCTCGAACGTGAATGCTGCCGGTACTTATTATGTTAAAGGGATATCTCAGAACGGTTGTAGTTACGTTGCTCCGGTTAATGTGAAAAAAGATAATCTTCCTGTCTTCGGTCCGCTCCCGACCATAGATACTATTTGTTCGGGAAATGTATTGGGTTATATCAATCCTCCTGCAGTTTCCGATCCTTCCAGTATTATCATCCCGGGTACGGGAAGATGGATATTGGACCGTCAATATTTTGATCCGGAGAATGACACGCTTATTTTATGGGATGACGGTAAACAATTGTATTATGAGGTTAATACCAGATGCGGTTGGGTGAAAAGTGACGGAATTATAATCAATGTGGTGGATGTTCCTTCCCTGGAATATTTTACCCAAATACCTACATTGCCGGTCGGAGGACATCTTGCCGTTAGTGTACGCGCGGTTGATAACGGTTCCCCGATCACCAATTATCAATGGTATATCGATGGGAATATTCTACTGGCTTCAGGTCCTGACGAGGATACCTTACACTATACCATTCAATCCATTAACGATGACGGCAGGATATTGACTCTTCATGCGGAAAACGGTTGCGGGATCACTTCTTCTTCGCATTATTATAAAGATACGATAACGCTACTCAGGCAAAATCCGCTTTTCCCCGTGGTTTCCAAAGCTGATAATACGGTTACTCCGGTATCTGTGGATCATGATTTTACGCCGCCTGTGATTACTCCGCTTTCAAGTCCTACCATACGTTACACCGGTCCTTATTATCTGGTTACTGACGATCAGGTTTTGTTGCAAAGGTACGCCGACAGTATCGCGATTGATCCTGATAAAACGGTTCCGGTTTTTATCCCGTATGCCAATACTACTTTCGATTGTAAAATATTTGCCGGTATGGATGTTAATGTTCTGGGGCAGCCTTCCGATCATTCTTCGCGTACTATTTTCGTCGACGAAGGAAATTTCAGTATGGTGGAGGCAGGTAATATATTTAACAAACCGGGAATCCAGATTGTCGGGGCTTCTTCCGATGTCGGTAATCCGTCGGTAATCTTGTCGGATGTTCCCGGGGGAAATAAAGTCCGCTATAATTTTAGTTATCCCATCCTGTTGGAAAATCTTGTATTTGATGGGAATAATATCGAACTGGATGATTATTATTTTGCGATAAGCGGAGGTATGCAAAGCGATAGTTTGGTTATGGATAACATTACTTTCTGGAATATCGGAAGTTCTGTTTCCACCGCCTCTACAAATAAATCGGTATTATTCGTAGAAGACGGGGAAGAAAGGAATGTTCGCGCCCGGCGTTATCTTTCCGGTATCACTTTTGAAAGTGCTTCCCTGAATACGGATTACAGTCTGATAGAACTTTCCACTGCCGACGGTATTTATTTCAGGGATATCAAGGTCTCAACGAACGCGGGGAACGATTATGCCGTTTCAATCTCAAACAGTATGGTTTTTGCCGACAATCATATCAATAGTGGGAACAGGAATATTATTTTTGCCGGCACACTGGATATGCCTGCTGATAAAAAAATACGCATACAACAATATTGCAGCCGCAGCATTTCTTTTCCGGGTATGTACCGTTTTGCCCGTTTGAATTCCGGATGGATCCCAAGAGATGTTAACAGCTTTGCCATGGAGATACTCACCAGGAGCCAATTCGATGGTAATAATGATATAACCAATGGTGTATTTTATGATATTGCGGACGGTACTTATATCGTGAAAGGTAATTTAAATCCTACGGTTCAGTTGGATAATATCCAGAGTCTTCTGTGGAGTATGGCGAAAGATTACTGTATGATTTATAATCCGACCATCAAATATATTACATCCGATGGAACAGTGGGCGGCTTTGATCTTCCATATTACAATGATATTCCCGTCGACGTGGTTTTCCAAAACAGTATAGATGATCCATTCCGTCAGGACCCCTCGTATGTGATTTCTCACGACGGCTCCGGAATTGCCTGTGACAACACTTATTTATGGAATGTAAAAATGCATAATCTCGATTATTCTTCCAATTATACTTTATATCAGGCAGCTATAAATAACGACGGGACTACCATTAAAAATGCCCGTCCATCCAATTTCTATAATACGATATTTAAAGCATACACCCCTGATGTGAATCCTCTGATGCTCTCGGTTTATGCCTGCAATAATCCGGGTGTTTTCGAAATAGTTTGCCGTGAGGATACCTTGATCACACTTCCTTATGGCGTTTGTAATGCTGATATCGACCTGTCCCTTCCTACGGTAATACATTGGGGAGACAGCGCCGGAATCGATCCGGGGATCGTACTTTCCAATAATATCCCGCAAGGGTATGTTTTCGGCGCCGGAATCCATGAAGTGATATGGACCGCTACCGATGTCTGCGATTCTGTTATTTCCTGTTCTTATTGGATCGTAATTAATAATAGTCCCTGTGGAATTAATGATACGATATGGACTATTAACAGGACCGTCGATTCCGTAGTCACGGTTATTGCTGTCGATTACGAAAATAATGAGTATTCCACCGTCCGCATAGGATGCGATTGCTGGACTGCAGAGAATTTAATTTCCACACTGGACCGCGATGGAAATGCGATACAGTCTGGTGTTTATCAGGCAGGACTTTATCCGGATACCAACCTGAACAGGCAACGCTACGGCCGGTTGTATACCTGGGATGCGGCTTCAAGACAGGGTTCCGCGGATACGATGGGAAGAACACCCGGTATATGTCCGGAAGGATGGGTATTACCGACAGTAAAACAATATGAGACTTTAATTCCATACGGTAGTGACGCGCTTCGTTCTCCGGGAGAATGGCTGCAGGATAATACGGCTACCAATACGACCGGCTTTTCGGCTTTACCGGCTGGATATTATGACAGCGCTGTCCGCTCTTTCTATTTCTTATTGGGAGATGCTTATTTCTGGACCGCAACATCCGGAAAAACGGCCCATATCCGTTACCTTTGTCCGGTACTTCAGATCGAAGACATGAAAGCGGTTAACGGAGCCAGCATACGATGTGTTAAAGTGGACTAGATATAGCCGATTCAAGGTATTTGACAATTGATATACGGCTGTTGGGTCACTTCTGTCATTCTGAACGATAGTGAAGAACTCTAAATAGGGATTTGGATATTGGATGAAAATTCATTTATTTCTTAAGGTCCTTCACTTCGCTCAGGATAAAAGAAACTCGCTGGCTGAGTTCATCGAAGCCAGCGAGCGGACAAATAAACTCGTCCATAGTCATAGACGTAAGTAGCCGGGTCAATTCTCATAACATATTATCGTTATTTTTGCCTTATGTTAGAAGAAAAATCCGTCGTAAAAGAATTATGGGACCGGCAACAAATTTCACCTTTGGATGTAGATTATAAATTGTGGGAACAAAAGCGGGAAAATATCAGCAATTTTTCCCGCTTTGCTTCCGGATGTATTTTTACCGTGGACGTTTTTAAAGGTATTTATGATTTCGCATCGGATCACTTTTCCCGGATATTCGGATATAATCCGCGATGGATCAAAACCATCAGGGAGCATGGTGATTTGCTGGAAGAAAGGATCCATCCCGATGACCGGCAACAAATCCTGGAATATCAGGTAAAACACGGACAATTTATTTACTCCCTTCCTTCCGCACAGAGGAATGACTACCAACAGATATTCCAATACCGCGTATGTGATGCGAAAAGACGGTATGTGAATGTAATCAGTCGCCAGCAGGTGATACAACAGGACAAGAACAATAAGGCGTGGATCATTATGGGAGTTATGGATATCGCTCCTGACCAGAATTACAGTGGTAAGGTCAGACGTACCGTTATCAATCGCAAAACCGGGGAAATTATCCGGCCCGATCATAATGCGGGATCCGCTGTTACTCTTACATCCAGGGAAAAGGAAATATTGGCGATGATCCGCAGGGGACTCTTAAGTAAGGAGATTGCCGCACGACTGAATGTCAGCATTTATACGATCCATAACCACAGGAAAAATATACTGGCAAAATTAAAAGTCGACAATATGATGGAGGCGGTAAACCAGGTTTCCGTTTTAGGAATACTGGATTAGGGAAGCCATTCCAGGCTGTTTGTCAGCGGGTTTGTTCTACGCCACTCCAACAGCTCCTTATACGATTTTACTTTTCCCGTGAACACGGCATGATAAACCTCAATACCGGGAATGATCATATCTTCAGGCATATCATATTTAATCCGAAGGATCGTTTTGCGTATTTCCGGTGTCAGCCGGCGTATTATGGCATCGGTTACTTTTTCAACAACCCCGTCATATTTTGAACCGCTACGGATATGAATCATATCGAATTTCCAAAGTTCATCATCCTCATCCTTATATAAAGCGTGCCATTCCAGACATTCCTCTTCGGTATCGAGGAGATTCTTATACCGGATATCCTGCAGTACACCTTTTTCCGCCAGTTCTCCCATCACGGAAAAACTATCCGTAATAGATATCTTATCCGAGTAAATATGGAAATCCATATCCCGGTGTATCAATAAACCTGTTTTCAGGGAGCCCACGATATTTACCGTCGAACCTATATTTTCCCATAGCCGGATGAGATGGAGGGTGCTGATAATCTCCCGTGCCTTTCTTTGCCTTTTTTCTGAAATTTCGAGTATGTCCATTGCTTTTATGCCTGTTCAAAAATAGTAAAATATTCCTTAACCTATGGCTATAAATAGCTATTTGATAATCAATGCTATAGATGTAATTTTGCCGGCATTTTGATGACTGTTTACGCAATATATAAAATAAAACATGATATTTAACAAAACGGAAAAAGAGGAAAGGGAATATTTGGAGAAAATAATATCCATAATAAAAAATGCCCTTGAAAACACGGATATTTCAGTCAAAAACCATGTCGATACTTTAAGTGAATATAAAGATTATATATGGTCGAATAAAGATATCGATCCGCATGAGATCCGTTCCATGCGTGAAAGTATCCTCAATCATTACGCATTGGGGGAAAATGTGATTGGCAAAAGTAATCGTTTAAGTAAGATACTGGATATTCCTTATTTCGGACGAATAGATTTCCGGGAGAATGATAAAGAGAGTATTTTACCGGTTTATATCGGGATACACACTTTTCATGATTTCAAAAATAAAGTGAACCTGATCTATGACTGGCGGGCTCCGGTATGCAGCATGTTTTACGATTACGAACCCGGTGAGGCTTCCTATTCTTCTCCGGCGGGTGAAATAAAAGGCGATATTTCCCTGAAGCGGCAATACCGGATCCGTAAAGGTATGATGGAATATATGATTGAAAGTTCTCTGACGATACATGACGATATTCTGCAAAGAGAACTCTCCGCCAATGCGGATGATAAAATGAAAAATATTGTGGCTACTATCCAGCGGGAACAGAATCGGGTGATCCGCAACCAGGAAGCGGACACGCTGGTTATCCAGGGCGTTCCCGGTTCGGGAAAAACATCCATCGCCTTACATCGTATCGCCTATTTACTTTATACTATGAAAGGAACCGTATCTTCCGGAGATATCCTGATCATTTCCCCCAATAAGGTTTTTGCCGATTATATCTCTAATGTATTACCGGAACTGGGTGAGGAAACAATTCCGGGAACCGGTATGGAACAGATCCTTTCCGCAGTATTGGATGATAAATATCAATATCAGGATTTTTTCGAACAGGTAACGACTCTGTTGGATAAACCCGGTCCGGCAGTGATCGACCGGATGAAATTTAAGTCGTCCTGTGATTTTTTATATCTGCTTGACCGGTTTATCATCCATGTGGAGAATCATTACTTCAAAGCTACCGATGTGCAACTGGCCAAATATAAAGCGATAGATCCTAAATTTACCAAATATGTTACCATCACTGCGGAATTTATAGAAACGCAATTCAGGAACTTCAACCGCTATCCTGTCCGGCAACGTTTTGAAGTAATGGCGGATTATATTATTGAAATGGTGGAAATCCGATATCGGTTTACGGTGATTTCCGCCGAACGGAACAGATTGAAAAAAGAGATCAAAAAGATGTTTGGCGGAAATCATGATCTTCAGCTTTACCGGGATTTTTTTGAATGGATCGGGAAACCCGAAATGTTCAGGATGGGGAAAAACCGTACGCTGGAGTACGCGGATCTGGCGCCTTTAGCCTATCTTCACCTGGCCTTGGACGGAAATCAAAACCAATCCCGTATCAAACATCTTTTGATCGATGAAATGCAGGACTATACGCCGGTACAATACAAAGTAATAGAAAAACTTTATCCCTGCCGTAAGACGCTTTTAGGCGATGCCGGACAATCGGTCAACCCATACTGTTCTTCGACGGAAGATATGATTAGAAAAGTTTTGGGGACCGGAGAAGTGATAAAATTATGTAAAAGTTACCGGTCCACCTTTGAGATTACGGGTTTCGCGCAACAAATACGGATTAATAAAGAACTGGAACCGGTCCTCCGGCACGGAGCTCCGCCTCAAATCCAGAAATTTAAAAATGCCGGAGAAGAAATCCGTGGTATCGCCGACCTACTGTCCGCTTACCATAAATCCGGTTATCAATCCCTTGCCATCATCTGCAAAACAGAATCCCTGGCTAAGGAAATGAGTGAAAACCTTAAAAAAACGACAGACAATATTTATTTGATAACCCACCGGAGTTCGGCTTTTGTAAAAGGAATCATGGTCATGTCGGCTCATATGGCCAAAGGACTGGAATTTGACGAGGTTATGATTCCTCAGGTCGATGAAGGTAATTACTCTTCCGAAATTGACCGTAATATGTTGTATGTAGCGATTACCAGGGCAATGCACAAGTTAACCATTACCTATTCCGGGAACAAGAGTCCGTTTATTCCATGACCGTCAGAAAGAGAAAGCTAATAATAGGACAATCGTTTTTCGATATGTAAAAAATAAAAGTGCGGGCTTAATACCCGCACTGGTTAGTTAATATCAGAAATTTGGCTTACGTTTCTTTACTTCATCTACAAGTTTTGACAAAGATTTCTCCTTTTTACGTTTTTCATGTTCCGAAGTGGAGAAATGCCAAACTTCGCGTCGAAGTTTCAGATAACTTTCATAAACCTTAGGATCCAGTGTGCCGTTGCTTACCGCTTCCAAAACGGCACAGCCGGGTTCGTTGACATGTCCGCAATCCTTGAAACGGCACGATTTTTCATAGTCGGAAATATCCAGTACTTCCGCCAGTGAATCAGGATTCTCGATAGCCAGTCCGAATTCCCGCACTCCCGGAGTATCGATTAAGAGTCCCGATCCTTCCATCAATACCATTTCCCGGCGGGTGGAAGTGTGCCGTCCTTTTCCTGTGGAAAGGCTTATTCCGGACGTCAGCAATACCGGCTTTTCACAAAGCGCGTTCACCAGAGAACTTTTTCCCACTCCCGAAGAACCGGCGAATACAACTGTTTCGCCTTCCGATATATATTCCTTTAACGGAAGAATGGTTTCAGGATGATGAATACTCGTAAAAAATACGGGCATTCGACAGGTAATGTGCCGGATCTCTTCTTCGATTTTTTGCCTGTCGAAGTCCAGATCGGCTTTATTGAGTACCAATATGGGATGGATTCTTTCTTCCCGTATCTGAATCATGAAACGTTCCGCTCTGCGAACATTGAAATTATCGTCAAGGCTTTGTACGATAAATGCTTTATCCACATACGAAGCGATGGCCTGTTTATCGGCCACCGTTCCGCTTTTCTTACGATACAATGTCCGTTCGCGGGGTAACATATCCACTATGATCCCTTTATTTTCCTCCAGAGGTTGAAAAATGACCCAATCGCCGGTACAGGGTAATTCAAAATCAGATTTTCCATATATCATGTTTCCCGTTAATTCACAGAGAAACAATCCGTCTTCGGAAATAACCTCATAGCATGTGCGGTGCACGACAGCTATACGACCATGTGTAAGAGTATTATAAGTTGATACTTTTTTAAGTTGGCTTAACTGATCGTTCCAACCGTAATTATGCAGATTGATCATGGTGTGGTCTTTTTTGCGATGAAAAATGTATAGCCGTAAAATTCTTTATACTTGTGGTATAATTCTTCTTCGTAGAATTGAAGCCTGCTGAATTCCTCCGCTGATTTGTTTCCTGCATATTTCTTGAGAAAGATCTCCTGAACGGTCTTTTTTGGAGTAAAATAATGATCGGTCCAGCAGTTTTCAGGGAGAATAAAAGCGGCGACGGGAAGATACCCCGCTTTGTGTATCTTGGCCACCTGATTGGGGATCGTATCCATTTCAGCATAAGCATCCATCCAGAAATTGTGAATCTCTGCGGGTCTTTCGTCTGTAAACCAGGAACTCTCGGAAACGGCAATATAACCTCCTGTTTTCAGGTATTTACGCCACTCATTGAGTCCCCTTTCAAACCCGATGTTGTAAATGGCTCCTTCCGACCAGATCAGGTCTAATTCCCCATACTGAAAAGGAAGGTTATCCATTGATCCGACAATCCCTTTTACTCTGCCGTTCAGGTCAAGCCGTTCTGCATTATGATTTAAGATATCGATAAACCCGGGAAACAGGTCAAGTCCGGTAATCTCTCCCGGCGCGTGCCGGGCCAGAACTATTGTCTGACCGCCCGTACCGCAACCGAGATCGGCGATACGGGAT
The DNA here is from genome assembly GCA_937949745.1 of uncultured Bacteroidales bacterium. Classification (GTDB taxonomy): domain Bacteria; phylum Bacteroidota; class Bacteroidia; order Bacteroidales; family WCHB1-69; genus JAGVVH01. Next base: position 59,711 of record CALECM010000105.1, on the reverse strand, counting down.
CTGTCGGTAAGGTTATCGATGAAACTCAATGCTTTAAGTGTTACCTCCGGGCTTCCGGGGCCTTGTCGTTCCATGTTGGAAAAAAATTCACAGATTAAATTAAAATCGAATTCGTGAATGGTTTTATTTTCGTTACTCATTGTCTTAATATATTTTGCATACACGGAAAGTATAACAATGGCTTTCATCATTGTATGCGGATTAAAAAACTAAATTAATATAGAAACTGCTCCCGGGGATTTATCCGGGAGTGAACGAATGTACAATCTGTGTCAGAAATACAGATTGTTTACCTTACCAAATCCGATTTATGTGTGGTTTTAAACATATTGCAAAGATACATATAATTTTTGAATTGCCTAATGTGTTGCTAATAAATAAATTATCGCTTCGCCACGAGTGGGTAGGATTGGAGAAAAAGTATCCTTTGATGCTTTTTGTTCAATATCGGCTACCATTATTTACTTTTATTCCGGTTCATCGGTATCTAGGCAGAAAGGGTGTCCTTCGGGATCAAAAAGGGTACGGGAAGTGGTAAAATATTGCTCGGTGGCTGGTACGGCGCCACATTCCAAAGCAAAAGCCACGGCTTTTTCAAGATCATCCACATAGAAATCAAGGTGGAGCATTTGTCCTTGCTTTTCAGGTTTCCACGGCCAGACGGGCGCACGATAATGCTCTACTTCCTGGAATGCGATGACCATGCCTGTGACGGGTGATGTGATCGCGGCCCATCCGTTGCCACGGGGATGTGTCCAGTCCCAATTCAGCAATTTGCTGTAGAACTCAGCCATGGTTCCGGCGTTCCGGCAATCGATCACGATGTTTATCTTTTCTACGACGGGCAGGATTTTTGTAACTTTTCCTTCATTCCTTCTGATACCGTAAATATATTCGTCCAGGAATTTACCGTCTTTGTATAATGTTTTCTCAAGTCGGGCTTCCAATGTAAAACCTGATTTTTCCAAAACCCGTTGGGAAGCTTTGTTATTTCCGAAAGGACTGGCAAAAATGCGGTTTATATCGAAAGTGCGGAATCCGTAATCGACCATTTGCCTGACCGCCTCCGCCATAATTCCTTTTCCCCAAAAAGGTTCGGCGAGCCAATAACCTATTTCGGCATTTTTCCGGTGGATATCGGTTTGCGGAAATACTCCGATGGAGCCTATAGGATGGTTGTTGTCAATGGTGATGGCGAATACTTTCGTGGGATTTTCGGTACAAACCGAAGAGATAAAGGTTTTTCCGTCCTGACGGGTATAAGGATGAGGAAATCCGTCTCTCAGGTTTTGTGCGATATGAGGATTATTGGCGTATTCAATCAGGATATCCAGGTCATTCTTAGACCAGGGCCGTAAAGTGATATTCATTACAATTCGCTGTTATTTTTATATAATGTCAGATTTTTAAGTGGAGTATAACCGAATATCAGATACTACCGGTTTCCCATGAATATTCCGTCTATTTTTCCGGATTCTTCTATTCTTTTATCGCCGGTTTATATTCGTCACCCATTTCCCTTTCGGAGTAAATATATACGATATTACCGATGGGATCCTGTACGCTGAAGGCGCGGTCTCCCCAAGTATGGTCCGTAATCTCTTCCAAAAAGAGAATTCCGCTTTTTTTCAATTCACGATAATATTCGTCCACGTCCCCGGTCAATAAATTAAGGGTCACGCCGCCGGTAAAGTTATTCCTTGTTATTTTTTCAGAAGACTGGAAAGAGATAAATATTGGGGAATTTTTATCACTTTCCAGTCTGACCGTCACGTACCATCCGGCGTCGAAAACCATTTTAGCGTGGAAATATTTTATATAATAATCCACGCATTCGGTTATTTTATCCGTATGGAAGGTAACGGATAAATCCTTAAATTTCATGATTTAGTTTTATGCCACCTTTTCAGGGTAGGAAAATATTCCCTCATTTGTTCCCTGGCTTCCTCTTCGGTTACTTTTTGTTCCGCGTCCCGGTTATATACATCCAGATAATGAAGGTTGTGTTCGATCATTTCCTCCATGGTGATATTATGGGCGAAACCTCCGTTTTTAAAACAATAATTACAATATTCTTCATTGATGGTCTGGTCTTGATTGGTGCCGAAATCTTCCTCGGCATTCATCGGCATACCACAGCTTTGACAAATTTTTTGATCTTCCATAATTTTTTTATTTAAAACAACTTTTTCCGATAATTGTTGTGCGGTATTTTCCTGTATCGAATCACAAAGATAAAGAATTTAACATCTCTAAATACTCTTTCAATAGTTCGACGGACGGTAAATTCTGATCCTCCGTAAGATTATCTTATTCCTTATCTTCGGTTATGGTTAAAATATAACCGTTATTGTCGAAAACAGCAAATTCGTCGGCACCGTAAAATGTTTGATGGATACCATTGGCTATAAAGGCGGTATCTTTCAGTTTTTCATATAACGGTTTCATGTTTTTAATTTTCACATAGAAAGTGAGGGTGCCCATTGGAGCACGTTCTTTCAAAGCCGGATATTCGTTCCTTAGGCTTTCTATCTCCTGGAACATAATCACGGCATTACCGTTGGCAACCATCGCCCATTCCAGTTTCCCGCTTTCGGGATTGCTTAATACAAGATTGAATCCGAGTATTTCAGTATAGAACTTTACGGTTTCGTTCACGTCCGTTACCCCTACATTAGGTGATAATGAAACATATTCCATGTGATTATTCATATTTCATGATTTTAGATTAAAGCAAAAGTAGTCTATTCCGGAATATGAACCGTGTAAAAATCCGACTTTTATTTTTCCATTAAAATATGAAAACATACCTTTCGTCATCCTGAACGTAGTGAAGGATCTATATTGTATTGGTAGATTCTTCGTTACACTCAGAATGACAAAAAGTATTCATATGACTTAAAGCATTTATCAGTTTTATATATCATAGTAGATATGGATTGCCAATAACGATGATAGCGGATATTTGAGCCTTAATTTTCATTAAGGTAATCAATAAGAGTTTTGATGCCGAGCGCGCATTCCGCTACCCGTTTATAGTTCACGATTTCCAGGTTATCTTTCGGGGTATGGGTAATCTCCTGGTTTTCCATATTCCGGATAAACCAGTCCGAACTTACCGCGATCGCCGGGCATCCGTTTTGCAGGAAAATACTGTGATCTCCCTGATACCATGGTAATCCTTCCACAATGTCCGGATATTCTTCAATTACCTGTTTCACGCTCTTGTCTATATCTTCGGGAAGTTGAAAACTGGAGAAACAGGAAGGCCCGTCTTTGTATCCTGCACCGTCAATGTTAATATTCAGCAGTATTTTATCAAAATTATGCATATTTTGTTGAATATATTTCATTTGTCCGGGTACGGCGTAATAATCTTCCCCGTTAAAAGCAATCAGTTCCACGGGATATTTTCCCGCATAATCTTTCAGCAGGTCGGCCAGCAGCAATAATACCGTTACTCCGGTAGCGTTATCGATGGCACCTGGAGTTCCAATTTTCGCATCGATATGCGCCGTAACGGCGATACGTTTCGGAGAAGTTCCTTCTTTCCTGGCGATCTCGTTAAAAGCGATTGCCGGTATCCGTGATGCTTTTGATTCCAGCGAAATAGTTTGTCCTACGCATCCGAGTAATTTTTCTCCTTCAGTATCTTTCATATAAACCGACGGAATGTCGAAATCGCCGTCTTCAAAGAGCGGGAACGGATATACGCCGCCTGCAGCCGCCGGGTTGTGCCCCGTGGCGCATATGATCGCTTTGGGTTTACCTTTTTCAAGTAAAGCTATGATTTTACAGTGTTCTTCGGGATTATAAAAGATGAAATTCTTAGGCATGATCTGTTCGGAAGCGATGGCTCCGTGAAGCAATACTAATTTACCGGTGATATCGCTTTTTTCCAGTTTCTCCGGTGTATCTACAGCCACCAGTTCGCCTTCACCCAAGAATCCCAAAGAATAATGGGAAGAAAATACTTCGAATGTTTGCGTACCACAGGTTAATTTTGCTCCGTCTCCTTTCCAGTCCATCACGGAAAGCGGGGTTTCTTCCACTTTCCAGCCGGCATGACTAAAGTATTCCTTTACATAGGCGGTAGCTCTAAGATTGCCCGGACCGCCTACCCGGCGTTCCGGTATTTCCGAACATAAGGTTTGCAAATGTTTTTCTGCCTTTTTGATTAATGATAAAGTGTCCATATTTTCTTTTTAGGTGTTAATATTTCTTAATTTTACCCTTCATTATTGAGTTTACCTTATCTAAATAAGGAGTACAAAAATAAAATCCCCCGCAGAGAAAAAATTGTAAAAAATGGACATTCTTATGATTTAGAAAAAAATGATTTTCTTACAGCGAAAAACTGGTCAGGGAAGTAATTCCGAAGGAGTGAATTGGCCTAATTGACAGAAATCTTTATGAAGGTGGGAACGGTCGTGATATCCGCAACAGGAGGCCACGGTGTCGAACGGCGCTTGGGGATGTGACTTCAGGAAGTGACGGGCATATTGGAACCGGACAACCTTACTGAAATATTTGGGTGTGATACCGACGGCGGATTTAAACTTGCGTTCAAATTGTCTTTCGCTCAGGCACGCTTCTTGCGCTAATTTCCGCATAGACATTGACCCGTGGCTGTTCTTTACCAGTGAAGCGGCATGCAAAATCCGGTTGTCCGGTATAAAACATTGACCCAACTTTGCTGTCAGATAACGGTCGATGTGGTGTAATCGCCGGGTTAAATCTTTATCAGGAAGAGAATCATAGAAATATGAATCGAAAAGGGTATCCGCAAAATCCAACGGAATACGCTTATCGGTAATTTCGTCCACCGGCATCCGGGTAAAAGCGGTAATTCCGCCGGGACGGAAACGAATACCCATCATCTGGACCTGTCCCGGCTGATGATGGATCTGAAGGACAGTGGTCATAGTGCCTATTATTCGGGGCTCTTCCGGGACAACTTTTCCGTTTGTTTGATCGCCTGAGAAGTTAAAAATGATATCCACACAACCATCGGGCAGAATCCGTTGTGAAACCGGATCTTTCAGGAAGCCGTCGCTTACCCAGTAGGTGTCTATAAGATGCTGCAACCGTATATCTGCAGGATACTCAATATACATCTGATATGGATTTGGATACTATATTACCGGATGAAATTGGTGGATTGCCGGATTTCCGGTTCGGGACGTGGCGCTGTTCCGGAGTGCAGGTTCCTTAACATCCAGGCCATATTCCTTCCCAAAGTCCGCATGGTTTGCAAACCTTCCGCATCCTGTGACGCTTCGCCCGGCATAAGGCCGTGGACACTGTTCCAGTATTGGGAAGCCACCACCGGCATATTGGAAATGGTAAAATATTTGTTCAGCCTGTCGAAAGCAGCACTCGCGCCGCCTCTCCGGCATACCGCTACCGATGCTCCCGGCTTATACTGTAATAAATCACCGCAGGAATAAAATATCCGGTCCAGGAGAGCGCATAACGATCCGTTTGGTCCGGCATAATAAACCGGAGTACCGATGATGATTCCGTCCGCTTTCCGCAGGCTTTCCCTTAAATTGTTATAGGGTTCGTCCTGGAATATACATCTTCCCAGTTCAAAGCATTTGTAGCAGGCGATACAACCTTGTACCGCCTTGTTGCCGATATGGAAAATCTCGGTTTGGATGTTTTCTTTTTCCAGCGTCTCCGCTACTTCTGACAAAGCGGTAAAAGTATTCCCTTTGCTGTGGGGGCTTCCATTAATTAAGAGTATATTCATCTTATTTTCTTTTTTACAAATATAACAAAAGACTTCCGAAAATAGACAAAATTTAAGTAAACTTAATAAGTAATGGTAAATAGCATGCTGGCTTTATATGGTCCTCATATTTTCTTTCTCAAATTCCAACAATTTCTTTTTTCTCCATATCCCACCGCCATAACCCGTAAGTGTTCCGTCAGTACCGATAACCCTGTGGCAAGGCAGGATTATGGAGATTTTATTTTTTCCATTGGCATTGGCCACAGCCCTTACGGCAGTGGGTTTGCCTAAAAGTTCAGCTTGTTTTGCGTAGGTGGTTGTCGAGCCATAAGGAATTTGCACTAAAGACAGCCATACCTTTTTTTGAAATTTCGTACCGGCTAAATCCAATGGAATGTCAAAATTTTTCCGTTCCCCATTAAAGTACTCCTCTAACTGCTTCCTGAGTGTATCAAAGTGAGGATTTTCACCCTGAACGAGCGGGGCTTTAAACTCCTCACTCAGTTGCCGGAATTCTAAATCAATCAATTTGTAATCTGAAAACTCAAACATACAGATTCCTTTTTCGGTCGCGGCTGCTACCATCAATCCCAGGTCTGTTTCGATATAGGTAACATTGACAATACGTTTGTTTTTACTATTCTGCGGAGAAGATCCTATGACGGTTTTGAACATATTTCCGAATCCGCTTAAGGAATCGTACCCCGAATCGTATGCTACATTCGTTATATTTTGTTCGGATTGTATCCGCTGAAAGGCAGTATTAGCCCGATACATTCTCTGGTAGGTATGGAAAGTTTGCTTATAGTTTTTCAGAAACCATCTGCGAACCTGATTGGGTTCAAGTCCCATTTCCTTTAGTTTGGTATCCGTAATTTTAATCGAAGGATTTTCTTCCAGATACTTCAATAACTGCTTGATACCGTCAGGAGGATTTCCTAGTTTCTCCAAAGGTTTGCAAATTTTGCACGGTCTGTAACCATTCTCCATAGCATCCTGTGTTGAACGGAAAAACTCGATATTTTCCGGTTTGGGCTTTGCCGGACAGGTGGGACGACAGAATATTCCGGTCGTTTTTACTGCGACTATAAACACTCCTTCAAAAGAACTGTCCCTTTCCATTAATGCCTTATAAAATATCTCTCTTTCAGTTTCCATACATTTTATTTTAATCGTTACGGAATCACATACGGTCGCTGTCTCATCCGGAAAGCCACTGTTCGATAATTTTCCTGATAACCTTTTAAAAACTACATTTATTTTTCCGTACACCTATTTGTGAGGTGAAATATTTCAATGGCAAAGTTAATATTCTATGAGCTTTCTCACAACCGAAAAATTGACAATGTCATTGATTTTAAATTTTAAACATCATTATCAATCCAATAAGTAATCCGTTGGATACAAACTTCCTGCAATCAATAAATATTATTTTATAGAAAACTAATATACGCTGCTGCCTGTTCTATATGAATAAACGAAAATTATTTAATTATGAGCAGAGAAGTATTTATTAATCTCCCGGTTAAAAATCTTGCACGTTCGGTAGAGTTTTATACCAAAATCGGATTTGAGTTTAACCGGGATTTTACCGACGAGAAGGCCACCATGATGATAGTAAATGATAAAGCATCAGTCATGTTACTTGCTGCAGAGTTTTTCCAATCATTTACAAAGAAGCCCATTGGGAATGCGGAGGAATCACCCAAAGTAATTGTGGCTTTATCAGCCGATAGCAAGGAAGAGGTAAATAATCAGGCTGATAAAATAGAAAAAGCAGGAGGGAAAATTGTCGATAAATTCACCGAACCTTCAGAAATGTACGGCATACGTTTCGAAGATCCCGATGCGCATCTGTGGGAAATATTCTTTATGGATATGAAAGGTATGCAGTCTTAATATGTTTAATAACAAAAGGAAGAGGAATAATGAAAAATATAGAGCCCTATTTGATTTTTGATGGTAATTGCGAAGAAGCCTTTACTTTCTATGAATTCGTATTTAATGTGAAAAGAAGATTCATATCCAGGTATAAAGATTTACCCGATGCGGAAAAAGCCAATATTCCTCCGGCCGATATGAACAAAATCCTCCATACACTTTTGCCTGTAAGCGAAAAAGTCTATATAATGGGATCGGATTCGCCTGTAAACCGGAAGATAACATTTGGAGATAATGTTTCTCTTACCCTGAATGCTGAAAGTGAAGAGGAAGCAAAATATTTATTCGAAAAACTCTCGGAAGAAGGAAATGTAACCATGCCGCTTCAAAAAACGTTTTGGGCGGAATTGTATGCCATGATTACGGATAAATTTGGTATCCACTGGATGATTAATTATATTCCGGGACAATAATGAGGATATCCAATGTATGCAACAACCCAGGGAAAAATTTCATCAATACTTTGATATTGAAGAATTCTTGATAGGAGGCTGGTTAATTTTCGACAAAGTAGAATCGGCAGCATTCCGAAAGCCTGTACAATTTCATCAGACGGTTTTATATTGCGGATTTCCGGTCTTATAATACCTAATGTTAATCCGGGTAAACCTGATATGGAAGGATTTGTTATATTTGAAATTAATTTTATGATATGATAATCAGTGCCAGCCGCAGGACGGATATTCCGGCTTTTTATTCAAAGTGGTTTTTCAACAGGATTAAAGAACAGTATGTATTGGTCCCTAATCCCTACAATCCTAAAATGATCAGTAAAATCAGCCTGAAACCTGATGTTGTGGATTGTATTGTTTTCTGGACTAAAAATCCGGTTCCGATACTGGATAAGCTGGATATGTTAAGGGATTATCATTATTATTTCCAGTTTACGTTAAATCCTTATGGACGGGATATCGAAAATAACCTGCCTTCAGTGAAAGAAAGAATCGGGATATTTAAATGTCTTTCCGACAAGATAGGTAAGGAAAAAGTGATCTGGCGCTACGACCCTATACTGACCAACAAAAAGTATGATGTGGTTTTTCACCGGGAAGCCTTCGCAGAAATAGCGGAAGGTTTGAAAGACCATACGGAAAAGTGCATGCTGGGATTTATCGACCATTACCGTCATATTAAGTCTACAGTTGTACGTCTGGATATCAATCCGTTAGAGACAGATGAAATCGAGGAGATGGCTGTTTCTTTTAAGTCAACCATTGATAAATATCCGATAGAACTGGATACCTGTACGATAAAAGTGGATTTAACTCATCTCGGAATACCGGGCGGTTTGTGCGTGGATAAAAAACTGATTGAGCGGATTACCGGATATAATATTTCTGCGAAAAAAGACAAGAATCAACGGGATATTTGTAATTGCATTGAAAGCATCGATATCGGAACTTACGAAAGTTGCCTCAACGGATGTGTCTATTGTTATGCTATCAAGGGAAATTATCTCACCGCTAAATCCAATATGGGAAAACATGATCCGGCTTCACCACTGCTCATAGGACATGTATCGGAAGATGACATCATTAAAGAACGCCCGGTTAAAAGTCTGAGAAACGATCAATTCACCATATTTTAAAATAGCACCTTAAAATAATGCTTATTTCTTTTTTCCCGGATATGGTTTTCCGATACGGAATTTCTATTTTAGCGGCATTACGATACGGGTGATCTGTTCCGCTTCGGGGGTTTCCGGACCGGTGTAATAGTGTTCGATACTGGTGCCGGTAGGTTCATATCCCTTTTGCCGGATCCATTCGGCCATTTCCCGGTATAGGTGAGCCAAAGCGTCGTAACTGCCCTGATGAAGACAGGCGATCATCTTCCTTGCTGGAATGGTTACGGACCGGATGTCGCCTTTTCCCGGAAGAGATCGGAGAGTGTAAAATGTTATGATCAATCCGATATTATCATCAGTCATTTCCTCGTAAGCCGGGTACTCCACACTGGGAATATCCGTCGGAAGTTCTCCGAGTTCTTCCATATAAGAGCCTATCCTCTGAAAGCCTTCGCCGATCAGTCGGCTGAAATTGTTGATACTCCCACGCTTTTCAAGAATAAGGGCCGGCTGTGCCGGCTGTTGTAATAACATAATATCTGTTAATTTTGCCATATTTTGTTTTTATGATAAGGATAAGTTTATAACTGGCAGGCCGGACAGTAATAAATGGTCCCGCCAAGGAAATTTTCTTTCACGATTTCGCCTCCGCAAACAGGGCAGGGATTTTTCCAGGTTTTGGCGGATAAAATAGTTTTATAAACCCCGTTATTACCTAAGAGATCTTTCTGGGTATCCCGTCCGTTTAGATCGGTCATTTCCTGTAAGGTAGTTTTTAAAGAACGGAAAAGCACCGATCTGTCCTTTTCGGAAAAAGTGGATATTTTCCGTTTAGGATGGATCCGGGCATTGAACAGAATATCCTGCAATACGCCGTTCCCGACACCGGGGATACGCTGTTCGGTGGCGAGCAATGCTTTGGCCGACAGATCTTTTTTGGTTCCGGTAAAGAGTTTTCGAAAAATTTCTTCAGTATAGTTCCCGCTCAGCGGAGAGATACCGGAGGCGCTCAACGTGTGGTATTTTTCTTCGATGATTCCGTCGGGGTATACACCGATGGAACCGTACATAGCAACCGTGAATACCAGAAAAGATTCATCTTCAAAAGTAATCAGTAACTGATAATGAGCCGGGATTGTATCGCCCGGATTTCCATATTTCATATTAGTACCGTCGCCAATACTTAATATTGTTCCTCCGGTAAAAACAAGATCGACAAATATACCGTATCCTTTCGCCGATTCGATGGTCTTTCCCCTGAGTTGCGTATCATATTCCAACGGATCATCATGAAAAAAAGTAAACCGGTGTAATTTGGTGGCATTAAAGACATGAACGACTTTTTTACCGGCGAGTATTTCGTTTGACTGCCTGGCTAATGTCAGGGCTTCTGGTAATTCTATCATAATCTCGGTTTTAGTATTTTTTATCAACGGGAATATATATCTCCGTAAGTAATGCTGCCGGTTCTGTGTTTTTCGGATTGTTCATGTAATGTTCGAAACTCATGGGTGACCGTCGCATATAATTACTTTGGGGAAGCCACTGCTGATGGATATACCGGTACAATTCAGGCAGGAAAGAATAGTTTCCGCTGTGCCTGAAAACCGCAAATAATCCTCCCGGAATTTCTATTTCACTGAATCCGCCTTTAACTCCGGATTCTCCTTCTGTTAAAGTCCCTAAATAAAAGCGGCATTTTTCCGGTGGGGTGATCAGCGGATTATCCATACTGATACTTATATATTGTGGTTTTTCGTCGTGGTTTCCGTATTTTTCCCGGTAACGGACGATTTTGTGCCACACTGCCCGGTAGTGGTCTTTATTGAGATAGGCATTTTCTACCGGATAACAAAGCGCCCTGAAGGCAGGCAAACGCCTTACCTGAGGAATAGTCAGAGGGAGGTAAGACCATGGCTCGTTTGTTTTTGAATAATATTGATAACGTTTCCGGTAATCCGTCATGGAAAGACCGAAATGATTTTTGAAAGCTTTGGATAGACTGTGTTTTGTCTGGTAATTGGTCTGTTTCAGGATATCAATTATTGACAGGGAAGTGAATAAAAGATGATGAGCCACATATTCCAGCCGCAGCCGCTGGATATAACTTCCGATATTTTCTCCGGTAATATCCTTGAAGATTTTACGGAAATGATAAAGGGAAAGATGTGCGGTTTCGCACAAATGGAGAGGATTGATCGGGGAGAAAAGGTTTTGACTGATATAATTTTTGATCTTTCTTACCGCTTCCTGATGAACATTACGCGTAGTGAGCTTTTGCTTCCAGCGTTTTAAAGTGGGGAGTCTTTTATTCAATAAAGTCCGTAATTCCGACGGGGTATATTTAGTCCCGGCATATTCATTATACTTGCCGGTATATTTCACCCAAATATCAACCATTTCTTCCATGGGAATATCCACTACGTATTTCCCGTCTTTCAGGCAATAGTAGCAATATTCATGGCTCGGGGTATGATCTGCATTGGTTCCCAGGTATTCTTCCACATCGAACCGGAGAGGCATACCGCAACTCTGGCAATAATCGCTGTTATAGATTTCATAATTCATTGTACTACAAAAATACAATGACTATTCCGGATGGAGTTGTCCAAAATAGTTTTTTTATCGGGTAATATTGGAATTGGTTCAGAAAATTCTGAAAACAGGAAAAGGCCTTTTAATTTACATATTCGAAAGCGCCGATGTCATATCCGTTTCCCTGCGGACGGGGAGTTCCTTTAAAGTCTATACGCGGTGCTCCGTTTGCGATTCCCCTGTCGATAGCCGGCGAAGTTCTTTTCAACTCGAAATTACCTTCGTTAATATTTACGAATTGGGGATCTTCCAGGACTGGATTAATTCCGAAATCACCGGTTTGCAAGGAACCGTAACTGAGGTTGTTTTCAATAATTACCTCCGACACATCGATCCCGACACCTTCTTTGATCTTAATGGGGATCCAGTTATTGACTGAAATGTTATTACGGATCACAATATTTTTGATAGACGGCATATTCACATAAATACCTTGTTGTGCCCGGCCATACACCGTATTATTATAGATATAAATGTCTTCCAGGTGTCCTATGTGCGTACTGTTGTCATCCGTGTGGTCAGCCACCTTAATACCGGAGCCCTGTCCTTTATTCAGGTCGTAGATGAGGTTATTGTAGACGTGGATATCGCGGCAGACATTACCCATTTCCGAAGCAATAGATATGCCTATGGTAAAAGGATTAACAATCTTATTCTGGTAAACATGGATATTATATTGTCCGTCATTAACGGGCTTATCTGCATATCCCGCGTCCAGGTAAATGGCCGCGCTCAGCCCTGAGTTCACGATTTCGTTGTGGTGGATGGAACCGTTCCTGCATCCTGATTTTACATCGATACTTTCTTTCAACACATTGGTTACTTTATTGTATGCTATTTCAAATTTATCCACTGTACGTAAGGATATCGCTTCACGACTGTATTGCGAGCAGTTATCCACCCAATTGCGTAGTACTTTTATGTTTTCAGTCCCGATAAAGTCGGCGCCGAAACAAATTCCCGGGGCGATACAATTTTTTACGGTACACTTCTCAATGACGATATTGGAAGATCCGTTCTTTCCGTAAATTCCGCAGGACTTTGAATTCCGGATGGTGATCCCTTCGATTTTAAAATAGTGTGCATCTTCAAAACGGATCAGCGCCTGGTCGGGTATAAGAAGTTCTATGCCGGTTCCGTCGATGATCACCTCGTCGTCCGGATAGGAACGCAGCGTAATATATTTTTCAGGTGTGCCGGAATTCGTGATGGCAATCTTTTCCGGGTATTTTCCTTCCATGATACAAATAATATTGCCGGGTTCTGCCTGTTGCACGGCTTTTTGGATGGTTCTGAAAGGTTTTTCAAAAGTGCCTGGATTTTGGTCATGTCCGTCTATAGCTACATAATAATCATATCCTAACGGTTCTTTATCCGTATTTTCCTTCTTTTTGCATCCTTCCAGAAAAAATATCGATAACAACAAAAGGAATATGGTCTTTTTCATAATTTGGATAGTAGTAAATTTCTGGTTAGAAAATTTATTCCCAACAAAGATAGAGTTTTTTTGGATTTCCCCTCTCTGATTTTATATCATACCTGGAGTTCCTGACCTACTTTTAAGTGGATTCAATCAACGGAGATGAGATCTTCTCATATTGTCATCCTGAGCGGAAGCGAAGGATCTAAAAGTATAATGAGGGAGATAACACCCGCTCCCTGAGCTGGTCGGCTTCATATTATCAAAATCTAAGAACCTTTGGCTAAACTGCAAAAACTTGTCGCTGATGCTCCTTAAACAGTTTGCAGTTTTTTACGCCAAAGAACCTTCATTTTTCACGCATTAAAATTTAAAGTGACCACTTCAGCATCGGGGAAGTCGAGTTCTATATTTTTCAACAGTTAATGCGTGAGGAAGGCAAAAGGAGAGGCCGCAGCGTGTGAATGCAAAATTCTTACAGGACGGAAAGGATGCGAACGTGAGTGAGCATATAGCAAAAAGAAGATTTTCCGGAAGATGTGCGGGCCTTCTTTTTGCGTCTGCCTTTCCGGGCTGGTTAGAGATTTTGCAGAGAGGGGAGCATTCTTTTGCCTTGATTTTTTTGATACTTTTTTCATCAAGGAAAAAAGTATGGAATATTCTTAAACTATTGTTTTGGATATTAAGATACATAAATTTGTCATCCATTGCCGAAACTGTTGAATCAATGAATTATGGCTTCCTCGTGTTTTCATCCTTCGCTTCGCTCAGCATCTTATTCCAATAATCATAAATTCTTATTTTGCCATTTGTTCCGCTTCAGATATAGCAGGGAAAGAATAAGCAATACCATAACGTAAAGTTGTTCCGCTGTCCAGTATACCGCGAGCGGAATCTGAGAAATCCGGGACAGGATGGAAAGATAAATCAGATAAACCACAATATTGATCATCTGGAAGATAAAGGCTGTTTTAGTGTTTCCGGTTCCGATCACCGTATTACAATAGATGTATGCCGGAACGGAAAGAATGAAGGTGGACAGCATGACGCAGAAAGGATAAAATGCCGTCCGGATAACCTCCGGATCAGGTGTGAACAGCCGTAGAATATTTTCCGAAAAAATCAATGCCAGCAATATCAGCGGGATGCCGATGGCGTAATTGAGCCTGATAACCCTGCGGCATGCCGGCATCACTTTTTCAGGCTGCCCGGCGCCGATCAGGGTACTGACTAATGAGATCGTGGTTGTGGCAAATGAGTTGACGATCACAAAAAAAATCATGGAGATACTTCTTACGATATTGGCGGCTGCCAATTCGAGTTCCCCTAAATGTTCGATCACGACGAAAAAGAGAAACCACGGCGCGATGGAAAAAAACGACCTGATCATCGTCCAGACGGATATGCTTAAAAGACGGAGCGACAACCTGAAGTCGAATATAAACCGTAATCCGTATCTTTTTTTGTCTACCTGCAGCCACATATAGATGATCAGGAACACCAGGCCTGCCAGTCCGGCCAGCGATGATCCGATTGCGGCTCCGCTGATCCCCAGCCGGGGAAATCCGCCTTTTCCGAAGATCAGTAAATAATTGAAAAGGATATTACAAATGACCATAATGATTGAATTGACCGTAAGCACTTTCGTATTGGTCGTCCCGATAAAAAAAGCCCGGATAGCCAGCAACGGAAAGGCAAAAAGATAACTGTAGTCCCTCCATTCGATATATCGCATCGCAGACCGGTAAACATTATCCGAGGAAATAAACAACCGTAATAATGCGGGTGAAAATAATTTGGACAACAGGAAAACGACAACGGCGAAAAACGATAAAAAAATAAGGGCCTGATAGAATACTTTACCAATGTCCGTAAGCTTTCCTTCACCGTTACGCCTCGCGATCACAACCTGGGCGCCGAGGCTGAACCCGAAACCGAGCATATAAACGGCGGTATAATACATCGTGGCCAAAGCCGATGCCCCCAGATCGGTTTGACTGACGTGTCCCAGGAAAACAGAATCCGTCAGGTTGATTAATTGTTCCATTAACAGGCTCACCATGATGGGCAGGTTGATAAGCCAGATTTTTTTATATGTATAATTCATTTTAATAAAAGGCATATGATGCGGCACTGTGATAAGTGCGGCATGAATCGTTAATAAATAGATTGATTACTCTGTAAAGGAATAGGCACACCGATCAGTACCGGAGAGAGGTTCCCCGGCATGCCTCAGGCAGGATAGCTAAATACAGAGTTGCCATTTCATAATAAAACTCTAATGAATTACTGCTGCAAAGATAATCATTATCGGAATAAAACCTCCGTATCCGAATATCGGATCGGATAACATTGAGTCCCCATGTAATACAGGAAAAATATTTTAAAGTATTAATCAGATTTATTAAAAAAATATGGAATAATGTCTTTTAATTATAATTATTATTAGTTTTACAGCGACAAAGATTATGGGCCTGTATTCATGATGGGATAGGCCATAATTTAACCATGAAATTCTATGATTATATAATGCTGAATATGAGACTGTTTTTTTGTATTTTATTTTTGATGGCGATCACTCCGAATCTGTTGGCCGCAGGTAATGATGATTTTGAAAAACAGGTACGCGAGGCAGTACGAAATCAAATGGAAAAATATCCGGAATCGACACTCAAGGACATTTATAAAAACTTCTTTCAGGACAGGTTCGGGCCCGGACATCTTATTCAGGATACGGCTGCCGCGGGTCGTTATCTCCGTCGGGAACTGGATGCTTATCAGGAAATAACGGGGGAAACCGCTGAACCGGCCGGATGGCAACACAATTTCTACCGGGTAAATCTGTCGGTCGTTAAAAACGGGCTTATTCCTGCGAAACTCCTGTTGGATGCGTTGATAAGAAGCGCTAACGAAGCGGAGAAAGTTTCTATGGATGAATGGAAAAAAGAATGGTCCCGGATTGAAGCCGTCATCAGATCGATGGACCTATCGTTACCGGATTATGAAGCAGACCTGGAGGAGATCAATAAAAAGCTGCAGGAAGGTATCTATGTAGGTCATCACAGCAAAGCTTATAACGACGCTTATGCTCCCCATTACCGGATCATAAGCCGGAAAATATATGAGGAAGAGTTACTTCCGCTATTAAAATAATATCATAACATTTAAAAAGGAAAATATGAAAAAATCGATCATTTTATCGCTTATTGTCATGCTTGGAAGTGCCCTGGTCGCTACTTCCTGCAATTCAAACAAGAGTAAAGCGATGCCGAATGAATCCCGGGAAAACGTCAGCGGCGGTGAAGCTACCGTTTATTTTATCAAAGAAATTACACCGCAAAACCTGATTAAGATTTATGAGGCGCTCGGACGGGAGGCCCATGGTAAAGTTGCGGTTAAGATGAGCATGGGAGAACCCGGCGGGAACAATTACCTTAAGCCTGAACTTATCGGGGATCTGGTAAGATTGGTTAACGGCACTATTATCGATGCCAATACGGCTTACGGTGGAAACCGCGCGACTACCGAACTGCATCTGAAAGCGGCCGAGGATCACGGTTTCATGGCGTTAGCTCCGGTGGATATTCTCGATTCAGAAGGAGAAATCGATCTTCCCGTTAAGGGCGGTAAACATCTTACCCGTGATATTGTAGGTTCACACTTTCCGAATTATGACTTTGTGATTAATTTGTCCCACTTCAAAGGGCATGGTATGGCCGGTTTCGGAGGCGCTCTCAAAAATATGTCGATCGGCATCGCTTCTTCGAAGGGAAAGACCCTGATTCACTCAGCCGGAAAAAGTACGGAAGAATGGGGAGAACCGGCCCAGAACGATTTCCTCGAAGCTATGGCTGAAGCCGCGAAAGCTATTGCCGACTATTCCGGGGATAATATTATTTATATCAGTGTGATGAACAACCTTTCGGTGGATTGTGACTGTTCAGATAATCCCGCTGACCCCGAAATGCGCGATATCGGAATCCTGGCTTCCCTCGATCCGGTGGCTTTGGATAAAGCCTGTGTGGACCAGGTATATGCGTCCAATGACCACGGAAAAATCCATCTCATCGAACGCATGGAATCCCGCAATGGTATCCATATCGTCAATTATGCCGAACAGCTCGGAATGGGTACTACAAAATATAAGCTGATAACGCTGGATTAAGGAAAGAGGCTTTTAACATTTATTACGGACGGACACGGAGTTATCGAAGTATGCTTTCCATAAAATAATGAGATTGAAAATTAATGGAACAGAAATTTCAAAAATAAGTTTTGGCGGTACTGACCCTGAGAAGGATGATCTTGCCGGCAAAGTAATCAATGGTCAAAAAACGGCTACATCTTCCTTAGAGGAATATTATTTTCTCGGTTTAAAAAAGCGGAGTAAAGTCGGAGATTATTTTTCCGTACTGGATAGTTCCGGTAAAGAAGTAGCGTTAGTCAGGATCGAAAAGATCAGGAATATACAATTCGGTAATGTTACGGAGAAATTTGCCGTGGAGGAAGGAGATGGCAGTCTGGAAAACTGGAAAGCGATCCATCAGCCTTATTATTCGGGATTATTGCAAAAAATCGGGAAAGAACTGAATGATGAGACGATATTGGTCTGTGAGTGGTTTAAAGTGATTGAAACCTGAGTCCAGGCTTATTATTTCTCTCCGTAGAGAAAATATTTTTTCATTGGCTCTACAATGTCGTTTCCGGCTCCTTTCTGATGGCATAAGCTTTCGTAAATTTGCGGGAAGCAATTAGATAAACGATTCCCCGGAAACTTCTCGCGTTTTGCGGACATACTTTAATACATCCCGCGCATGCAATACATAATGATTTGTCAGTCCTTCGGGGAGTTTTGATGTCAATAGCCTGAACGGGACATTTCTGTACACATTTTCCACAACCGTTACATTTACGGTCGCCTTTTGGAACCAAAGGTATCGGGTTAGGTATTTTATACGGAAAATTACCTTTTACCTCTATATTGGGAAAAAGTGTCGGGTTATCAAATTCGGCCACTTTATTTACGCTTTCCCTCCCGAAATTCCGGGCTTTATCCAGATCTTCCCGGTCAGGACGGCCCAGGGCAGTTCGCGGAAAAATGGAGTGTTGTCCTATAAACACTCCCGCCGAGATAATGGAAAATCCGTTTCCGGATACAACGTTATACAATTCCAATAAGGCATCGTCGTAATCCCGGTTTCCATATACGCATACAATGATCGCGGGAGTGTGGTTGCCCTTAAATTTGTTAAGGGAATTTACCGAAATCGCGGGGATACGGCCCGCGTAAACCGGTAAACCGAAAATCACCAGATCATCTTTGTCAAAATTTAATTCAGGTTCCTGTCCTTTGGTAATGTCAAATTTGTGAATATTATCCATGCCGGTACCTTCGGCAATGGCCTCCACTATTTTTTGGGTAGTATTTGTCGCACTGAAATATACGATAGCTGACTTTTTAATTTCCATATAGTTCTTTCTTAAAATCCGGATTGCAAATATACACAATCTGTTACCGGTATTTGAAATTAATTATCACTATGATTTCAATGTAAGCTATTATTTATATTTTTGGATACATATTAACGGCCCGTAATCTTCAGGTTATGAAACTTACTTTTTTTAAAATGGCGTGTTTTTTTCTTGCTGTCCTGTTCTTTAATTCCTGTTCGGGGAATTTAACCGGAAAAGAACAAAAAACAATTGAAAAATATACCAAGCAGGAACCGCACGATGATATGCTTTTCGGCGAATGGATGAATGATAAAACGTTTACCCATCAAAAGAAAACGGCCCAAATCGCCATCTCTTTCGGAGAAGACGGAAAAATTAACGAAAGGATGTTTGTCGAAGGAGAACCTTTCAATGACTGGCATCTGCTGTATTATTATTATACCGGGGACGGAAAGATATATACGTACCACCCCGCCGAAAAAGGAGTAATGGCAATGGATGATGAGATATTCCTGGAATACGGATATGAGCTTTCCGAAGATGGGGATTTGCTGATCATGGGTGATGATTCTTATACACGGTGGAATGAGTAATTTTAAGGAATATTAACTATTTCTGTAGTATTAAATATTGCCCCTATTTTCCTTTTCAATTACCGGCATCTTGTTATTTTTGCACTCAAAATTATATCAATGAAACATCTTACATTATTTTCCCCGTTATTATTAATCTTTATTTTCAGTAGTTGTTCAAACCGGGAAATTACAACAGAAAAAGAGACGGTTACCATATCCGGGAAAGTGACCGATTTTAACGGCCGTCCGATAGACAGCAGCGCGGTGCAGTTCCGCAGTGCCGGTTTCGACAACTTGTACGAAGTATTTACGGATCAAAACGGGGATTATTCGGTGGAAGTCGAAAAAGGGAATTATATGGCATTAATGGCCATGCGGCTTAAAGAATATCCCCGCATGGACGCGGTTCCGGAAGAGGATATGCGATTGGAATACTGGGGCTGGAACATCATCGCCGACAGGGACCTGACCATTAATCCACGTTACGACAGGCTTGAATTATATGGGACCACCGTTTTTCGGAACTACGGTGGTTATCCCGGTTTCTTTATTTATTTCCGGCCTATGAGTTTGCATAAATATTTATCCAGCTCCAAAGAGATATATCTGGATAAGAGTAAAGCTGAAAAAACAACCGATATATCCGTAAAACCCGATCATTTGCAAGTAAATGTTTACGCGGACGACGAACCTTTAAAAATAAATTCAATCCGGTCCGTGGAAGAATTCGGAGGAGAAGGCGCCCAATCGATAACCGGTTATCTTGTGCAGGTGGATGCTCCCAAAAACAAGTCGGATAAACCGTACATCATTTTCAGGGTGGAGGCGGAAAATACCGAATATTCGGAAAAAGGTGAAAATATTTATTTCTTTGAAAAGAAAGATTTCAGGTAAATATTTCCAAAAAGGCTGTTTAAATCTTCGGAATCAGGATTACAATTAAAACTTTAAAAAATGATATTACGTGGAAATGTGTTTTCGACATGTCTGGAAAAAGACACGGGTATAGCAGTTGTAATACCCAATCAATTCGATATGGACAGGCCTTATAAGGTAGCGTATTTGCTTCATGGTATATCCGGCAATCATGAAAGCTGGATCGATTATACGATGTTGCCGGTATTCTCTTCCCGGCACGATATTGTATTTGTAATGCCCGATGTCCAGCGTAGTTTTTATGCGAATATGAGATATGGTTTTGATTATTATGATTATATGACCGGGGAATTGCCGGGAATCGTGAAATCGGTATTTAATATTTCCCGGAAGCGGGAAGATACTTTCATTATTGGAGGATCGATGGGTGGTTATGGCGCGTTGAAATGTGCGCTTACCAAACCGGAATTGTATTCATGTGCAGTGGCTTTATCGTCAGGCTGTCTCTTCCTTAAAGACGGACTGGATTATCAGAAAATACATGAGCATGAACCGGGATTTATTCGCCAGACAGGACCTAAAATTATCCGTGATATGCACTCCGTATTCGGGGACGATCTTGCATTAGGAGAAAACGATGATCTGCTCACGGTGGCCCGCCGGAATAAAAACCTTGACATGCCGCGTTTCATTGCCATTTGCGGTTCCCAGGATCCTTTTCTGGAGGATAACAGACGATTCTCAAAAGAGATGACGGGAATAGGATACGATTATACTTACGAAGAAATGGAAGGCTTTCACGATTGGTATTTTTTCAACGACGCGTTGAAAAGAGCGCTGGATATTATGTAATTGGATTCTTTCATTCTTAAACCTTTATGAAAAACAATATTTTAATTTTAGGGATAATTCTTATTGCAGCTTATTCCTGTAATAATCAGACTGTGAAAAGTAATAATGATCAAATCCCATTGGATTATATAGAACACAAAATTAACCTGAAAAATTATTTAGGGGTATTAACCCTGTGCCTTCCTCCTGAATTTGATACTACATACTTCTGGACAAATTATTCCGACTATTATTGTGGGGATGTGGAAATGTATAGAATTGCAAATAAAGAGTATAGTTTGCTTCAAGAAACAGGTATGTTCCAAAAGGCTTTTCCAGATTCTTTATATCAGGTAACTATTGAGCATAGTAAAAATATAGGATGTGATGATACCATAGAGATAGATGCCCAATTATTGGAACATATGATCGAAAGATATATCTCAATAGATCCATCCAATATGGAAATATTTATCAAAGAACTAAAAAATATAAATGGTAAAAAATATATGGTTATTGGTAGCCGTCTTCATAAAGAAACAAGACTGGATATGATGACAGAAATTTACGGTCATTGGATTTCAATTTGTTTTATTTATCAAGGTGATAAATATTATACTGATTTCATCAATAGAATTAGAAAAAGTTTAAAGACAATAAAGATAACTCTTGAAAACGATTCCCCAATAGTAGAAGCAATAGGAGAAAAAATATAGAATAAAGCAAATATGAGGGGCTATTAGAAAAATGGAAAACTATTTGTTTGTTTAATGCTAGTGCAGTGATGAAAGAATCCCCTAATCAGTGGGTTCTTTCATTCGGCTTCCGTAAACATTGTTAATTATTTTTAATATTTCCAGAGCGTTTCATTCTATATCTAATTGTTCTTTTCCGGAATAATTACAAATCAATCCTTTACTCTTTCGCAAAAGATTTTGTTATTGTACTCATATAAGGTAAGCCCGCTGATTTTTCCTTTGGCATCCCTTTCGAAAATAAGATATTTCCGGGAATCGGCGTCGAGGAAGAAGGTGTCTTTTGAAGCCGGTTTTATCACCTCGCCGGGTTGCCCTCCGACCCATAACCTTAAACCACCCTTTTCTACGGTAAAATGGGCTGTTTGAGTCTGGTTGGGAATAGCGTAACGGAAAGATGCGTATTCCTTTAATAGCGCTTCATCCAATTCAATGGCTCTGTTTTTGTGGCGTGTCTGCTGAAGCATCCATTCAAATACGGCATCATCGTTATAGGTCCGTGTCCAGCTGTCGTGCCCTACACCGGGATAGACGGTTAATTTTGCTCCGGGATCATATTCCCTTAATTCTTTGATAATGTTTTCGGAATCAGCCGGTTTTATCACCTCGTCTTCCGCGCCATGGAAACACCATACCGGCGTATGCCTAAGCTGGAAAATATTTTCCAAAGCCTCTTGACTAGTATTACCGCATATGGGAATGATGGCGGCGAAGAATTCAGGATATGCCGTGGCAAGATCCCATGTTCCCCCGCCTCCCATGCTTAATCCCGTGAGATAAATCCTGTCGTAATCTATTCTGTATTTTTTTACTTCATTGGATAATAAATTCTTCAGGTCGGTGATATTCCATCCCTGTTCCTCCGACTGTGGTGAAATGACGATAAAAGGATATTTTTTCCCTTGCTCTATTAATCCGGGAATTCCGTTTAGCTTCACTTTATTAATATCATGCCCGGCGCTTCCCGAACCGTGTAAAAATACCACCATGGGCCATCGTTGTGCCGGATCGTCGTGGTACCCGTCGGGAAGATATAAAAGATAATCAATCTCCCGGTAATATTTCTCCGCGGTTTGTTGCGCCTGCAATCCGGAATAAACCGGTATTATCAATAAAAATAAAAGAACTAATGTTTTGTGGGTTTTGGGAATCATGGCATTGGATTTTGTTGGCAATTATAATCATTATTTTGGAAAGTGGGAAATTTTTATCCCAAAAAGATGTGGAAGGAATCTTATAGGTAGGTCATAGTAGTTTTAAAGAATAGAAAAGATTATAATTTTATAATTTCTACTTTATAAGTATTTGAGTTATTTTTTATTTCCTCATAACTCTCTTTAGCAAAGTGAAACTAATAATGGCAGTAAATACCTCCGCCACCGCCACTGTCATCCAGATACCGTTTGTTCCGAAAATAAGAGGCAATATCGCGATGCCGATTGCAATAAATATCAAGCCTCTACATGCAGAAATAACCAACGACCATTTGGCATTATCAAGGGCTGTGAAAAAACTTGCACTGGAAATATTAAACCCGTTCAGCAGAAAAGCAAATCCCATTATCCGTGAGCCGTGAACTGCCATATCGATAACATCTTGCGAGGAATCATCTAAAAATATAGAGAGGGCATATTCTCCCAGGCTCCATAGAAAAACAAGAAAAACGACCCCGATTATAAAATTAGTTCGGAGTACGACCTTTAGCGACTGCCGGACACGCTGCCATAAATTCGCACCATAATTGAAGCTTATAACCGGAATCGCGCCATCTGATATACCCAGAAGAATACTTGTTCCGATAAAGATAATGTAGTTTGTAACCGCAAAAGCAGCTACACCCTCTTTTCCGGCATACTTTAAGAAAGTCAGATTAAAAAGCACAACAGTAACGTTCATCGCTATTTCGGTTAAACCTTCGGACGAGCCGTTGTAAAACATTCTTCCCAAAGAACGCCAACTGAATTTACCCCGTATTTTTTTCAAAGCCGGATGGGATCTGAGGCTTTTGAAAACTACGACAAGTGAAAGGAGGCAACCTACCGAGATAGATACCCCCGTTGCCAGACCTACGCCGAACGTACCCAGTTCGAACTGAGTAACGAATAGAATACTCAGCACGATATTCAGTAAGATAGATAAAATTATCACATTCATCGCAAAACGTGGATGACCCAATGTTTTCAGGACATAGTTGAGGAAAAACATAATAAGATTAACTCCTACGAACGGCATCAACCCGTGGATGTAGTTAAGTGAACCCTCCAACAAATCCCCTTCCGCGCCCATGAATCCGGCCAACTGGACGGGAAACAGATTGAAAATTGAAAATATAATCAACGAGAAAACAAGGATAGAAATACTTCCCGTTTTAAGGGCGGTCTTGGCCCTGACATAGTTCTGCTCACCCATAGCGATACTCATCTGGGCCTGGGCGCCTATGGTCACAATCTGGGCAATGCCGGACGGGAGCATGTAAGCCGGAAGAATGAGGCTGACACTCGCCAGCGCGTAGGCCCCTAAATAATTACCGACGATGATCCCGTCTACAATGGCTTGTATGCTGAAAAACACAAATGCGATAGTGTTGGGGATGGAATATCTTGCAATGAGTGAACCTACTTTGTCGGTTGCAAGTCTGTTTTCTGTATGTGAAGAATGATGATTGTCCATTAAAATATGTTGGTTATTGCCGAATGCGTAAATAAAATGTGATAATAAAGTGCTCCGTGTACCGAATGGGGACGGAATAATGTTCCACACTTAGCTATGTGGACACTGGGACAGGGAGGTCGGAATAATCTTTTGTGCTTCAGGTATAATACCGGTAGCACCATTATTCCTTATTACGCGGATTGATTAAACATGAAAAAGTTTTTAATTCTTTCTTATAATATTTTGCAAATATACTACTATATAGAGTTAATCCTATCCCTATACCTGAAAATGTATAAGTATGAATCATTTTTTAATAAAAACACTAATGCGGACATATTGCGGACAAGCACTATAAAAATAAAACGCTAATCTTTATTTTTATAGATTTAGCGTTTTACTCCGTACCCGGGGCCGGGATCGAACCGGCACGAGTGTTACCTCACCGGTTTTTGAGACCGGCGCGTCTACCAATTCCGCCACCTGGGCTTTTGAGATGCAAAAATACACTTTTTATTCATATTCACCAAACCGGCAGTGATTTTATTTATGGATCCAGATCCTTCGTAGTGAAATAATAGAAGTAAGTAAATGATTTATCCGAAAAATACGTATTTTGTCGTCCTGAACGCAGTGAAGGATCTATAATATTTAGATTCTTCGCTATCGCTCAGAATGACAGAAAGCTATCCATACTTTTGGATAAATAGAAAAAATTGCAGGTTCAGGAATTATACCTGAATGCTGTTATCAAAATGATCAAAGCTGACGGACATTGTCGAAAGTATTGCATATCGAATTTAGAAAATATCTTTTTTAAAATAGAAAAATAGTCGAAGAAAAAGCCTTTTATTACTCTCCTTCAAATAGTTTTGTAAGATCCGTCTCGAAAAGGATATTATTCCCGAAGTCATAAAGTTTATTTCCGATCAATATCGCATTTCCGGATGCCGGGATTTCCGCTATTTTCCTGTTGTCTGAGTCGAGAATAAAAGTCTGGTTATTTCTGACGATAAATCGGTATCTCTCCGTCTCCTGACGACAAGAATAGAGTTGAAACAAATTAATCAGTTTTTCCACTTTAAACTGGTCGTTGCATACCACAATGTCATTTTTATCGGTAAAAATGAAGTAACGGAGGGGGTCCGAGTCGATTACCTTGACAAACGAATTATCAGGAGTGCGTAAATAATGAAGGTCATCGGTAAAAAAGCGCAGGTTGTATCCGTTTATTTCTACGGATAATAAAAGCTCTCCGCTTGAAAGGTCATATCGTTGAATAGAGTTTCTTAAAAGCAATATGATGGTATTTTCTTCTATACGATAATCCAGTATATAATCGGTTTTTGATTTAATAGGAGAGAAAAACAACATTTCACCATTATCCGCATTAAAGGCTGAAAAAAAAGGAGTGCCGTATTTCCTCAATTCGTTCCCAATTAATCCGCATCCGTAATTGACCATATATAAAATATTATCCGCTAAAAACAAGGAAGATTTACTGGCTTTTTTTCGTGGTAATTCCGATGACCATATGAGATCACCATTATTTTTATCAAGGCAGCATACCGTGTTTGTTGATGCGAAATAGAGGTTTTCCTTCAAAAGAAGGTTGGAACCCAGATTCCAATATAACGGATCATTATATGGTCTTCCTATTACTGACAGTCCGGCATAAAGTCCACTTTGCAGGCCCGTGGCCATGTTAATTGAAGTGCGGGTTATGGCTCCGGCTATTGCTCCTCCAATCAACCCTCCGATAATACCGCCAACTATGGCGCCGGCGATTTCTGACGAGGAAGCGTAATCTTTGCCGGTCATGAGAGCGTAATCCCATCCTTTCCCATTGGATATATCCACCGTATGAAGCCCTGAAGCGATAATCATTAGAAGGGAATCGTTAAGATAGAAAGCATCATTCCAACCTGTACTCTTGTCGATCTTCCTCGTCCAGACCGTGGTACCTTTATCCAGGTCGAATGCTTCCATGTTGTGGGCTCGTCCTCCGTATTTATCCAATCGGTAACCCAATCCAATATGATAAAAATTATCGATAAAATAAGGCACATATTTTAGTTTCCATTGGTTAGCACCGGTTAGGTAATCTATTTTATAAAATTCGTATTTATCTTCGAAAAATAAAATTCCGGGAAAAGGCATCATTCTGTTTTTGTCCGTTTTATAAGGCCTTTTCCATATGATATGGCTTTTACCGGGTTCGTATAATGCCAGTATTCCTTTGCTTTTCGTTTGATTTAATTTATTCAATCCGTGCAATGTCAGTAAAATATTGCCTGAATAATCTAAATCCAACATTGTGGTGATATGCTGACTGAAAATCATTTTTCTGCCCGGTATATCTTCCCCTGTAAGCAGGTTTTTCCCCATTACCGTGTCCTGACAGGTGATGGTGATTCTCTGTTCCTGGGAAAATGATTTTGATAGTAATAAAAGTAAAGCAAAAGTAAGGATAAGTTTCAGTTTTCGGGAAACCATAATAATTTGTTAATAAGATGGATAATGTAAAATTGCAGATACAAAAATAATAATTCCCGACGAAAACAGTATCACAATATTTATTTTATTTCTCTCTCTAACAGTATTTTCTTATTTTGTGAGCACTATAAATAATCTGTAAGTAATTTTTGGAAAAAATTTATTTTTTACCTGATAATATTTTTAGTGCGATCCCGGATCTTCTATTTAATATCAAAATAAGTATCAGCAAAAATGATCAATCACGAATGACGGAATAATAAAAGAATGTATTCAATCCAAAAAAATTCCCATACTTATTTATTTAAGTATGGGAAATGGAAAGGGATAACCCTTAATATTCTGTATGATTTATATTTTTTCGATCCAGCCTTTGATCTCATCCAATTGAACGGCAGGAACGTCCATCTTTAACTTTTTCCTCATGCCTCCCAGGTCGTTCAACAGCTTATTGGGATTGGCGGATTTAAGGTTTTCAAGGGTCAGGATATTAAGCTTTTTCAGGGCCGGTATCCAGACTTCCGGAATTCCCAGGTCGAGGAAATCCTGATCTGAAGATACTTCCTGTTTTTTCTCGGGGCGCATTTGCGGGAAGAACAGTACTTCCTGTATGGTATTCGAATCGGTCATGATCATCGAAAGCCGGTCTATACCGATACCCAGTCCTGCCGTCGGGGGCATGCCGAATTCGAGGGCGCGGAGAAAATCTTCGTCCAGTACCATCGATTCCGTATCTCCCCTTTTTCCTAATTCCAACTGATCTTCAAAACGTTTCCGCTGATCAATGGGATCATTGAGCTCCGAATAGGCGTTACATATTTCTTTCCCGTTACAAACCGCCTCGAAACGTTCGGTAAGACCCGGTTTGGTGCGGTGTTTTTTGGTCAGTGGAGAAGTTTCCAAAGGGTAATCATAAATAAAGGTAGGCTGGATCAGTTTCGCTTCGCAGGTTTCCCCGAAAATCTCGTCGATCAGTTTTCCTTTTCCCATGGTACCGTCCACTTCCACGCCGACCTTCCTGGCAAATTCGGCCATCTCTTCTTCCGACATATCTGATATATCGGTACCGGTAAAATGTTCGATCGCTTCATACATGGTGTACCGCTTCCACGGTCTCTTAAAATCAATCAAATTATCACCTACCTGCACCTGGGTTTTACCGTGAAGGGCAATCGCGACGGTTTCCACCATCTCTTCCACCAGGTTCATCATCCATTCGTAGTCTTTATAAGCCACGTAAAGCTCCATCTGGGTAAATTCCGGGTTATGGAAACGGCTCATTCCCTCGTTACGGAAATCTTTGGAAAATTCGTATACACCGTCAAATCCGCCTACGATCAAGCGTTTCAGGTACAATTCATTGGCAATACGAAGATAAAGAGTCATATCCAGCGTATTGTGATGGGTTTTAAAAGGGCGTGCCGCCGCGCCGCCGTATAGAGGCTGCAAAATGGGCGTTTCCACTTCTAGATATCCTTTTTCATTCAAAAAGTTGCGCATGGTATTGACCAGTTTTGTCCTTTTGATGAAAGTATCTTTAATGTGGGGATTGACGATCAGATCGAGATAACGCTGGCGGTAACGCTGTTCGGGATCCTGGAAAGCGTCGTATATTTCCCCGTCTTTTTCTTTGACGATAGGCAGCGGTCGGAGTGATTTACTTAACAAGGTAAATTCTTTCACATGAATACTTACTTCGCCCATCTGAGTGGTAAAAACAAATCCTTTCACTCCGATGATATCCCCGATATCCAGTTTTTTAAATACCGAATTGTACAGGGTTTTATCTTCTCCCGGACAAAGTTCGTCACGTTTGGCGTAAACCTGTATTTTGCCGTAGGCATCCTGTAATTCATAGAAGGCTACCGCTCCCATGATACGCTGGCTCATGATCCTTCCGGCAAAACTGATATCCTGGTATAACGAATTGTCTTTCGGGAAGTTCTCCAATATTTCGGCACTGGTTACATTTACTTCGTAAAGATCCGCAGGGTAGGGATTGATTCCCAATTGCATAAAATCTTCTAATTTTTTTCTCCGGATTATTTCCTGTTCGCTTAATTCTATAGACATTCTCTTTATAATTTATGGCAAAAATACAAAAAAGGAGAAAGCTAAAACTTTCCTTTTTCATAAACAGAAGTTGTTTTATTTTATTATACTTATCTTAATCAATTAAAAGTTAGATAGTTCTTTTACTATCTTTTTATAGGCGATATCGGCATGCCTTTTTTCCGCAGTCAGGGTTTGGCCCGCAATGTGCGGCGTAAGCAGTACATCACTCCTCTCAGCCAGTTTTTGCAGATACTCAGGCCATTGCTCCTTCGGAATTAAATTCAACTGCAGGTCCTCATCTTCCAGTACGTCCAGACAGGCATATTCGATCTTTCCTTCTTCCAGTCCTTTTAATAGATCGATGGTATTCACCACCATACCGCGGGAAGTATTGATCAGGATGCAGGGATGCTTGATCTGCCGGATCAGGGGATAATCGAAGAAATAATGATTATCGGTAAGATAATTAATATGAAGGGAGATAACATCGCATTTTTGCAGGATCACCTGTAACGGCACTTCTTTAACGTATCGGTCGCCGATGCCTGCCCGGTATTTATCATAAGCATAAATCTCGCATCCGAAAGGTTCCAGCAACCGGGCGAAAGCCGGTCCTGTGTGTCCGTAGCCTATAATGCCTACCGTACGTTCCGAAAGTTCCGTTCCCTTATTTTTCACCCGGTCCCACTTACCGTTTTTAACTTCCCCGTTGGCGATATGGATATGGCGTAAGGCTGAGATAAGCATGCCGAGACAGTGTTCCGCTACGGACGGTGCGTTTCCTTCCGGTGTTCCCAGACAGATAATATTTCGCTTCTCGGCATATACGGTATCGATATTTTCCATTCCGG
The DNA here is from genome assembly GCA_937949745.1 of uncultured Bacteroidales bacterium. GTDB lineage: Bacteria > Bacteroidota > Bacteroidia > Bacteroidales > WCHB1-69 > JAGVVH01. The sequence goes on along the minus strand of CALECM010000105.1, from coordinate 29,906 downwards.
AACCGATCCTGATAATAAAACGAAGATTTTCTTTGGAATTAAGCAATGCGGCATCTACCGGGAACCTGCTCCGGATCACGAGTCCCACATAATCATCGCCGGTTTCCATAAACCTGTCGTAGGTCATTCCCATATCTACTGTACATAAAAATTTCCGTGCCGTTAACTTGTCGATCAGGCTGGGATGCACATGATCAACGATCAAAATTTTTTGACGCATTTTCATTGAATATTTAATGAACGATAAATTATAAAGAAATAAGAGAAAGGGGAGGGATAACTATTTCAGGTAAGTATCATGAAATTTCTCTATTTTTTTCCATAAGTGGACCCTGTCTTTTCCTATCACATTATGGTCGTGGTCAGGATAAACAAAGTATTCCACCTGTACTCCGTCCGCTACCGCCTGCCGGAGTAATTCGAGGCTGTGCTGCCAAACCACCGTATGGTCCTGGGCACCGTGCATAACCAGTAAATGAGATTTTATATTTTTAACTTTAGGGATGATAGAACTGTTTTTATAACCCTCCGGATTTTCTTCCGGCGTGTCCATATATCGTTCTCCGTACATCACTTCATACCATTTCCAGTCCACGACCGGACCGCCGCAACTTGCCGACCTGAAAAGTCCGGGATGGTCCGCAATCAATGTGAGTACCATAAATCCTCCGTAACTCCATCCGTCCAGGCCGATTCTGTTTTCGTCGATAAAGGGAAGTGATTTCAAATAGGAAACGCCGCATAACTGGTCTTCCGTTTCCAGAACGCCGAGCTGGCGATGGATGCTTTTCCCGAAATCCGCCCCGCGGTTGGCAGTGCCACGGTTATCTAAGGTAAAGACAACATAACCTTTCTGTGCCAGATACTGAAGGAAAGCCCCTCCGGAAAGAAACGTATTCGTTACCAATTGGGAATGAGGACCGCCATATACATAAATCAGACAGGGATATTTTTTTGTCGAGTCAAAATCAGGAGGTGTGATCATACGACAGTAAAGATCATCCTTGTTTTCGTTCCGGATAGTGAAGATGCTTGTGTTCCCGAGATTTTCATTTGAATATGGATTTTTCGATACATGCAAAACCTGTTTTTTACCTTTAGAGATATTGTACAGGCTGGTAATCTGGGGAATATGAATGGAACTTTGCCTGTCTATAAAATATTGATAGTCGGAAGAGATCACACTGTTATGGTAACCACTTTCCGGGGTCATGTTCCGCAAGGTGCCGGTATTCATATTGATCCGGTATAAATAAAGATCTACAGGCATATCCTTATTGGTCATGAAATAAAGATATTCTTCCTTCGGATCCGTTCCAATCAGGTCCATCACATCCCAATTTCCTGAGGTCAGTTGTTTGATCATTTTTCCGGACAGGTCGTAAAGGTAACAATGGTTCCAGCCGTCGCGGTCACTTTGCCATATAAAACGCCCGTTTTTCAGGAAATGCATCCGGTGTTGAGGTTCCACATATCTTTCGTCTTTTTCCTCCAGCACGATCCGGAGCTTATTTCCCGTTGCTACTTCATATTCCACCAACCGGGCTTCATTCTGGGCCCGATTCACATGGGTGATATACAGTCGCGATTCATCGGGAGAGAAAGTGACATTGGTCAGGAATTCCCCGTCCCGCATTTCGGTTTTGATATAATGGAAAACCGGTTGTTGCGCAGTAATGGATTTTGCTACATCGAAAATCCCGACTTTTACCGTATGGCTTTTCCTTCCGGCCATCGGATATTTTATATTTTGAACGGTGGCGATAGACGTTCCTGTATTGACCAGCGGATAATCTTCCACCATATTTTCGTCCATCCGGTAAAAAGCTATATAATTGGCCTTTGGAGAGATATATTGTCCCTCATTGATGCCCCATTCACTGCGATGGACCGATTCGCCGAAAACAATATGCCGTCCGGTATCGGTAGAGATGATGATCTTTTGATATCCATTTTTATTACTCCGGACAAAAACGTTTCCGTTTTCTTCTTTCGTAATGAATAACCGGTTAGCGGCATCGGCCGAGATCACATTTTCATTTTCCAAAGGGAGTATTTCGGCGGTAAGTTCTTTATCTTTCATTCCGATAATCGCGTGTAAGTATGGAAAATAAAGTTCATCCCGACTGATCCATTCATAAGGGGAAATTGCATTGATACGCTGATTGGGTAACGCCTTCCTTAATTGCGATACGGGTATGGAGCGGTTTTTATTGGCCTGAGTGGCATGCCGGATAAAAAGAGTGTCGCGGCTGCCGCTTTTTACAAAACTATACTCCTGACTATTAGGAATCCAGGAAAGGTAAAGATAGCCGTCGACCATATACCTACCTCTTAGATAACCTTCAAGGTCAACGGTTTGAGCTTTTACCGAAGTAAAACAAGATATAAGAAGCAATAGCAGAGATAAGTATTTTTTTTTCATACGGATTCATAGTTTATGAGTACAAAAATAGTAGATTTTCTCAAATGAATAACCCGGTCATTCATAAATTTTTTGTAGAAACTAAAGGATATGAATTTGTTAAATTTAAACACTTACATAAATATTGAAATCGGAAATTATTTTTTCTATCTTAGAACAATTTTTCAAAAAAATATGTATTTTTGTCTGGCTTTACAATGTAAATAGATCTTAATGGATTGAATTTCATTGTTTTAATAGGATTGTTATTTTATTTTTTAAAGAATTATGTGGAATAAAATTCTCTATATTTTTCTTATTTACCTATCGGATATCCGTATTCGCGATATTATACTCATTATTCACCAAAAAAATTTGTTATGAAAAAATTGTTATCTGTTTTTACCGTAACTTTCTTCATGATCTTTACGGTTTGGGCTTCCCGGGATAATCCCGGAAGTAACCATTGTCAAACCCGTTCACAGCAGCAGGATGTTGTTACCATTTTCCCCTGGTTCGAGGATTTTGAAGAAGGGAATATCCCGGCGGGATGGTCCCAGACTTCCAATGACGGTTATTTATGGGATATAACCGAAGGAAGCGAAGAAGGAATTCCCGAAACAGCGTATTCCGGAAATTTTAATGCCTATTTTATTGCCGATGACGGTGAATCTGCGAAATTGATCACTCCGGAATTCCAACTTTCAGGTTTGGTAGAACCTAAATTGATTTTCTGGCATGCCCAGGAATCCTGGGATGCAACGCCGGATTTTCTCCGGGTACTTTACCGTGAAGGCACCACAGGAAGCTGGACCGTACTGGCTGTTTACAGCGATGCTGCAAGTGAATGGACGGAACGCGAGATATCGCTCGCTTTGTTGCCCACCCATACAACGGTCCAATTTGCTTTTGAAGCTACTTCCTACTATGCTTACGGAGTGTGTATCGACGATGTGATGATCACCGGGAAAACCTGTACCCGGCCTACCAATCTTGTCATTACAAACCTTGCCCCGACTTCCCTTGATTTCTCATGGACCCCCGGAGAAAATGAAACCCAATGGGAATTCTCTTACCGGAAAATTAATGAAGAGGTTTGGAGCCAAAGGATATACCTGAATAATCCTGTATATTCTTATCCGGCTAACTCCCTGGAACCGAATACGACTTATACGGTTAATATAAGGTCAATATGTTCCGAAGGAGATACCAGCCTGAACAATTATTTTAATTTTACTACCGCCTGTGATATTCAATTACCGATTTTCGAGGATTTTGACAAAGTATATGATGAAGGCGAATTCCCGCTATGCTGGATCACCTATACTAATTCACCCGAAGATGTTTATTTTGAAGTCAATGCCGGAGAGTATCTTTCGCCGCCGAATTGCCTGTATATGGACAATGATGGCATAAGCCGCCCGGATATCATGTTGATCAGTCCCCTGTTACCCGGGCCGGTCAATACCCTGCGGGTAAGATTTAAAGCCAATTCCAATAATTACTCCGACCAGACCCTGGATGTGGGATATCTCGACGTAACTAACGATCCCGGAAGTTTCAGGAGCGTAAGGAAATTGGCGTCACCGGGCGAATGGACCGAACATACCGTTACATTTGGCGATGTTCCGGCCCATGCGAAGCAAATTGTTTTTAAACATCTAAGTAACGGCAATACTAACACCGGAGTCTGGATCGATGATATCCTGATCGAACAAAATCCTTCCTGCGCGGATATCGCCGGGGACAGTTTACGGTTCGGCGATATTACCGGAACTACGATCAGCGTTTCCTGGGTCGAACCGGAAGATGCTACCGAATATGAGATCAGATATCGTCCAGAAGGAAGCGACACCTGGACCACCGAACTTTATTCGGATAACCCTCACCTTCTTATAGGATTATCTCCCACAACCCGCTATGAAATATCCGTCCGTTCTTCATGTGACGACGGGCAGGGTGCGTGGACTATTCCCACAAGAGTCTGGACAGCAGTTGAATTGCCTTATACACAATATTTCGACGGTTTTATCGCGGATGACGGCTGGTTCGTTGCCCAAAGCGAAAATTCAGGCGGAAGCAGGTCTGTCAATACCAACAGGGCACATTACGTGACAGGATCGAGAAGTGTATATTTGAGAAACGGTACCCGGGAAGACGAAAAATTTTATTACGTAGCCCCTAAAATCGATCCCGGTCTGGATATGCAAACGGTACAAATTAGTTTTAAAGCCAAAGCCAATACCGTAGGCCTAAATCTTCAAGTAGGGGTGATGGATATGGACAATATCAATACTTTCACTTTGGTGGAATCGGTACCTCTTTCTATGGGCTGGAATGATTATATCGTCTATTTTAATCATTATGAAGGACAACATTACAATATCGCTTTCGGACATAATCAAAACGCAAGGTCTACCAGTATTTACCTGGATAATGTTGAGATCAAAACGATAGAAGATCCCAATTGCCTTAAGATAGCGAATGTAATCATGAAAAATCCCAAAGGCGACGGTTTTACCCTACAATGGAGTAATACGGATGCCGCGCCCTATACGATCGAATATACCAATGTGACTACCGGGGAAACCAATTCGGTTGAAACCTATGAAATTCCGTATACCTTTTCCGGGCTTACTCCAAACACCAATTATACGATCAGGGTGAAGGGAGATTGCGAACCGGAAAAGTGGTCGGAAGCGATCACCGTAAATACAGGCTTTATTCCGGCTGGAATTCCTTTTATGGAATCATTTGACAATTCTCCGGAATGGTACTTTGCGAATGGAACACAATCTAATAAATGGATCATTGGAAATAGTTCGAATGCCAATGATAACGATGGTACCCATTGCCTCTATATTTCCCATAATAATGCGGATTATGAATATGCAGCGGGAACTTCCCGGGTCTATGCTTACAAGCCTGTCCATTTTACGGAAGTAGCGGATTATAGTATAGAATATGACTGGAAAAATCAGGGAAGAAGCGCGTCTAACGGTAGCCTACAGGTATGGCTGGTACCCGCGGAAGTGGAATTGACCTCAGGTGGTTCTGCTCCGGCAACCGGGAATTGGATCAATCTATACGGTAATAGTAATTTATGGAGACAAACTACCTGGCAGCATAACCGTTTTCTGGTACAGATTGATGAACCCGGAGTTTATAATCTGGTTTTTCACTGGTATAGTTCAGGTTCTTCCCCGACAAATCCGCCGGCGGCTGTGGATAGTATAAAAGTAACGAAACTCAATTGCAGGCGGGTGACGGAGGTAAAAGTATTGGAAATCCATCAGGACGAAGCCTCTATCGGCTTTAAGGCTCCGGAAGAAGGCTCCTCTCTGAAACTTCACTATAAAGAAAGTAACTTAACGGATTGGACGGAAGTCCGTACGATCGATATTGTGGATCCTTCAATGGATACCAGTTATGTGGTAGACGGATTAAGACCGGGAACATCCTATGATTTTTATATCGAAACGGTTTGCGTAGTGGGTGATGATGAAATGGTGAGTTCTCCTACCGATATCCAGACGTTTAGAACCCGTTGTTTAACAGCCGGAATTCCATGGATGGAAAATTTCGATACGGTTCCGGCTCCGTTTTTTCCACATCAGTGCTGGGATAAGAAAAAATATTTCTTTACTCCAAATCGTGAAATGCTGACTTATCTTATGGCGGAAGATCGTGAATGGCACGACCGTTCTACATACGGTAACAGGGCCGCGGCAGTAGAATTGATAGGGACTTTCGGTTCGTGGCTGATGGCTCCGGTCGTGGAAATGGAAGCAGATCAGGATTATTACTTACAATTCGATCTTAAGTTACTTAACGAAAGAAATGGTTCACCTTCCTATTTAGGGAACAATAAATTCATTGTCCTGCTTTCCGATGACGGTGGGAATAGCTGGGATCCTTCCACAGCAATCGTTTGGAGTAACGACGCGAACAGTGATTATCAATTTGCCAATCTAAATGAACAGCCCCGGACGTTTACGATTCCTTTGGAAGATCTTTCCGGGAATATCCGTATTGCTTTCTACGTTGAATCGAGAGTGGAGGCCAATGAATTCGATATTCTTTACCTGGATAATATCAGCGTGGATAAATGCGCCCGTCCTGTGGACCTTGTTATTACGGTCATAACTGATTCTTCTGCACGTATAGAATGGACTTCAGCCGGAGAAAACCCGACCCGGTGGGAGTGGGTAACGGTTCCGGCCGGAACTGATCCTGAAGAAGGGCACAGCATGAGCGGACCAGAGAATTATACCGAACTTACCGGATTATCCCCGAATACGGCGTATGATTTTTACGTATGGAGTTTCTGTTCCGATCAGGATCAGAGTACCCGGGTGAAGAAATCTTTCAATACGATATGTTCTCCTGTCGAAGAATTTCCCTATGCGGAATCTTTTGACGATATAAGTGAGACGAAGGATTGCTGGGAAATCGTGAACCATAATGATGATGAGGATACCTGGACACTGGTAAGGAGAAACGGGAAAAATGTGATGCGGTATACGGCGCTGGGAAACTGGGGGCATGATGATGATTACCTGATCTCCCCGCCTTTGTTGCTGACCGGTAATGAAATGGTGACCTACAAAGTACGCTCGTCCATAGCCCGGCAGGCGGTAAATTATGAAGTTTTATTATCGGCAAACGGTCCCGGTATCGAGGCCTTCAATACTGTTTTGTTAGCCGAAACCCCTCGTTTTACGGCTGACAGCCTCAGGGAAATACGCCTGGAAAATTATTCCGGAATTCACCATATCGCTTTCCATATCCCTCCCGGATCTGTTTCGGCTGACTCTATTTTTATCAGCGAGATATCCATAGAATTGATCCCGACATGCGAAAGACCTTCCTCACTGATTTATACGACAGTATCCCAAACCCAGGTAGAATTGAACTGGACGGAGAATGGGGAAGCGGATGAATGGGAAATTGAATATGGTCCGGTAGGTTTTCTGCCCGGAACCGGTACCAAAATTAATACGACCCTTAAACCTCATCCGGTAAACGGTTTACCATCCTCCCAATTGTATGAATTTTACGTAAGGTCGGTATGCGGCGTTCAGGATACCAGTTCACGGTCCGATAAAGGATTCTTTTACACTTCATGTGACATAATTACCGATTTTCCTTATTCGGAAGGTTTTGAATCCGGTGGTTATATCCCGTCATGCTGGTCGCAGGAGTTTATGAGTGGCTCCGTACAATGGACATTCCGCAATGGCGCGCATTCCAACGGCACACCCAGACGGGCACATACCGGGGATTACAATGCCTATCTTTACCGTAATAGTGCCGGGAATAATGTTACCCGCCTGGTATCTCCCGTTTTCGATCTTTCATCTATGGATAATCCTTATCTGATTTTCTGGCATGCCCAGAGCCAGTGGGGTAACGGTCAGGATTCATTGAAAGTTTATTACCAGAATTTCGGATCGGGAACATGGCGTCTGTTGAAATCCTATACTAATTCCATACCGGACTGGCAAAAAGATTCCATTATACTTCCGAATCCAACTTCTACATACCGACTGGCTTTCGAAGGATATCCGCGTTACGGGCACGGTGTCGTTATTGACGACATCTACATCGCGGATGCATTATTGCCGGCTCCGGGGTGTGAAGGTCCGGTAAAAATCTGGGCGGAGTATATCACCCAGACTACGGCTGAGGTAAAATGGGATTCCGAACAAGGCGACCATTGGAGGTTTGAATATCGATTGGAAGGTCACGATACCTATACCGGATGCGATTGTAATACACCCGGCTACCGGCTTACTGGCCTTCAACCTGACACACTCTATCATATCCGTGTAAAAACTATTTGTGATGACGGGTCCGGAAGCCTGTACAAAGATTCTGTTTTCAGAACTTATTCTGAAGATATTATATTCCATCAGGTTACCGCTGCCATGGATGGTCGTTATGGGAACATGACGCCGCCTCCGGGAACTTACCCGGTAAAGGAAGGTGATTCCATCAGATTTGAATTTTCAGTTGAATCGTTGTCCTACTGGATAGAAGTAACGGTAAATGGTCGTTTATTGCCGGTCGACGGAAGAACTTCTTATACTTTCTATAATGTACGCGGAGACAGTACTTTGCATTTAACGGTAACGACAGGAATCGATGAATACGGTATGGAAAACAGTGTGGTCGTCTATCCTAATCCCGCCCGTGACCTGATCCATATTAATTCCGATGAAATTTTTAATTCCATCGAGGTATATAATATGTTGGGGCAAAGCATGTATCGTAATACTATTCTTGCTATGCCGTTAGTACTTGATATTTCCGGCTATCGCCAGGGAATCTATTTTATCCGGCTGAATCATGCCAAAGGAATGGTAATCAAGAAGTTTATTAAAGAATAACCATACTTATCCCACTATCGGTTTTTCTTCGGTAGTGGGATTTTTTTATCATACTGCAATCCTTTTTATCTATTTATTTTATTATTTTTGCCAATATTTTACTATTATATCTCGATTCATTCCATGAGTTATGAATTTGATCAGGTATGAATACGGGTTTAATCGTAATTTTTAAGATTATTTGAAATAATCCGGATCATTTTATGATGATCATCGTCCAGTAAATAATAAAATAACCAGATACAAATGAAAAAAATTCTTTTACTCTTTCTGATCGTTTCTGCTTTAACATCGGAATCGAAAGCACAATGTCATTGTGAACCTCCTTCCGGTATTACCGCATTTTTACATGACACCACATGGCTTAACGTCCGTCTTGCATGGCAATACCCTTCTTGCATGTCTCCGGACGAATGGCAAAATATTGCGGGATTCAATGTATACCGGAATAATACCATATTAAATACTACGCCAATACAAAATCTTTATTATTCAAACAGGGTTCCGGCGACCGGTACCTATGAATACGAGATCGAAGCGGTATGGCAGACGGGTTGTGTTTCCTCAAGGGTTTCGGTTGAAATCGTCATGGATCCCGATATGTGCATAACCGGAATTACGCAATTACCTTATGTGGAAAATTTTAATGGTTATTGGGCGGATTATCCCACCTGCTGGGGGAATAATTCCACGGAAGACGGTTTCCCCGTATTGTCAATGGATTTGGGAAATGATAAAAACATGCATTTCAAATCATCTTTCCAATACTATAATATTGCGTCTTTGCCTTTTCTCGCACCGGACCTGGATATCCGGGATGTACAACTTTCTTTTTCATTGTTTAAAATTTACTCTCAGGGAAGTATAGAGGTAGGAGTGATGAGTGATCCTGATGACGCTGCTACTTTCGTTTCCCTTTATACATTATCTCCGGGGTCACTTTACAGTTGGGAAGATTTTGTCGTGGATTTTGAAGAATATGATGGAGATGGGACCTATATCGCTTTCCGGTCCGATAAAAGAAATATGGCTTTATCCAACGAGATCTATCTGGACAATATTACGATGGAGGAAAATAACTTTTGTCCGCGTCCTACCGGATTGACGGTTTCCGGTATAGGCGGTAATTCCGCTTTATTAACCTGGATTCCGGGAGAAGAGAATACAATGATCAAAGTGGAATATTCGGAAGCGGGCATGGAGAACTGGATGGAAGAATATACTTCCGGAACAAATTTGGTGCTCACCAACCTGGAAGAATCCACAGTTTACGAAGTACGGATCTCAACCCGGTGCGGTAACGAAGAAAGTCTTTTCGCCACGGGCAGATTTACCACAACATGTGACCAAACCATTCAATATACTATTGGGGAGGGAACAGATAACTCTTATGAAATACCTCTGAATAACGACAATAGGTATACGCTTTCCCAGCAAATATTTCTTTCTTCGGAAATGGACGGAGCACAATCGGTTCACGGTATTGCTTTTGAATATTCCGGAACCTCTCCCATGCGGGAAAAACATAATGTCTCTATCTATATGGCCCATACAACCAAAACTTCTTTTTCCGATAATCAGGATTGGGATTATACGCCACTGAATTTGGTATACCATGGGAATTTGAATTGTATTTCCGGTTGGAACCAGTTTTATTTTTCAAATCCTTTTCAATATAACGGAACCGATAACCTGTTAATAGTGATAGATGATAATTCCGGAATCAGGGGTAATAACCGCCAAACTTTCAGGGTCCACAGCACAAATGAATCCTTAACGATTTACTCCACGGGCGTTTCTGAAAATCCGGACATGAACGATCCTTATATCAATGATTATTATACGTTGACAAGTAATAAAAGGAATAATGTCCGGTTTCTGGCTTGCGGAGAAAGTTCCGGATGCGTTCCTCCGAATGTAATCATCCGGGATATTTACGCGGACCAGGCGGATATTCAAATTATTTCCCCGGATCATGATGGTCCCTGGACGGTAGATTATAAGGAATACGGCGATGATGAGTGGATACATCTTGGGATCTATACCGATACTGAAATTTCCTTACCTGATTTGATCCAGGGTAAAATCTATCATGTGCGGGTGAGCGCAGCCTGTGACGATAATACCTATAGTGATACGGTGATCAGGAATTTTACTACTCCCTGCGGACTTTTGGAAATTCTTCCCCTTGAAGAAAATTTCGATTCCTATCTTTCCGGTTTCGCGGGCGACAAAGTGCCGGATTGCTGGAATTCTTTATCTACCTATGCTGATTCTTATCCGCAAATATCCACTAATTTCAGTGTATCTCCCCAAAAATCCCTTTACCTGAATGCTACCGCCACCACCTATACTTTATTTACCGTGAATGAACTGTCGGATGTTTTGGAGATACGGGATCTTGAAGTATCGTTTTCCGTCCGTGGCCACAGGGAAGGAAGTATTGTGGAAGTAGGGGTGATGACGGATCCTTATGACATCAATACGTTTACGACGGTAGAAGCTTTCCCGGCACCCAATCGGGTATGGGATTATTATTCTATTCCTTTAAACAGCTACCAGGGTAATGGAAAATATATCGCGGTAAAATGTGACGGGAGGACCATCAGTCAAACTAATGAATTTTATATTGATGATTTTAAAATTGACCTGACTTTTTGCCCCCGTCCTCTAAATCCGGTTGTACTTGATATTACGACCAACGATTTTGTAGTAAGCTGGGACGGTGAACAGGGGAACAATTATGAAGTGGTTTTCGGGCGACAGGGTTTTGACCCCGATACGGCCCAGGCTGTTTATACGACAACCGATACTTTCTATAGTTTCGGTGATATCGCGACCGATCCTTATTTTTATGAAGTTTATATCCGCTCTGTTTGTGGAGGGGTTACCAGTAACTGGACTTATCCTGTATTGTTCAGTTTCCTGTGTCCCGATCTTGGGCAGGATGATTTACCATATATGGAAGATTTTGAAAATTGGGGTGCCGACGCTCCGGGATATCCTCTTCCGCTTTGCTGGCAAAAACTAACTAATTTTTCGGGGAATCAAACTCCCTATATTACGGAAAACAGCCTGATGGGGACTTCCAAACTTCTGGTTTTTGATGGGAATAGTGAAAATTCCTATACGGTTGCTATTCTGCCTAAAACTTCACTCAATGTCCGGGACCTGTATGTAAAATTCAGAATGAGTAGCGCGGGAACAGGTTACGGTTTTGCCGTGGGCGTAATGACCGATCCTTACGATTTTGATACTTTTGAGTCAGTCGCAACAGTAAATCCAACAGCCGCTTTCTCATGGAATGATTATGAAGTATATTTCAATTCCTATAACGGTGACGGAAAATATATCGCTTTCAGATATTTGGGTAAAAAAGAAATGGGAATACTCAACATGGTATATCTGGATGATGTGGAAGTAAGGCCTTTCCTCCATTGCGAACTTCCCAGCGATATCAGGGTAAGGAATATTACCCCTTATTCCATACAGGTGGCGTGGCAGGAAAACGGACAAGCCGAAAACTGGTATGTGGAATACGGTCCGGCAGGATTTGAACCGGGAGAAGGAAATTTATTAACCGCTAATCAGACCCAATATACTTTTGATGATATATTAACCCCGGGCACAGCTTATGACCTTTATATATATAGTGAATGTGACCTTGGCTTAAGCCTTCCGTCGGGTCCGGTCTCTTTTGTAACCAAATGCACACCCTATTCGGGATTCCCTTATTATGAAGATTTTGAACATGATGGGGAATGGCCTGAATGCTGGACTCAGGAATATGTGAATGAACAATCGGATTGGGTGATCAAAACCGGCGCGCGAGATGTTATCGGGATTCCGGATCACGCGCACAGCGGAGAATATAATGTTACTTTCGCTCCTGAAGTTCTGGCATTTCCGGTTACCCGGTTGGTTGCTCCCGTATTCGACCTGAATGGTGTGGTAAATCCGCATCTTAATTTCTGGTACGCACAGGCGGAAGATCCCATGGGACACAATAATAGTCAGTTGACAATTTATTATAAAAACAGTCATCAGGGAGAATGGCAATCGATACGCGGATTTGCGGATCCGGTGGAAGAATGGACCTTCGTGTCGCTGCCTTTGCCGAATGCTACTTCAACCTATTACATCGTGTTCGAAGGCAGATATAATGTCGCCCTGGGAAATGTTATAGACGATATTTCCGTAACATCAGTAACCTGTAATTCGCCGCAAAATCTGAGGGTCAGTAATATAACCAATGATGCTGCTGTTATTATCTGGAATGCCGGCGGAAATGAAACGCAATGGATACTGGAATACAAAGAAGAAAATGAGGTGGCTTATACGGAGGTAGAATGTGACGAAACTCAATATTCATTAACCGGCCTGACGGCGGAAACCCGTTATCTTATCCGTGTACGGGCCGTATGTGGGGAGAACGACAGCAGTTTTTACAGGGAAGGATACTTTAACACCGTATCGGAATATATTATAACGGCAACTGCCGGTAATAATGGAAATATTACGCCTAATGGGAATATTACGGTGATGGGAGGCGGTTCACAAAGATTTACTTTCCAGCCGCATGAAGGATATAGGGTGGATACGGTTTATGTCAATGGTATACCGACAGGTTCTTCACCGGAATATACTTTTCTAAATGTGGTCGGAGACAGCACAATCCATGTCACTTTCAGAAAACTACGCTATAACATTACGGCAACTTCCGGTCCGGACGGATCTATTACTCCGGAAGGAAATATTGAAGTGGAATATGGAGATTCACAGGTATTTACCTTCCATCCCGATGCCGGTTACCGGGTTTTGCAAGTCGAGGTTAACGGGAGAAATGTCAATACGACCGATAGTTATACTTTCCATAATATAAGGGGAGATAGTACGATCCACGTTTCTTTTGTTTCGGATGAAGTAACCACCCATACCATTACGGCTACAGCCGGACCGGGTGGCCGGATAACGCCTTCCGGTACGATACCGGTGGAAGAAGGTGATTCCAGGAATTTTACTTTTACGGCGGATACGGGTTATGAGATCGATGAGGTATTGGTAAATAATGTCAATAGGGGAAGTGGAGATTCTTATACCATAACGGATATAAGGGGAGACAGTACCATCCATGTTACGTTCAGGATCAAAATGTTTACCATAACCGCTACCGCCGACGGTAATGGGAGTATTGATCCCGAAGGATCGATACCGGTTCCGTTCGGGGGTTCCCAAACATTTACTTTTGTACCCCAACAGGATCAGTCATTGCAAAGTATCTGGATCAACGGTCGATTGCTGGAAAGTGTACCGGATCATTATACCTTTACCAATGTGCGGGGAGATAGTTCTATCAGGGTTTCCTTTACCATCGGAATAACTGAACATGACTTGTCTCAGGAAATCATTTTGTATCCAAATCCAACTACTCGTGATATCGCGGTGAAGACAGAATATAATATTGAAAAGTTTGAAATCACCAATATGCTGGGACAGGTATTATCCAAAAAGCAGGTCAATAATAAGCAATTCCGTGTGGACTTATCGCCTTATCGCGCGGGGATCTACTTCATCCGTTTATATGGAGAAAAAGGAACCGTTACAAAGAAAGTAATTAAGAAATGAGCGGATTGAATTAAATATTCCCTCATTATTTGATGGATTAAGCATTTATTTTTCTAGCTGAAGTGAAGAATCTCACTTTATATGGGATTCTTCACTTCTATTATTATGATCCATATTTAAATGCTTTAATAAAGAAAGATCGGAATCTAATGTCATTATTAACCTCAGTATTACCAAAAATTATAAGAATATTAGGGGAGATTACTTCGGTATGAATTTTGTTTCGTTGCGTATTGCGAGCATAACAAAAAAAGTTGTCTTTAAAGACAACTTTTAGCAGGGGAAGAGAGATTCGAACTCCCATCAATGGTTTTGGAGACCACTATTCTACCCTTAAACTATTCCCCTAATGAGAAGGGCGGATTAATCTCCGCCCGGCTCTTTATTTAGATTGTAATTAGTCTAAAATTTTAGTTACCTGACCTGCACCAACAGTTCTTCCACCTTCACGGATAGCGAAGCGAAGACCAAGGTTGATGGCGATTTCTGATAAAAGATTAACGGTAATAGTTAAGTTATCACCGGGCATTACCATTTCAACTCCGTCCGGAAGGAAAATTTCGCCTGTAACGTCAGTTGTACGGAAATAGAACTGAGGACGATATTTGTTGTGGAATGGAGTGTGACGTCCGCCTTCTTCTTTTTTCAGGATATAAACTTCAGCCTGGAATTCTTTGTGAGGTTTGATAGAACCCGGTTTTGCGATAACCATACCACGACGGATTTCTTCTTTATCAATACCACGAAGCAATAAACCTACGTTATCACCAGCTTCACCGTCGTCCAAAATCTTACGGAACATTTCAACACCGGTAACAACTGATTTTAATTTTTCAGCTCCCATACCAATGATATCAACGGGGTCACCCGTATGAATTCTTCCGGTTTCGATTTTACCTGTGGCAACAGTTCCACGTCCTGTGATAGAAAATACGTCTTCTACCGGCATCAGGAATTCTTTATCAACATCACGTTCCGGAAGAGGTATCCATGTATCTACAGATTCCATAAGTTCCATAACGCCGTCTTCCCATTTCGGTTCGCCGTTAAGACAACCTAATGCAGATCCCCTGATGATAGGAGTATTATCGCCGTCGAAACCATAGAATGAAAGTAAATCACGGATTTCCATTTCTACCAAATCCAATAATTCAGGGTCATCCACCATGTCTACTTTATTCATGAAAACCACCATTCTCGGAACACCTACCTGGCGGGCCAGAAGGATATGTTCCCTGGTTTGTGGCATAGGACCATCAGTAGAAGCTACTACCAAAATCGCACCGTCCATCTGCGCAGCACCGGTAACCATGTTCTTGATATAGTCAGCGTGACCGGGACAGTCAACGTGTGCATAGTGACGGTTAGCTGTTTGATATTCAACGTGTGAAGTGTTAATAGTGATACCACGTTCTTTTTCTTCGGGTGCATTATCGATAGAGTCAAAACTTCTTACTTCAGATAAACCTCTTTTCGCTAAAATCGTGGTAATAGCAGCAGTTAAAGTGGTTTTACCGTGGTCAATATGACCAATTGTACCAACATTTACGTGTGGTTTCGAACGCTCAAATTTTTCTTTTGCCATTTTCTTATTAATTAAGGTTAAAAATAATATTTGCTTCTTTTTTAAGGTACTTAAAAAGTGAGCCATTGACGAGAGTTGAACTCGTGACCCCTTCCTTACCAAGGAAGTGCTCTACCACTGAGCTACAACGGCTGATGGTGAAAACAAAGAACTTCCCAAGTTTTTCAATTTGGGTCTGCAAAAATACATTATTTTTTCTAAAATACCTAATTAGTTAGATTTTTTTTGTTTATAATCCTAAAATTCTACAAGATTAACTGGTTCATCATATCCTTCAAACTGCTTTTCCAATCCGGAATCGTAATTCCCAGTTCTTCTTTAATTTTAGTCAACTCAAAAACGGAATATTTTGGGCGGATCGCTGCGGTCGGATATTCTTCAGTCGCGATGGGTTGTACAGTGCAATCCGTTCCGTTCATACGCACGATTTCCGTTGCGAAATCATACCATGTGACAGCTCCTTCATTGGCAAAATGATAAATTCTCAAACCATGGTGAAGTTCGGGTTTTCCGATAAGTTTGATAATGGCACGCGCAAGATCGCGGGCATAAGTGGGTGCACCGGTCTGGTCATTCACAACCCTTAAGGTTTTATGCTCCTGCGAAGCTTTGTGGATACTTTTCACAAAATTATGGCCGTAAGGAGAATAAAGCCAGGAAGTACGGATGATAGCGGCATCACTTCCCGATTGTGCTATTGCCGTTTCTCCGGCTGCTTTTGATTTTCCGTAAACCGATACGGGATTCACGGCATCCTCCGGCCTGTATGGTTTTGTAGCTTTACCATCGAAAACGTAATCCGTGGATATGTGGATCAGATAGATGTTTTTTTCCCGGGCAAGTTCCGCCAGTTTCGCCACCGCCAAAGCGTTTACTGCGAATGCGGTTTCTGCATCCTCTTCCGCTTTATCCACGGCGGTATATGCGGCGGCATTGACGATCACATTTACGGAGTTTTCCTCTACAATTTTTCGTAATGCTTCCGGATCGGTTATGTCTAATGTTTCTATATCCCTATAAATAAAATGATAAGTATGTTCCGGAAGAATTTCGGTTTCGGTCCTGAGGCTTTTACCCAATTGACCCTCTGACCCTAATAATAATATTGTATATATCATATATAATTTCTTGTCTTCAAAAATTCTAAAAAATTAATATATTTTTCCACATAAAATAATGTTAATAATCTTTTGAAAAAGAGATAAACTTCTAATTTAAATTCTTGTTTATATTTTTATGTTGCGGACAAAATTAACAAAAATATCCGGAAACAATGCTTTTTTTATTGCTCTTGATTGAAACTCTTAGAATGACGGGGAATCCGGATGATCCGGCAATGCTGTTTTTACGTGAAGAAATACAAAAGACTAACTATTTAAAAATAAAAAGGATAAAATAGGTGTGTATAATGAAATTACCCATAAAATGAATGTTAAGAATAAAAAAACAAGAAAAAAAATATTTTTTTTCATTTCGTGTTAAAAATATTGTATTTTTGCAAATTGTAAAATAGTTAATTCTGTAAAGATGTAACTATTATTTCGCGAATGCGTATTAATGATTAATGTGAAAAAAAGAATAAAATTATCGATAAATAAATTTAAATAATTAAAGTATGAAAAAAACTGTATCACTTTGCTTATTAAGCATTTTGCTTGTAGTATTCGGTTTTATGCCGGATATAAAAGCACAAGAAAATTGCTTCTGGCTGGAGTATGTAAATGATGTGGGAGTTGAGGGTAATTCCTTACAGCAACCGGAGAGAGGCCGTACAGACCGCTATCGCATCAGATTTGTTAATAATGGTTCGCTGCCTTTACGTACAAAAGTCTCTTTGGATTGGGAAATAAAACGTAACGGTGTGGTTTTAGGTAGTCTGAGACCTTATGCGGATGTTAAAATATTAACAGAATATAACCGTATTGCCAACGCAACACTGGGAGCATCCCTCCCTAACGGAACTCCCCAAATTATTAACGGAAAGAAGAGATCTTATCCGGGGGCTATTGAGCAATTTCCTGCTTTTATGAGGATCAGTGCTTACAGTCTCGATTTTCTTTACAGCGATTTTTTCGAATCTACCAATGTTTATCTTGAAATAACATGGAACGATGCCAGTCCTGATTATGAAATAGAGCTTACCCTGATGGAAAGAATTAATGGAACCGATTATCCGTCTTTTTACTGGGATCCTCAACAAAGGCTTTCTATCGGTGGCCACCAGAGCATCGAAGGCGGTGTAATAGGCCGGTATAAACTTGAACCTTTGGTAACTTCTTACGATACGGTTGAAATTTGTTACGGAGAAGAATATACGATAGGAAATCCCCCGCAGACTTTCGACAGGGATACTGTTGTGAAAGTAGGTTTCTATAATCCCGTTTGTGAATATGTGGACAGTGTAGTGATCCTTAACCTGACGGTTAATCCTTTTGTTGAACTACCGGAAGTCAATAATGTTGATTATTGTTTAAACGATGTGGCAGTGCCTTTGACTGCCGATACGACACAGGCAGGTGTATATCTGGAATGGTCTTCCGACGGTGTTAATTATTCAACAGTAGCTCCTACACCTTTTACCGATGTGGCAGGTGTGGATACTTTTTATGTACGCCAGGTGATTGATTCAGAAAGATCGAATTGTTACGGCGATTCTGCCATTATATTGGTTACGGTTCATGATCTTCCTTTATCACCCCTTTATCCGGATGATACGATTACGGCCTGTTTAAATTCAACCGTGGTTTTGGAAGCCACCGTATCAGGACCGAATGGTATCATTCAATGGTCTGAAGACGGGGAAAATTTCAGTACCGCAGTTCCTGTCGTGAATACCACGGCTCCGGGAATGACAGAGTATTACCTGCGTCAATATGATACGGTGACTGCCTGTACCTCTTTCCCGATCGATACGATTACCGTATGGGTATTCGATGCGCCCGTATTTACTTTACAGAGCGACAATAATCCGATTTGCATAGGCGATTCCGCAATTTTAAGTGTGGCTGGCCAACCGCAATATACCTGGGCATGGAGCGGATCTTCCTTCACGGGAACAGATACCACAGTGGCTCCGACCCAGACCACGACTTATTATGTGACGGCTTTTGAACAACATTACGGAAGAGAAACCTGTTCCACTGTTGATTCAATTACGATCACCGTAAATCCTCTTCCTGTTGTAGAATTTGCTCCTTTCGCATGTAATGGTGTCAACTACAATCCTAATCCGGTACTTCCCGCCAATGTTACTTTAACATGGAATTGGAATCCGGCTCTTCCGGCTGCTTTCGACACGGTTTTGGTAAATACCAATAATTATACGATTGAAGTGGAATTTCCATATACTGCTGTAAATAATGTTACAGGCTGTCAGACTATCGATACTTTAAGGGTGCCGGTAGGTGTGGTTCCTGAAATACAATTGTCGCAGGAATTGTTAATGGTTTGCGCCGGTCAGCCTATCCACCTGGAAGTGGCGGATACTACCAATTACGCAGATCCGTCTCATATTCGTTTTACTGCCTGGGTAACGACCCAAATGGAGATTTTAAGTTTCGGAATGGGCGTTCCTGCTGTTTTAGATACAGTGATTCAAAACGGAGGCACTTATACGTTTATAGGAGGTGCGATCAACATTATGGATTTCGATTACCTGCAGCAAATTATTACCGGAGCCGTTGAGATGGATGAAATTGAAATAAACAGGTTAGGCTGCTTTACCATGAGTCCTGCGATCGTAAATGTGAATCCTTATCCGACTGTTGAAATATCTTCGTCCCTGGCAAATGATTCTACTTGTTTAGGAACTTCCGTTACTTTAACTGTAACAGGAGGAAATTCAATTCAATGGGGTCCCGAAGCTAACAACGCCACCACTTCTGTGGTTACGGTTACCCCGGCCAATATCGGAGAAAATATTTATACGGTAAATGTATTGGATACAAATACACTTTGCGCTATCGATACATTTATCACTATATATGCCTTCCCATTACCTGACTTCACAGTTGATCCTGTAGGACCTGTATGTTTTAATGATACGGTAACCCTCAGTGTTTCCGGTGGATCTCCGGAATACGAGTACGTGTGGTCTGTAGGGGATGTGGTAACGGGAGATACCTTGTTATCATCTATCAGGGTTGTTCCTGAAAATATCGGAGAAAATATTTATTATGTTAAAGGTTTTAGTAATATAACCGGTTGTGAAAGGACAGATTCCGTTATCGTAACGGTTAATGCTATCCCGGTCACCCAATATGAAACTAATCCTGCTTCTGGAATCGTTTGTAACGGAGCTTTATTGCAAATTACCGTTGATGTACAACCTAATACAGTATATGTATGGCAGGCTACCGGTGTAGGACCTAATTTAACGACTAATCCTGTGAACTACGGTACAGATCCTGAAATCATGGACTACGTGGTTTACGTGGAAGATACCCTTACTTCATGTAGTACTTACGATACCGTACAGGTAACCGTAAGACCTACATTGGACGTTGAAATAACCGCAGTAGCAGGAAATATCTGTTCGGGCGACTCAGCCGTACTGACTGTTACCGGAGCTTTTGAAAACTATTTATGGAGTACCGGTGATACTACATCTACGATCGTAGCTTATCAATCCGGCGTTTATAGTGTAACCGTAACCGATGAGTATGAATGCACCGCTACCGCGGATTATACTTTAAATGTTCAGGGTGTTCCGGCTGTAACCATTACCATGGATACGAACCAGGTATGTAACGGTACGGATGTGGCTATTGCCGCTATTGCAGCAGGAAATGTAACCTATTTATGGAGCTATGAAAGCAGTACAGATTCCGCGATCGTAATTCCGTCTACTTATTTAGTAAATAATACGAATGCTCCCGTTGATCATATCTTCACTTTAACAGTGGCTGACAGCGCAGCTGGTTGTGATACTACCCTCATGGTTACCATAACGGTGAACCCGAGTCCTCATGTTTCGATCACCAATAATCTGCCTCCGGGATTTGATTATATCATCTGTTACGGAGACTCCGTGCTTTTAACAGCCGTTGATTTCCCTCCGTATGCAGATACTACCGTTACCACACAATATCTTTGGTCAGCTAATACCAATGCTCCCGACCTGACTGCTTCTGAAATATGGGTTAGTCCGACCGTGGAAACTACTTACAGTGTCACCGCTACCAACAGTTACGGTTGTATTGCTGTGGCCGACAATCATACGATCCAGGTAAGAGACAGGGATACCGTAAATATTACGGGAAATGCTTTTATCTGTTCTTCTGAAATAACCAATATACTCACTACCGATAAGGCATTCGATTCTTATCTGTGGAATACAGGCGACACGACTCGTTCAATCAATGCCGTTGCTGAAGGCGATTATGTAGTGACCGTTCAGAACGCATCCGGTTGCGTAGCCGTAAGCGATACTTTCACGGTAAGCTATTATCCTGCTATTTTAGCCGGCGTGGATACCGAAAATAAAAATGACAGCGTTTGTCAGGGAACTACCGTAACCGTTAATATTATCAATACTACACCTGACCTGGTTTATGACTGGGCTCACGGTTCCGACCAGGCATCATTCGATACCACATTAATTACCGAAGGATGGAATTATTTCTACGTAACCATTACGGATACTTTACAACAATGCAGTAAACTGGATACAGCTTCCATATATGTAAATATGTCACCTGCTCCGGGTATAGTGATTGCCAATGATATTGATCCTAATGCAGTTTGCGCCGGAGATTCAGTGACTTTCTGGATAGAAGGAGTAAATACTAACCTCACTTATGACTGGTCTATCTCAGGTACTTCTTTCACCGCACAGGGTGATACGATCGGATACAGATTTGCAGTGGCAGAAACCGCAATTGTTTCCGTAACCGTAACTGATGGAATGACAGGATGTTCTAATACCGCTACTTCCACTGTTACTGTAAATATCGTACCTGATGCTACTATTATCGTTCCTTCAAATCCTGTTTGTGAAAACAGCGAGTTCACTTTAAGAGCGAATAATTATGCAGATGCTATTTATACATGGTATGAAGATGATCTTGCCGTAGGTTTTTCAGATACTCTTGATGTTACGGCTACCGAAACCATGGTTTATACTTTGGTAATCGAATCTGCCCAGGGATGTACGGCAACGGATTCCGTAAGGATCGATGTATTACCGTTACCACAGGTTACGATCACCCCTATGGATACTATTATCTGTAACGGAAGCGAAGTTACCTTTGTCGCGGAATCACTTCCAACTTATACATATATATGGAATACTGGTGCTACGACTAGTGCTATATCCGTTACTCCTGATACAACTTCAACCTATACATTAACGGTTACTGACATTGCCACAGGATGTAATTATCTTGCCGAAGTTACCGTTAACGTACGCAATGCTCCTGAAATTGCATTCCTGCCTTATACCGACAGCGTTTGTTTAAATACAACCGTTTCTTTTGGGGTAATTGCAGAAAATAATATACTTTATACATGGCCAAACGGTTACGAAGGAACTACTTTGGATTCAACATTTACTGTAGCCGGTGAACATTATATCACGGTTACCGCTACTGATACCACTGTAGCAGGCCTTTGCGAAAGCGATACTACCATCATGATTTATGTAAATGATGTTCCTGCTCCTGACTTATCAGGAATAGTAACAAATATGGAAATCTGTTTCGGTGATTCTGCCGTTTTACACGCAGTACCGGGTTATACATATGTATGGAATGACGGTTCAACCGCCGATTCTTTGATCGTAACCCCCGACACAGTGGGCGTATGGAATTATTCCAACGTGATCACGGATCCTTCCACTTCCTGCTCGACTACGATCAATTATGAAGTAACAGTAAGAGCATTACCGGTATTTAACGCGTTTACTTACGAAGATGCTACATATAATTATCCTGTTCGGGATACTGTTTGTAACAATACGAGTGTCAGGATTACGGCTTCCGCTACAGGATTGGGTACACTCCAGTATTTATGGGCTAATAACGGGGGTAATTATGGCCAGACCCTTACCGTCCTTGCTGTTGCCGGCGACAGTGCAACTACGCACAGATATCCGGTGCAGGCCATTGACGACCTGGGATGTATAGCTTATGATACCGCTAACTTAGTGGTGATGCCGACTCTCGTTGTAACTATCGTTTCTGATAGTGCTATTTGTGAGGGCTCATCAACGACATTCGACGCGGGCGCAGGTTATATGTCTTATCTCTGGAGTACGGGTGCAACTAGCCGGACTATCCAAGTAAGTGATAATTACACTTATTCTGTAACTGTTACCGATGCTTACGGATGTTTTGCATCAGATAGCCATTCCGTAAATGTTAATCCTAATCCGACAACCAATGCCAGGGCTAACAATGTTGCCAGACTTTTGGAAGATTGTCCCGGTGAAGACGGATTGGTAGTCCTGATTGAAACTGATTTTGACGGTGGTTATACGTATTTATGGAACACCGGAGATACTACAAATTCATTTACAACCCAGCCGTTATTTAATATTACGGATACTATCCTGAATGTGATGTTTACGGTTGTGGTAAGTAATGAATTCGGTTGTGATGCTTATGATACGGTTATGGTTTCACTTTACCCGATGCCGCAGCCTGCCATCGCGGGAGAAGCTCGGGTTTGTCTCGGCGATACCATTATGCTGACGGCAATTGATGAAAATATTTACAGCAATGACGGTCTTAATCCGACAATCTTTACCTGGAGCAACGGCTTCGCAGGTGATACTTTATATTTCGTAGGTACAACGTACGGTGATTCTACCATCAGTGTAACCGCTACGAATGACTATGGCTGCTCACTGACATTGACGACTACCATTGTGGTTGATTCTCTGGCAAGTCCTGTTATTACCATCAATGGAAATCCTGTACAGGCTGCCGATACGGCTATATGTAATAATAATGTGATCACTATCGGAACCGTCATTACCTATGACAGTGTTCTTTGGTCTAACGGTTCTACCGATGCTACCATCACTGTAAATCCTCAGGCTGATGAAACTTATAGCGTTCAGGTATATCTTAACGGATGTATGAGCGAAGATTCAGTATCGATTACGGTGAATATGGCTCCTTCGGATATAGCGATACAAGGCGATACGATGATTTGTACCAATGATTTCGCCAATGTACTGACTATCGATACCACCGGAATGAACGTTATTTCCATCGTGTGGAATAATAATCCTTTATATAATGATATGGATACGATTCCGGCTTATGAAGCAGGACAATATATCGTAACGGTTGAGGTGATGAACGGATGTTCCGCTTCCGATACGGTGAACGTAAGCCACATGGCTACTCCTGCCCCGGAAATGATCGTAACGTTTGAACCTGCCGGTGCCCCCGCTCCTGTAGTCAATGACTCGATCAATGTTTGTCCTAACAATACCGAATACTTTGTAAATGTAAATGAAGAGGTGAATGTAAATTATACGTTCGACGTTTACGGCAACACATTGGAAACTTCCAATATGAGATGGAGTCTGGATTCTTCTGCAATTGCTTATAGCTTATTCGAAGGAAGTTTACAGGCTACCGATTCAATTATCGGTGTTATTGTAACCGCTACTGACTCTATAACCGGTTGCAGTGCAATGGATACTTTATATATCAGAACCCTGATAGCTCCTGTTGCAAATCCTGGTGATACAGCCATTATATGCGAAGGTCAGTTTGTAGATTTATCATTCTCACCGGCCGGCGAAAATTACAGTTACTTATGGGATGGCATGAGCGTACCGATGGATACTATGATGGTGAATCCGACTGACGATACCGTATATTATGTAACTATTACGGAAACTACGTTGAACTGTAGCTTCAGAGACAGTATCGTAGTTCTGGTAGACCAGGCACCTTCTATTACTTTATCAGCTATTGGAACCAATAACCGTGTGGACACCGCATGTTTGGGTGATAATAATTTCAGATTAATAGCAGAACCTTCTACCTATACTTATATTTGGGATGCAAGATTAACCCAGATCGCGAATGATACCGCTTTGGTACCTGCTGCAATAGATACTACCATTACTTATTACGTAACGGTTACCGCAACCGGAAATGCAACCTGTTCTTATACGGATTCAATTACGTTAACAGTGCTTCCCGCACCTGTTGTGAACATAATCTCCAATGTTGCAGGCGACACTACTTGTGTAAATGATACTGTAATGCTTATAGCTGCAGGTGGAGTAGAATATCTGTGGACCAACACAGGTGAAACCACCGATACCATCTATGTAACATCTGACATCGCACAGGATACTTTATGGACCGTAGCGATAACCGATGCTTTCGGTTGTACGATCGATACTAATATTACGGTTACCTTTATAGGATTACCGGAACCTGTGATCACAGCCAGCGTTGCAAATGATACTATTTGTATAGATTCTCAGATCACACTTACCGCCACTGCTCCGGACGCTGTTGCATACCTTTGGAATACCGGCCATACGGACGCTGTTCTGGATACAGTACTCAACGTTGCAGGAGAACATATTTTCAGTGTAACCGTAACTACCGAACGTGGTTGTGTGGGTGACACCATGATTACCATTATGGTTAATGACGTTCCTGCCGCTCCGATATCTTTCGTGGGTGACTCCGTAGGATGTTACACAGTTGAATTAAGCACACCGTTTAATCCGAATTATGTTTACCTGTGGACTGATGCAGGTGGTGTTACCGGTGATGCCAATACATTTACGGCCAGAAATAACGGTCTGATAACTCTCGTGGTTACGGATACGGTTACCGGATGTACTAATCAGCTGACACAAAATGTAACTATTGATCCTAATGCGTTTATCGAATTCCTCAATGATCAGGATCAGATTATCGATTCCTTAACTGCGGAAGTAGAACAACCTCTGGCTTATAAAGTGCGTCTGAATGCCAATTGTGTGGATGCAAACCAGAGAGTAAGGATTGATTATCAGTTCTATTACCAACATCCTGATTCAAGCGGCTTTGAAATGATCGGATTATTAACTGATTATTTGACGGATAATAATGCTGTTACTTATGATGTGATGAATAAGATCAACGCGGATTCCAATTTAACAGGATTCTGGGAAGCTAACGACCTTTATATCGATGTTAATGCTTCAAGCTCAATTCCTCCGACAGGCGGAACAGACGCCAGCAACGACGGAAGACATTATTTCTTGTCTAATAACGTATTCAACTGGTTCTACCTTGAATTCTTAGGCGGTCGTCCTGTAGATGTCGATATTACAGGATTTACCAAACCGGGTACCTATCAGGTGGTTTACACGCTGGTTGCAGGTAATGGCGGTGTGCCGAAACAGGTAGATTACGACGTAAACAAATATGTCGGCGGATCAGGAATTCTTAATCCTAACGTTACCCTGGCTACCCGTACCTTTACCATGACCATTACCGGTGAAGAGAGATTTGCAGGTCGTACAAGTTCACCCAATTCAATTGCGAAAAACAATACTACGGACGCTAATATCACAATTTATCCTAACCCCGCTACCAGTGAATTCAATATGAGAGTTGACGGTATCGAAGGAAAAGCTACCGTAACAATCACTGACCTGTTAGGTAAAGTAGTTGAAAGATTCGACGTGAATGTAAGGTCCGGTGAAAATACGATCCAACGTAGTCTTGGCGGAATGTACAAAGAAGGTGTTTATATGATCAATATCAACAACGGAATTGTAAGCAAAACCAAGAAATTAATGATCACTAAATAAGAAGTTAGTATAAATTTATAATGCAGGAGTTACGGTAAACACCGTAACTCCTTTTTTTTTACCTTTGCCTTTTTTTGAAACATGGCCTTGCGAAATTCATTTACTCCGCTTTTATCTCCCTATAAATGGCAATTGGCTGCCGTTGTTTTGGTCAATATACTCTCCACTCTCTTTACCATAGCTTCCCTTTTACTCATAGAACCTTTGGTTGAAATTATCTTTCAGGGAAATGAAAATCAATTGAGTCCCATTGGAAATTATCTGGTAAGTATCCTGCATAACTGGGTAGATCCCGGATCATCCCGGGGAATGCTACTGGCTATTATTATATTCGTGATTATCCTCTATTTCCTGAAAAATTTTTTCCAGTATATGTCACACTGGTTTTTCGCTCCTGTCAGAAGCGGTTTGATCAGGGACCTGAGAAAGAACCTTTATGATAAGATACTGATCCTGCCATTATCCTACTTCACCGCCAACCGGAAAGGGGATATTCTTTCCCGTTCGGTGAACGATACACAGGAGATCGAATTTACCATCATAAAATCCTTACAGCAACTTTTACTGGAACCTATATCGATTCTTATATACCTGATCGCCCTTTTCTGGATTAATTACCAGCTGACATTATTTGTACTGATACTATTACCCGTGGCAGGCCTTTTGATCGGTCTTCTGTCCCGGTCCTTAAGAAGGCGTTCGCTGGAAGCTAAAAATCTTTTAGGCAGGCTTATTTCCATCGTAGAAGAATCCATACAGGGGCTGAGAGTTATAAAAGGTTTTAACGCGCAGGAATTCTCTGAAGAAACTTTTGAAAAATACAATGCCGATTTTGCCCGGAAACAAAAGAAAATATATCGTTATGTAGATCTGGCGTCTCCTTTAAGCGAATTCCTGGGTGTAGTAGTGGTCATGATCATCCTGGTATTTGGCGGTATAAAGGTAATGTCCGGTTCTTCCATGTTAACGGCCGGGCTTTTTATCAGTTATATCGCTATTTTCGTGCAGGTGATCAATCCGGCCAAAACCATCGCAACCGCCGTATCCAATTACAGGAGAGGCATGGCCACGCTGGACAGGATCAATAACATACTGACTGCTGATGAGGTGATTTTACAAAAAGAGGATCCCATGCCGGTTTCCCGGTTCGAAGGTTCCATCAATATCAATAATGTTACTTTCTCCTATGACCATACCGAAGTGTTGAGGAATATTAATTTTTCCATTTCAAAAGGAGAAATAGTGGCTTTGGTAGGACATTCCGGCTCCGGAAAATCCACCCTGGTGGATCTGTTGCCCCGTTTTTATGATGTCTCTTACGGTGAGATATTAATCGACGGAACCAATATCAAAGATTTTGTGATTGATGACCTTCGTTCCCTCTTCGGACTGGTATCCCAGGATATTGTTTTATTTAACGATACGGTATTTAATAATATCGCTTTCGGCATGAAAAACGTAACGGAGGAACAGGTATATGAAGCGGCAAGAATAGCCAATGCCTACGATTTTATCATGCAGATGCCGGATGGTTTCCAAACCAATATCGGGGACCGGGGACTGAATCTTTCCGGAGGACAGCGCCAAAGGATCAGCATTGCACGGGCTGTATTGAAAAATGCCCCGATCCTTATCCTCGATGAAGCTACTTCCGCCATGGATACTGAATCGGAAAAACTGGTGCAAAATGCGCTCGATAAGATTATGAAGAACCGTACCACCCTGGTGATCGCCCATCGTTTATCCACTATCCGGCATGCGGATAATATATTGCTGATTGAGGACGGGCAGATCGTGGAATCGGGTACCCATGAACAATTGATGGACCTGAACGGGAAATACGCCAGGTTAGTTGAAATTAACAGTTACAGAGCAGATGTCAAAGAATAAATTAGCACGTTTCGAAGAAAACAATACATTCCCCAATTTATTCCAGCATACCGGATATGGTCCGGGAAAAACGTTTTTTCCATTAAAGGGAAACTGGAATAAGGACTATTTCAAAAACGATAATCCGGTTACACTCGAGCTGGGTTGCGGGAAAGGAGAATATACCATAGCCCTTTCCCGGAATTTCCCTGACCGGAATTATATCGGGATAGACCGGAAAGGGGCAAGGCTTTGGAGAGGCTGTAAAAATGCCCTTGAATCGGAACTTAACAATGTGGCATTCCTTCGTATCGGAATTGATAACATAGCCTTTTATTTCGCACCCGGAGAAGTAAGTGAAATATGGATTACCTTTCCGGATCCGCAGCCGAAGAAAGAAAGGCGTAGGTTGACCTCTCCCAATTTTATTGAACGATATAAGCAGGTGCTCGCTAAAGGAGGTTCCATAAACCTGAAA
This sequence comes from uncultured Bacteroidales bacterium, assembly GCA_937949745.1. Lineage (GTDB taxonomy): Bacteria > Bacteroidota > Bacteroidia > Bacteroidales > WCHB1-69 > JAGVVH01. The sequence continues at coordinate 773 of CALECM010000105.1, read as the reverse complement.
ACCGACAGCCGGGAATTGTATGAGTATACCCTTGAAACTGCCCGGGATCAAAACTGGACTATCCATGAAAATATAGACGATGTGTATGCCAGGGATAATATACCCTTTTTAACCGGGATACAGACTTTTTATGAAAAGATATGGCTTGGCGAAGGGAAAAAAATCCATTATATCAAATTCTCCGTCTCCTGAAAGAGTAACTTTTTTGGATTGCAACCGTATTATCATTAGATAGATACGTGTGATATGTATAATTTTTCAAAAAAGAATACCAAACTTCTCCTTATCCATTATTCACTCCTGTTGGAAAAACAATGGGATAAGCCTTATTTATGTCATGATCCCATCATACAGGAGAGAATGCTCCAATTCGAAAAAAACATATTAAAAGCTTTCGGATTACCTGTTATGCCTAGACATATACTGTATCTTTATAATCAGGCTAATGTGGGTTATCTGCGTTGTTATGATACGGAATGGCTTTATGATAAAATGGCTTTAAGAGCGGAAAAATATCTTTTGTCATCTTTAAAAAGCCGAAACTACTGGATGAATAAGATGTTCAACAATGCACATGCCGATCCCTTTGAAATATTACCGGAATTAAATATCCCCGTTAATGGTTATACGCTTTTCCTCTATGGTAAGATCAAAGACGATAGTATTAATAAAGAACAGATTATGAGAGAATTTGACCTTTTGAAGGAAGAATGTAATATCTCCTGTATATACCTGCTGTGTTTGATCTTACCATAGAGGAAAAGCCTATAACC
>CALECM010000104.1 GCA_937949745.1 uncultured Bacteroidales bacterium | reverse complement strand
AACAATCTTAAGACGATTTTGTTCAGTATCCTATATATTTACTCTATTTTACCCTCAAAAAACAGTTTTCATTTTAAAAAGAGCTATAATTATGAACCGGAAGTTTTAAAATAACACCATTACTCAGGTTTATAATTTGAAGAAATTGATAAGACATAGAATTCATAGATTGTATAACCTGAAAGGATTCATCCGGGATAATATTGTATCTTTGCATCCCTAAATATTTAAATATATATATTATGTTTACAGGAATAGTCGAAAAAACCGGAAAAATAGTCCATATTGAAAAAGAAAACACCAATTATCATTTTACGATCGAAGTGGATTTTGCCCATGAACTTAAGGTAGACCAAAGCATGGCTCATGACGGCTGCTGTTTAACCGTGGTAAAAATAGACCGGGATAAAAAACAGTATGTAGTTACCGCAATGGATGAGACTATGCTGAAAACCAACTTAAGAACCTGGGAAATAGGCTATGAAGTGAATCTGGAAAGAAGTATGAAAATGGACGGCCGTTTCGACGGACATATTGTCCAGGGGCATGTCGACCAGACTGCAGTTTGCCAAAAAGTAGTGGACGAGAATGGAAGCTGGCGCTATTACTTCACCTATGATCCGGAAATGAACAATTTTACTGTTCCGAAGGGATCTATTAGTGTTAACGGAGTAAGCCTTACCGTTGTGGATTCCGAAAAAGGACAGTTTTCAGTAGCCATTATTCCTTTCACCCAGGAAATGACAAATTTCCACAATTTTAAAGAAGGTACCATCGTAAATATAGAATTCGACGTATTCGGAAAATATGTTCAGAAACTTCTCGAACAGTATTTTGAAAGCCAACAAAAATAAAAAAAAAGATTTGACGTTATTTTCCTTGCTTACATAATTGTAATATTTATAAAATTGAAATTGAAATTTTTTAAATCTGCTTATATCTTAATCTTAGCAGTAATAATATTACTGGGTATAAACGCATGCTCCACTCAAAAAAATACATTCCCAAACCGGGCTTATCATACTGTAACTTCGAAATTTAACGTAAATTTCAATGCCAAAGAAGCCTTAAAAACCGGAGAAGCGGAACTGGCCAAAAAACAAGTGGACAATTATACAGCCATCCTTCCTGTTTACAATTATCCTGCAAAAACCGATATCGTAGCTATTTATCCCCAGATGGACCGCGCCATTGAAAAATGCTCCAAGTCCATCTTCAAACACTCCATGATGATACGCGGTCAGGAATATGTAAAAACTATGGACGACGTATATCTTATTATGGGAAAAGCCTATTTCCATAAACAGGAATACAGTCAGGCCCAACGGATTTTCAGTTATATTGAGAATAACTATAAAGGGAAAAAATGGAATGCCCGGGAAGAAGCCATGATACTGGAAGCCCGGACCGCCCTGCGCCAGGAATATTATTCTCAGGCCCAGACTTTACTGGACGAAGCTCAATTGGAATTACATAATAACAAATCTAAAAAACTTAAAGTACAATACAATGCGGCTGTAGCTGAATATCAGCTTACCGCACCGGACGGTGATATAGAATCAGCTATTGACTATATACAGGAAGCCATTGCCAATAAACCTAAACGCGCATTTAAAACCAGGCTTTACTTTATCCTTGGACAATTATATGAACTTAACGGCCGGATGGCGGAAGCGGAGAAATCATTCCGTAAGGTAATTCAAAGAACGCCGGAATATGAAATGGAGTTCAATGCCTATATGCACCTGGCAACCAATTATGATGGAACCGAAGCCTCACGAAATGCCATCATAAAAGACCTGCATAAAATGCTGGAAGAAGGTAAAAATGAAAATTATAGGGATCAGATCTATTTCGCACTTTATAAAATCGCCAAAATTGATGAGGATGAAGAAGCTCAGATCGATAACCTTGCGCTTTCCGTGGCTTCTTATGTAAATAATGATTACCAGCGTACTTATTCATCGATTACACTGGCTGATATTTATTTTGAAGACGAACAATATATTAACGCACAGGCATATTACGATACCGCTATGCTTTCGCTGCCTAATAATTATCCCAACCGGGAAAGCATTATTCAAAAAAGTAATGTTTTGCGTGATCTCGTAGATAACCTCAATGTTATTTCCGTACAGGATAGCTTACAACGTATTGCGAAAATGACTGATGCCCAGCGTAGTTCCTGGGTTAATAAAATGATTGCGAAATATACTGAGGAAGAACGAAGAATTGCCCAGGAAGAAGCGAACAGAATGCTGGTGATGCAAAGTACAAGCCACATGCAAAACATAAATCCGACCAATACTTCCAACGGTAAATGGTATTTCTACAATTCCTCTTTGGTTACGGCAGGTAAAACGGATTTTTTCCGGAACTGGGGAAACAGGAGACTTGAGGATAACTGGCGTATCAGTAACAAGCAGCAAATCTCTTTCGATGACCTGGCGATAATAAACGATCCTTCACTGGCCCGCGATACGACCGAATATGATGAAGACGGCAACCCGATCAAGGTACGGGAAACAGATCCGAAAAAGCCCGAATATTATACACAGGACCTTCCGCTGACTCCCGAAGCGATGGATAGTTCCAACAGGATGATTGCAGATGCACTGTATAATTCAGCCATTATTTATCTTGATTTGCTGAACGATCAACGCCGGGCTACCGAAACATTCGAAAAACTTGTCAGCCGCTTCCCAGACGATCCCATGACCCTCCCTTCACTTTATATGCTTTACCGGACTTATTCCCAGGTTAACAATCCTAAATCCGAGGTTCATAAAAATACAATCCTGACAAAATATCCTGACACAGACTACGCAAGGCTTATTTTAGATCCTGATTATTATAAAAAGCTGGCTGAAAAAGAAAAAACACTGGAAATTAAATATGAGGAGGCGTATCATACCTATAGTACCCGGCAGTGGAAAAGAACAATAGAATTGGTTAATGAATCCCTTCCCCAGGTTGTAGATCCCATACTGGGTTCCAAATTTGAATATCTACGGGCCGTGGCCATCGGACAAACCCTGGGTGAAGACTCCCTGAAGAATTCCCTGACACGCATTATCCTAAAATATCCCGGCACTCCCGTTGCCGATCTTGCTAAAATTTATCTCTCCACTTTCGATGATGCTGATGATATTTTAATAGCCGCAGGAGATCCGGCCGCTATCGCAAAAAATACACAGGCTCCATCCTTGGTAAACCCATTCGTATATAAACCGGACGAGATGCACTATACTATTGTGATTGTAGACGTGGCTAAAATCCCTGTTCTGGAAGTGAAGGAGAATATCAACAGATTCAACCTGGATTTTTACAGCCTACAGAAATTCAATCTTAACAACTTCTATATCAACGCTAACCAACAAATGATCACGGTTGCCAAGTTTAATAATAAAACTACTGCTTTGGACTATTACAATCATATTATCCGGGATGAAACATTTGCCCCGTTAATTACCAACGGAACCCTTATCGTTTATCCAATATCCGCGACCAATTACACCACCTACTACAATAAAATTTCCGAACGTGTATTATACCAGGAATTTTTTGAAGATCATTACCTTAAATAATTTCATATATCCTTAATCCACAACTTTTAAGGCAATAACCGGTTCAACAAAATTTCATAGGTGCTTTTATGGAATATTTATTATTTTTGTCTTTTAATAGAATCTGAATCCATTATATAAAGATAAACTCACACTGATATGGCAAAAATGTATGAACAAGAAAATACGGGTGGTGTTAATATAATTGCAGCTGGCACGACCTTTATCGGTGATATTGTCACCACCGGCGATTGCAGGATCGATGGGAATATTAAAGGGAACATTAAATCAAAGGCTAAAGTTATTATCGGTGAATCCGGTACTATCGAAGGGGAGATTTATTGTGAATCCATAGAAATCGAGGGTAACGCCAAGGCCAACCTGAATGTAGGTGATCTCCTTTCTTTAAAATCCACCGCTATTTTAGCCGGCAATATTACGGTCGGAAAAATAGCCATAGAACCGGGAGCCAACTTTATAGGCAACTGCAAAATGCACAATAATAAAATTGAAATTCCTTTGGAAACGGAGGTCGAGTCTAATTAAGTCATGGTATGCCCCAAAAAGAGAAAGCAGCAAGTCAATTAAGGAAATACACTTATTATTCTGGACTTGTGTTCCAGATGGGTATTATCATTGCTGCCGGAACTATAGGAGGCGTAAAACTTGATAAGTATCTGAGTTTATCTCCATTATTCACCCTGATCGGTTCAATGGGTTCCATTGCCCTTTCACTATATTTGGTTATACGAGAATTAAAACCTTTTAAGGATAAAAAAAATGCAAAAGATTCCCATTAGAAAATTTTCTTTCAAATTATTAATATTCTCCATTGTTATCGCGGTATTAGCCATCGGGATGCAACTGATCTTTCCCCAGTATGCTTCACCGGCATTACCTTTTATCGTAATTTTCTTTTATATCATTACTTTATTAAGCTTATATATTGTATTAAGAGGAAATAATTATAAAGAAAAGACTCAGTTCATTTCCAGTTACCTGCTATCACGACTAGTTAAATTTTTTTCATGCCTTCTTTTCCTGCTTATATATATATTGATAAACCGGGAAGATAAATGGCGCTTTGCGATCGCGTTCATCGTAATTTATTTCCTTTATTCCGTATTTGAGATTGTTTTGCTTAGAGGTGAGAATGAAAAGCAGGCCTCCGGAAAAGAGGATAAGGCTGAGGAGTAATTTATAACGCGGTAGCCAGTGCTACAATATAAATCTTAACATTCTCGCATTTTAGTAATGGACGCGCGGCAGCTTCCATGGTAGCACCGGTCGTAAGCACATCATCACATAGAAGTATGGTCTTTCCTTTGACCTTTTCCTGATCAGTTACTTCAAAAACCGATTCTACATTTTCCCACCGCTCTATGCGGTCCTTATTGGTTTGGGTACCTGTAAAACCAATCCGGATAAGAATATCGGTATAGTAAGGCTTATGCATTTCCCGGCTGAGGCCTTTGGCGATGCACTCACTCTGGTTATATCCCCTTTCTTTTTGTTTTTGAGGATGAAGCGGTACCGGAATAATGAAATCTACAAGGTCGAAAATAGCCTCTTCAGCCAATATCCTTCCATAATAACATCCCAAGAAAACACCCAGATCCTGATTTCCCTTATATTTCAAACTATGGAGTATTTTTTGTACATGATTACCTTTCTTATAAAAGAGGAGAGCCGCCACATGTTCGACGGGAATCCTACCCGTAAATATCAGGGACAGGGGATTTTGTAAATTGCGGTGATAATCGGTTTCAGGAAGATGAATAAGGCAGGAAATACATAAATGATGTTCATTTTGCTGCATAGCCTGATGGCAACACGGACAAAAACGGGGATAAAAGAAGGAGAGCAGATTTTTTAGAAAGTAAATTATTTTTGTCATCCGTATAATTTAATTAGTATTTTTGTAGTTTAAATAGTATTACAAAAATAATAATAAGATGGAAGATTCAACACGAAAAAAGGAAAACGAGTCCCAAAATCCTTTAAAAAAATGGGTAATAATTCTGGCCGTACTTGCCGGATTCTTTCTGATCACTACTATTTATTTTGCCTTTATCGCCAAGCCCGTCCTGAATACCGAATACAAAAAAACGGAGCTTGAAAGGGTCGAATTACAAGCAGAGTTGAACGCCTTATTAATAGAACATGATAAAATCAAAGCCGAATACGGTGACCTATCAGTTCAGCTTTCCGAGAAAGACAGTGTAATTATGGCGAATGCGGAAGAGATCAAACGTCTTATTAATTCTCAGGCTGATTACAATAAAATCAGGAAACAGATGGCGCGTCTTCAAAATATCGCCAAAGAATATGTAGAGGAAATGGATAAATTATACCAGGAAAATAAAGCTTTGAAAGAAGAAAATACTTTGGTAAAAGAATCCCTTGCTCAGGAGAAAGAACGGACGGTCGCCATACAACGCGATAACGAAAGTTTGAGTGAAAAGATTACTACGGCCGCAGTGCTTCAGGCTTATAACATATACAGCAGGGCTTTAAACGTTAAAACCAGAAATGAAACGGAAACCGTTACGGAAAAGGCTTCCCGGGCAAAAAGATTTAAAGTATCGTTCATTTTAGGTGAAAACCCGTTGGTTGAGCCCGGTCCTATCAATCTTTATTGCAGGATTGCTATTCCTGAAACCGGTCGCGTATTATCTATGGGAAATTCCGATGGTTATTCCTTTACTGTTGATGGTCAAAAAATGCAATATACTGCCAAAACAACTATTAATTATACGAATAAAGCTGAAAATGTATCGCTTTACTGGGATATCCGTCCGGATGATAAACCCATCAAAGGCACCTATCTGGTACAGATTTATACGGATGATCATTTACTCGGAGAAAGTTCCTTTACTCTCCAGTAATCATCAGAAAATATTTTGATCGATTAGTTATAGAAGAAGGCGTTCCAAAGGATGCCTTCTTTTTTATTACCCGGAAATTTATGCCATCATCCGAATATCTAATAAAATACGGTTAAGATATTATTCCGACTTTATGTCTTTCGCTAACAGTCAATTTTCTGGTGGTAAATACTATTTCCGAGAATGGTAGGATATCCATTTTCAATTGAAACAAGGACTAAAATTATATCTATACTATGAGCCGGAATAAAGAAGAGAATTATATTGATTGAAAGTCTGCATGTTCTACTGATTAAATACCATAACCTAATTCCACTTCTTCTTTGAAAAGGATAATATCAAGATTCTATGGACGAATCATTTAAAAGTAGCATAAAAAAAGGGCGGATTTACCGCCCTTCAGATTAGATAATTCTACCGATTATTTAAGTATATTAACTTTGTAAGTTCCAACACCGTCAGCCGTAAGTAACCTTACTACGTATGTGCCCGAGGCCACCGGTAAATGGATCATTTCTTTGCTTTGATGTGATTTTGTATTCTGATACACCGTTCTTCCGAATATATCATAAATCTCCACCGTCTTAATAGGCAAATCATTTTCGTTGATAATGTAGACATTATCCATATTACTATAAACTTTCACGTTAGTCAGCGTATTT
>CALECM010000103.1 GCA_937949745.1 uncultured Bacteroidales bacterium | reverse complement strand
TCCCGGGTTTGTAAACACCATGCACATTTCCGAAAGAGGCCGCTATCGTAAAATTAGGACTTATCTTCGAGAGTTCTTCATAAGCATAAGCCACGTCCTCAGGTTGTGTATAGAGACGGGAATTCTCCACATCGCTGTTATCCACACCATCCTCTTCTCCGCCGGTGATCCCCAGTTCGATCTCCAAAGTCATTCCGATCTTCGCCATTCTTTCAAGATATCTTTTACATATTTCCACATTCTCTTTCAAAGGCTCTACGGAAAGATCCAGCATATGGGAACTGAAAAGCGGTTTTCCATACTGTTTGTAATAGGTTTCTCCCGCATCCAGTAAGCCGTCGATCCAGGGCAATAGTTTTTTGGCGGCATGGTCGGTATGTATGATCACCGGAATACCATACATCGCGGCAACCTGGTGGATATGCATGGCACCGGAAACCGCTCCTTCTATGGCCGCTTTCTCATTGTCATTATTTAAGGATTTTCCGGCGTAAAAATGGGCTCCCCCATTGGAGAACTGGACAATTACGGGGGAATTTACCGCTCTTCCCGCTTCCATAACGGCATTCACAGAATCCGTTCCTACCACGTTAACGGCCGGTAAAGCAAATTTTTCCTGTTTGGCAATCCTGAAAATTTCATTCAGGTCTTCTCCGGTAGCAACACCCGGTTTCACTCTTGCTGATATTTTTTCTGACATGATTATATATAAAATTATTTAAAATGATGATTGTACTGAATTTAATCTCCGGTTTTATAGATTATCATAAACTCCCGGAACCATAATAAGATTTATACTTCTCTTTTGTTCACCATATTATTATTTATTCTCTCGGAAACACAAAGTGTGCAAATATACGATTTTAGATAACAATCTGCCGCTTAAACGCTTTTTATCTTTATATTCCTAAAATTTCATTAATTTTGCCGTTTTAAAACCGTATCATGAATAATAACGGAATATGAAAAAATTTCTATGGATTATTATTTCCTTATTTCCCTTCCTCCCGCTGGTCGCACAACAGGAAATTCCCGGCAAGGAATATGGCCTGATATCCGTTAACAATACTTTTTACCTGGGAGGAATGCAATTACTTGATTCTTATCTTTCCCCGCTGGAATACCGCGGTATGAGCCTCCGGTTCGAAAATGACCGGAAACGGTTCTTTTCTACTGAAAACACTAATCTTTCGATGCAAAGCAGGATTAATGTAACAATAGGTATGGCCAGGAATCCGGCCCGGTCGGCCATGATGAATTATCTCGCTTTCAATTACGGATGGGGAATGTATTATCATATAAGGCCTGTGGCTAACCTTCAAATATTGGCAGGAGGTATCGCGGATCTGGACCTGGGAGGAAAAATGGTGGCCCGTAACGTGAACAATCCCGCTAACGCCGACCTGGCCGGAAATATCAATGCTTCCTGTATTATCCAGTATTCCATCCCGACCCGTAAACGTAATCTGCTTTTACAAGCTATGATCCAGGTGCCTTTGCTGGGTCTGATGTTCGTTCCGGAACAAGGCGGTTCCTATTACGAAATGTTTTCTCTCGGAGCACTCAGAAATACGGCTCATTTTACTTTCTTCCATAACAAATACGGTATTAACCAGAATTACAGTATCGAAATACCTTTCAGTAAATCGACATTGCGTTTGGGTTTCAGTTCTCAATTTATCAAATACACTGCCAATAACCTGGTTTTTAAAAAACTCGATTACGCTTTCATGATCGGTTGGAAACAGGAAATCATCTCCTTCGCGGGAAGAAATAAAAAAGCGCCAGCCGGATTTGTCAGTGTTAGTTTATAAAGTGATTTAGCTATGAAAAAATATATTTTACTCATTGTATTGATAGGAGGCATTTCTTCCGGCTGTATTAAGGATCCCGATACGGAAGCCAATACCTATGAAGGAAATTTCGAAGCCCTCTGGAAAATTATCGACCGGCAATACTGCTATCTCGATTATAAAGGAATTGACTGGGAAGCGGTCTATAGCCAATATCAACCGCGGCTCCGTAACGTTACTGATCACATGTCGTTTTTCGACCTGTTGGGCGAAATGCTGAACGAACTACAGGACGGACATGTAAATTTGTATTCCCCGTTCAACACCAGCCGCTACTGGGACTGGTACACCGATTATCCTGCCAATTTTAATTCGGAGATCCTCTATTCCGATGAGTATCTCGGCAGGAATTATAAAACGGTGGGAGGAATTCGATATGGTAAAATTAAGGACGGTACGATCGGCTATATTTATTACGGAAGTTTCTCCGGAAGCTTCTCCGACGGTAATTTTTCCTATATCTTTAAGTATTTTAAAGATTGCACCGGACTGATTATCGATGTGCGTAACAATGGCGGAGGAAATCTCAACTATGCCGAACAAATGGCCTCTTATTTCTTTACCCGTGAAACCTTAACGGGTTATATTGCCCACAAAACCGGTCCGGGCCATTCGGATTTCTCCAAACCGGTGGCTTTCAATACGCCGGCCAATAGTTCGCTCCGTTGGGAAAAACCTGTGGCGGTTTTGAGCAACCGGATGTCTTACAGCGCGACCAATGATTTTGTCAACCGGATGAAAAATGCTCCGAACGCGGTCATTATCGGGGATAAAACCGGCGGAGGAGGAGGAATGCCGCTCTCCAGCGAACTTCCCAACGGTTGGATGGTCAGGTTTTCCGCGTGTCCCATGTATGATATCCGGATGCAACATACCGAATGGGGTATCGATCCCGATATTAAAGTCGATATGGATCCCGACGACAGGCAATACGATGCCATTATCGAAAGAGCCGTAGAGGAATTAAGAAGTATGTAAATAGGATAATGCACATGAATGATTATAATTATCTATTTAAAATAATCTAAAATAGATAATCTAAAATAGATAATTAAAAATATTTCTATACCTTTGCAGAAAAAAATGAAAAATAAAGAGAATCCGTTTCTTGTCAAGGGATACGTAAATAAAGAATTGTTTTGTGACAGGGAAAACGAAATCGAAAGTTTATTGCGTAATGTAGAAAACGGCCTTGATACCACCCTATTGGCACCCCGGAGAATGGGTAAAACCGGACTTATCTTTCGTTTTTTCGATGAACTGGAAACCCGTAATCCGGACATTAATGCTATTTATGTAGATATCTTCGCGACGCGTTCACTGAATGATTTCGTCAAATTCTTAGCGGAAGCCATTTTGAAAAAATATCCGGAAAAGACCGGTTTCGGCTCCAAATTCCTCAGGTTCCTCAAAGGATTACGTCCGTTGATCAGTTATGATCCGCTTTCGGGAGAGCCTCAGGTACAGATCTTATACCAAACTCCGCAGGAAAAAGAATATAGTCTGAAAGGCTTGCTGGATTTCCTCGATAACCAGGGGCGGAACATCGTGATCGCAATCGATGAATTCCAGCAGATCACGGAATATCCCGAACAAAATATCGAAGCCCTGCTCAGGACTTACATTCAACAGCTCCGGCACACCCATTTTATTTTTTGCGGAAGCAGGACGAATATGATGTTGAATATATTTTCCAATGCCAAACGGCCGTTCTTCTCTTCAACCCAATATTTGCATCTCGATAAGATCGACCATGACACTTATAAAAATTTTATCCGGGATACCTTCGAACGATATAAAATGAGCATTACGGAAGAAGCGCTGGAATTTATCCTGGAGTGGACTTCCGGACATACATTTTACACCCAAAGCCTCTGTAATATGGTTTTTTCCATGAAACAGAAACAGATCGGCATTCAAACCGTCAGGGAAGCCTGTCGACAAATTTTGAAACAATCGGAACCGGTCTTTCTGCAATACCGGCAAATGCTCACTTCCGCACAATGGAATTTCCTGATTGCCATTGGGAAAGAAGGATCCGTGGAACATATTACCGCTAAGGATTTTATAGCTAAATATGAAATAGGCACACCGGCCAATGCACGTCGCATCGCCCAATCACTGGTTGAAAAAGAACTTCTTTTGAAAGAGATCACCCGCGACGCAAAAACCCGTACCACATACAAAGTATACGATATATTCATGTCCAGATGGTTGCAATCGACCTATTAAGATCCGGCAAGGTTAACTCATGGAAAATTGGGAAATAAAAAAGCCCCCGGTTAAGGACGAGGGCGATCCTAAATGTTTTCACAACGGAATAATCCTTATTGTGAATTGCTTCAGATTTGACTGCAAAATTATAAAAAATTTTCTGAATATGCCTTGTTTTTGAAAAAAATGTATTTTTGTTGCGAGGTATTAAATGATTACTAACATGATTGAAAATAATAGCGGTGCTCTTTGGGCACCGCTACCGAAGCAAATTCACAACACTCATCACTTCATAATGTAGTAATGAGTAAGAAATGAGTATTTAAACTTTGGAAATCTAAATAAATTGGGATTGGAGCCCCAATAATATTCTATCGTCATAAAATATCTCATTAATAATAGGAAGGGCAAAAATACATTAATTTTTAAAATAAGTGATGAGTAAATCTTATTTTTATATCTTTGCAAATAGGTTTTCTAGCAAATAATTGATATTCAATATATTATATTCATGAAAAAAATTTTAGGATTAGATCTAGGCACCAATAGTATAGGATGGGCATTGGTAAACGAAGCGGAAACACCGGAAGAAAAATCATCTATCATAAAATTGGGTGTAAGGGTTAATCCATTAACCGTGGATGAAAAAGCTAATTTTGAAAAAGGGAAAAGTATTACTACTAATGCTGATCGAACCTTAAAACGGAGCATGCGCCGTAATCTTCAACGATATAAACTGCGCCGTGAAAATCTAATTGAAATATTGAAAACGAACGGCTTTATTACGAATGATAGTATTTTATCGGAAGACGGAAATAAAACGACCTTTGAGACCTATCGCTTACGGGCCAAAGCGGCTACCGACGAGATTTCTCTGGAACAGTTTGCCCGTGTTTTGCTGATGATCAATAAAAAACGTGGATATAAAAGCAGCCGAAAAGCCAAATCACAGGAAGAAGGGCAATTGATCGACGGAATGGAAGTCGCTAAAAAACTTTACGAAGATAATCTTACCCCGGGACAATTTGTTTGGCATCTCTTAAAAGAGGGCAAGAAATACATTCCTGATTTTTACCGTTCCGACCTACAGATGGAATTTGATAAAATCTTCGATAAGCAATTAACATTTTATCCTGATTATCTTTCGATCGAATTAAAAGAAGAACTTCGGGGCAAAAAAAGAGATGCTGTATGGGCGATTTGTGCAAAAGCATTCAAAGAAAAAGGATTTGAATTAGTTGGGACTAGAAGACAAGGTAATGCAACAGAACAAAAAGTTGAAAACTATTCCTGGCGAACAAAAGCATTATCTGAAAAATTAGATTTGGAACAATTGGTAGTTGTTTTACAACAAATTAATATTCAGCTTAATAAATCAAGTGGTTATCTGGGAGCGATCAGCGATCGAAGTAAAGAGCTCTATTTCGAGAAACTAACAGTTGGTCAATATTTAATGGGACAATTAGAAGATAACCCGAACACAAGTTTGCGGAACCAGGTATTTTATCGTCAGGATTATTTAGATGAGTTCAATACGATTTGGGAAACACAGGCAAAATATCACAAAGAACTGACACCAGAATTGAAGCATGAAATACGTGATGTCATCATTTTTTATCAGCGTCGATTGAAAAGCCAGAAAGGATTGATCAATTTCTGTGAATTTGAAAGCCGGGAAATTGAAGTCGAAATCGAGGGGAAAAAGAAGAAAAAGATGGTAGGCTCGAAAGTCTGCCCGAAATCATCGCCCTTATTCCAGGAATTTAAAATCTGGCAAATCTTAAATAATATTCAGGTATCGGACAAAAAAGGAAACAGGAAAGAATTCCTTAGCCAGGAAGCGAAAAAGATACTTTTCACCGAATTATCGATAAGAGAGGAGATATCGAAAGAAGAAGCGTTGAAACTTTTATTCCAAAATCCCAAAGAACTGGATTTAAATTATAAGACTATTGAAGGAAACAGGACACAAGCGCAACTATTCAAAGCTTACCAGAAGATTATTGAATTAAGCGGACACGGGGAATACGATTTCGCGAAACTTCCGGCAGAAAAAACATACCAAATCATCACCGAGGTATTTAACGGATTAGGTTATAACACGGATATTTTATATTTTGATTGTTCTTTACCTGAAAAAGCTTTGGAGCGTCAGCCACTTTACCGGCTTTGGCATTTACTTTATTCGTTCGAAGGCGATGATTCCGTTACCGGAAATAAAAAATTGATAACCATGATCAGCGAATATTATGGTTTTGAGAAAGAATATGCTACTATTTTAGCCGGTGTAAGTTTTCAGGACGACTACGGTAATTTAAGTACTAAAGCCATGCGCAAAATCCTTCCTCACATGAAAGAAGGAAATGAGTATGCTTTGGCCTGTGAATATGCCGGTTACCGTCATTCGAAACATTCGCTTACTAAAGAGGAGATTGAGAATAAAATTTTAAAGGATAAACTGGAAATTCTTCCTAAAAACAGTTTACGGAATCCGGTAGTGGAAAAAATATTGAATCAGATGACCAATGTAGTAAATACACTCATCGATCAATATGGAAAGCCGGACGAAATACGCATTGAATTAGCTCGTGAATTGAAAAAGAGCACTAAAGAACGTGAAAAACTCACACAGGCCATTAATAAGGCTACGGCTCAACACGAAGAGATCCGGAATATCCTCCAAAGCGAACAATTCGGACTAAAAAATATTAGCCGAAACGACATTATTCGCTATAAACTTTATGCGGAATTAAAAGATAACGGTTATCATACCTTATATTCCAATACTTACATTTCACCAAATAAATTATTCAGCAAAGAATTTGATATTGAACATATCATTCCGCAAACCCGCTTGTTCGATGATTCTTTTTCAAATAAAACATTGGAATTAAGAAGTATTAATATTGAAAAAGGAAAGGCTACTGCCTATGATTTTATTGAAAGTAAATACGGCCAGGAGGCTCTGGAAGAATACCTGATCCGAATTGAAAAACTTTTTAAAGATGGAAATATCTCCGGGATAAAACTGAATAAGCTTAAAATGAAAGGAACTGATATTCCGGACGGCTTCATTGAAAGGGATATTCGTGATACGCAATACATTGCCCGAAAAGCAAAAACATTGTTGGAGGAACTGGTGAAAACCGTGGTTCCGACTACAGGTTCTATTACGGATCGCCTACGGGAAGACTGGCAATTGGTGGATGTTATGAAAGAATTGAACTGGGATAAATACGACAAGCTGGGATTAACAGAAACTATAGAAGGACGGGACGGACAAAAGATCCGCCGTATAAAAGATTGGACCAAGCGGAACGATCACCGTCATCATGCGATGGATGCATTGACAGTAGCCTTTACCAAACATAATTATATCCAATATCTGAATCACCTTAACGCACGTTCTGTTGAAAGCAAATTAACACCTGGTATCCGAAACATAGAACAAACAGAATTATACCGGGATAAAAATGGATGCTTAAAATTTAAACCTCCCATTCCTTTAGACGAATTCAGGGCAGAAGCTAAAATAAACCTGGAAAATATATTAGTCTCCATCAAAGCAAAGAATAAGGTATCGACGACAAATATCAATATTACCAAAAAGAAAAACGGAACTAACAAAAGAAAACAGCAGACACCTCGCGGACAATTACATTTGGAAACAATTTACGGAAGTTGCAAACAGTATGTCACAAAATTTGAAAAAATAGGAAGTTCTTTTAACGAAGAGCAAATTCGGAAAGTTTGCAAAAAAGATTACCGTAATGCCTTATTGAAACGTTTGCAGGAATTCGGAAACGATCCGAAAAAAGCGTTCACAGGAAAAAATAGTTTGGAAAAAAATCCGGTCTGGTTAGATGATCAACACTCCGGGAAAGTTCCCGAAAAAGTAAAAACGGTAAAACAGGAGACTGTGTATACGATCCGGAAAGGGATCTCACCCGATTTAAAAATAGATAAGGTCGTAGATGTAAAAATCCGGAATATCCTGGAAAATCGGCTCAACGAATATAATGGAAACGCAAAAAAAGCTTTTTCTAATCTGGAAGAAAATCCAATTTGGCAAAATAAAGAAAAAAACATCCCAATTAAACGTGTTACCATAACCGGAATCAGCAACGGGGAACCTTTGCATTTTAAAAAAGATAAAAACGGAAATTTGATACCTGACCAAAATGAGAGACCGCAACCGGTAGATTTCATGAATACCGGAAACAATCACCATGTTGCGGTTTACCGGGATGAAAAAGGTGAGTTACAGGAAAAAGTAGTCTCTTTATTTGATGCGGTCAAATACGTTCAATCAGGGTTCCCGATCGTGATCAAAGACCCTAAATCTGTATGGGATAAAATCATTTCCCAGGGGATGGATGATCAGGAATTTTTAAAAAAATTACCGGAAGAAAACTGGAAATTTCTATTTAGCATGAAACAGAATGAATATTTTGTTTTTCCAAATGAAAAAACAGGTTTCAATCCCAAAGAGGTTGATTTACTCAATCCTGAAAATTACCATTTAATAAGTCCGAATCTATATAGAGTGCAGAAAATATCTACTAAGAATTATTTATTCAATCACCATTTGGAAACGAATGCGGTAACCGGTGATACACTGAAAAATAGAAAACAACTATCTAAAATAACCTACCACTTGATCCAAAGTTTACCTCCAATTGAAAATGTAGTAAAGGTCCGAATTAATCATATCGGCGAAATTGTTTCAGTTGGAGAATATTAATGAAAATACCGCGATATGATCAAACGCACCCTTTATTTCGGAAATCCGGCATATCTTTCTCTTAAAGATGAGCAATTACTAATCAAGTATCCGGAAATTGAAAAGAACGATACGCTTCCCGATTCTTTCAAAAAAGAGCAACAAAGGAGCGTTCCTATAGAGGATATCGGGGTTATACTTTTGGATCATAAGCAAATTACCGTTACGCAGGGCCTTTTAGAGAAATTGCTGGAAAATCAATGCGCGGTCGTGACCTGTGACAGTTACAGGATGCCCACCGGATTATTGCTCCCTTTATCGGGAAATACTTTACAATCGGAGAGGTTCAAATATCAGATAGAAGCTTCCCTTCCTCTAAAAAAGCAGCTCTGGCAACAAACAGTAGCGGCTAAAATAGAAAATCAGGCCTATGTATTAAAAAAGACGAGAAATTGTGAAACCGGAAATATGTCGAAATGGGCTGAAAAAGTACGAAGCGGTGATCCTGAAAATCTCGAGGCACGGGCGGCGGCTTATTACTGGACTCATCTGTTTCCGGACATACCCGGTTTTAACCGCAAAAGAGAAGGTGTTCCTCCCAATCATTTACTTAATTACGGATACGCGATTTTGAGGGCCATTATTGCGCGGGCGTTGGTCGGTACCGGTTTAATTCCCACACTGGGAATTCACCATCACAACCGTTATAACGCCTATTGCCTGGCCGATGATATCATGGAACCTTACCGTCCCTTTGTCGATCAATTGGTTATCCGGTTGTGGGAGCAATATACTACAACGAATCAATTAACCAAAGAATTAAAAGGAGAAATGTTGCAAATACCGGTCCTGGATGTCAGGATCAACCAAAAACGCAGTCCGTTAATGGTGGCTGTCAATACTACCACGACCTCACTTTACAAATGTTTTTCAGGAGAAAACCGGAAAATTATATATCCCAATTTTTAACTATTGGAAAGATTAAGTGAATATCGTATTATGTGGGTTTTAGTCTTTTTCGATTTGCCTACCGAAACCAAAAAAGATCGTAAGATCTATACTGATTTCCGCAAGAAATTAATCAAAGACGGCTTCAGTATGTTTCAATTTTCTATCTATATGCGTCATTGTTCCACTAGTGAAAATATGGATGTCCATGTCAACCGGGTTAAACGCTCGTTGCCCGAAAAAGGAAGTATCGGCATTTTATGTATTACCGATAAACAATTCGGAGCAATCGAACTCTTTTATGGAAGAAAAGAACAACCCAAAGCACCCGTTCCGCAACAATTGGAACTATTTTGAAAGAAAACGGAACTTATACCTTAAAATAAATTTTCTATAAAACCCATTTTCTGTACTAAAAATGGAGCAGAAAATCATTTTAAACCTTCAAATTCTCCATTTTTTTATTTCCTAAAGAGAGATCTAACTATCACTAAATAAGACTTTTGCCGATAGTCTGTTGTGACCTATCGGCAAAAATAGTAAATCTGAAAGCAATTCACAACGACGAATCAGAATTTGACGAATTAATTTATGTTGTGACCTATCGGCAAAAATAGTAAATCTGAAAGCAATTCACAACGGATGCAAGTATCAGGGGAGTAATCCTCCGGTTGTGACCTATCGGCAAAAATAGTAAATCTGAAAGCAATTCACAACACGCACCCCGTAGAACTGATCGAAGAAATGGTTGTGAGTCATCGACAAAAGTAGTAAATCTGAAAGCAATCCACAACGAAAGATTCAAGAAAGAAATTTGGTAAATAGTTGTGAATCATCGACAAAAGTAGTAAATCTGAAAGCAATTCACAACCTCCATTTTAATGAGGGTAACTCTTCGTGGGTTGTGACGTATCGGCAAAAGTACAAAATCTGAAAGAAATTCACAACTGCTTCGGTTCGGGGGTTTGTAACACTTGAGTTGTGACCTATCGGCAAAAATACAATCCTTCGACGAACCCGGTTACCAAGATCTAATTTTTTATATTTGCACAATAAAATCTGAAAAATGACCAAAATAAAAAAATTCCGGGAAAAATTCAAAAAATGGTTTAAAAGAGTATTTAATTTCTTAGTAGATTATTTCCCGTCTGATTTGTAAACGTTCTGCCATTTTCCATTCTGTTCGGATAATCATAATTAACAACAATTCCGGAATGATTTTTTTGGTCTGGATAAATTATATTGGCCGGGTTCGTCGAAGCCACTTCTTTTCCCGTAGATCTTATGTTTTCAGCTAATTTTTAATCTTAAAAACAGTACGCCGAATCAATTTTTTTTGTATTTTCGTGAGTTATTAGCCAAATACACAAATTACTCAAAGAGAAATAATTAGACAACCAAAAATAAGTAATATGGCAGAAGGAGAAAAAATTATTCAGGTAAATATTGAAAACCAGATGAAATCGGCATATATCGATTATTCCATGTCGGTCATCGTTTCTCGCGCTTTACCTGATGCAAGGGATGGACAGAAACCGGTACACCGCAGGATATTGTACGCCATGTGGGATATGGGCATTGTATCGGGAAAGCCATTCAAGAAATCGGCAAGGATCGTAGGGGAAGTGCTGGGTAAATACCACCCGCACGGGGATTCCGCCGTATATGAATCTATGGTGAGAATGGCCCAGCCATGGTCACTCCGCTATCCGTTTATAGACGGACAGGGTAACTTCGGTTCCGTGGACGGGGATAGTCCGGCCGCTATGCGTTATACCGAAGCCAGACTCCGGAAGATCGCCGAAGAGATGCTGGCCGATATTGAAAAAGAGACCGTGGATTTCCGCAACAATTTTGACGATTCATTACAGGAACCGACCGTGCTTCCTTCCAAAATACCCGCTTTACTGGTAAACGGTTCTTCCGGTATCGCCGTCGGGATGGCCACCAATATGGCGCCCCATAACCTGAGCGAAGTATGCGACGGTATATGTGCTTATATCGATAATAACGACATTACCATCCCGGAACTCATGGAACATATCAAAGGTCCGGATTTTCCCACGGGATGTATCATATACGGTTGCGACGGCATCAAAGACGCTTTTGAAACAGGTCACGGACGCGTGGTAATGCGCGGCGACGCCCTCATCGAGGAAGAGAACGGCAGGAACCGTATTATCGTGACTTCCCTACCCTATATGACCAATCCGTCCGAAATGATCAAAAGAACGGTGGAATTGATCAAAGAAGGGAAAATCGAAGGAATATCCAATATCGAGAACCTGACCAACAAACGTAACGGAACCCGTATCGTATACGAGCTAAAAAGAGAAGCGGTTCCCAACGTCGTATTAAATAAGTTGTATGTACATACCGCGCTTCAATCTTCTTTCAGTGTAAATAACGTAGCCCTGGTTAACGGGCGGCCGATGACACTGAATCTCAAGGACCTGATCGTACAGTATGTAAAACACCGCCACGAAGTGATCGTCCGACGGACCCATTTCGAATTAAGGAAAGCCGAAGAAAGAGCCCACATCGTAGAAGGTTTGGTGAAAGCCCTCGATATTATCGACGAGATTATCGCGCTGATCCGCGCTTCCAAAACAGTGGAAGAGGCCCGCAACGGTTTGATGGAGAAATGGGATTTTTCCGAAATCCAGGCCCGCGCTATCGTGGATATGCGTTTACGTCAACTTACCGGACTGGAAAGAGAAAAACTTCAGGAAGAACTGGATGAATTGATGAAAAGAATCGCTTACCTGAAAAGTATCCTTGCCGATGACCAGTTGAGATACCGGATCATCAAAGAAGAATTACAGGAAGTTAAACAGAAATACGGAGACGAAAGACGTTCCCGCATCGAACTCAGCGCTTCCGAATTCAGGATCGAGGACACTATTGCCGACGCGGAAGTGGTGATCACCATTTCTCATTTCGGCTACATCAAAAGAACCTTATTATCCGAATATAAAGTACAAAACAGAGGCGGAAAAGGATCCAAAGGCAGCAATTCGAGGGAAGAGGATTTCATCGAACATCTGTATACGGCCACCAACCACAATTACCTGTTGTTCTTTACGGAAAAAGGAAGGTGTTTCTGGCTCCGGGTATTCGAAATACCGGAAGGTCCCAAAACCTTTAAAGGGAAACCGATCCAGAATCTCCTCAATATCGAACCTGATGATAAGATCAAGGCGGTTATTAATATTACCGACCTCACCGATGCCGATTATATCAACAACAATTACATTATCCTCTGCAGCAAAAAAGGAATTATCAAAAAGACTTCCGTGGAAGCGTATTCCCGTCCGAGAGTAAACGGCATCAACGCAATCACCATCAGGGAAGATGACCAGTTGCTCGAAGCACGCCTCACGAATGGGGAAAGCGAGATCATGATGGCCCTTAATTCCGGGAAGGCGGTCCGTTTCAATGAAAAGACCGTACGTCCCATGGGAAGACAGGCATCCGGAGTCAGAGGAATTACGCTGGCATCAGACCATGATTTCGTGGTAGGTATGATCTGCGTGGACAGTCAGGAATACGATATTCTGGTGGTATCGGAAAATGGTTACGGCAAGCGTTCTTCCATAGATGACTACCGTATCACCAACCGTGGAGGAAAAGGTGTAAAGACCATTAATATCACGGAAAAAACAGGTGGTCTTATCGCAATCAAAAACGTAACCGACGCCGATGACCTTATGATCATCAACCGTTCGGGCATCGCAATCAGGTTGCATGTTAACGAGCTTCGTGTAATGGGCCGCGCTACCCAGGGTGTGAGACTGATCAACCTCAAAAAGGATGATGTGATCGCCGCCGTAACGCAGGTACCGAGAGACGAGGACGAGGATGAAAATATAGACAATGAAAATATCCTGGTACAGGAAAATGAAGATGAAAACCAGGAGACAGAACAATCTTAACGATATTAATTATGAAACGCTTATTATGGATCGCGCTTTTCCTGGGTATTTTATCCGGAGTTTCCGCCCAGAAACCGAGTCTGGCAAAGGCATATAACGCTTTCTTCGAAAGGGATTTCGTGAAAGCGAAAGAAATGATAGACCTTTGTACTGCAGATCCCAAACTCCAAACCCGGGCACAGACATGGCTTTATAAAGGGAATATCTATTTCTACCTTGCCAATGATGATTATGGGAAAAAACAGGAAAACAGCAGTTATCAGTTGTTGTATCCATCTTCACCCGAAGAATCTTATGATGCCTTTGATAAAGCCCTTGAACTCAATAAAAATGCGGAATCTTACGAAATGATGACTCCGGCGGAAGGGAAAGCTAAATTGTATGCCCTTCTCCTCATTTACGGGGCAGACCGTTTGATTGTGCACGATTATCAGAATGCGAAAAGGATACTGGAAAAATCCATTGCCAGCTATGAAATGGCTCCTCCCGAGCATCCGCTCAACGGAGAGATCTATTATTACTATGCTTATACACTGGAAATGCTGGGAATGGAAGATGAAGCCAGGCTTAATTATGAAAAAGCGATCCGTGACAGTTCCGTCAATCCGAATGTTTATATCCGGCTAATCGAACACTACAAAAATGAGGACCAGCAAAATAAAGTACTGGAAACCATCAAACTGGCCAAGGCCAATCTACCTGAAAATCCCAACATACTGGTAGCGGAAGCCGATTACTACTGGAATACGGACCGGGAAAGGGCAAAAAAACTACTGGACAATCTTCCGCCTTCCGTATATTCGAATAGTGATGCTCTTGTCAATATCGCCAATATCTATATTAAGGATAATAATTTCCAAAAAGCTGAAGAACTTTTACAAAAAGCCGACCGTTTGACGCCTAATCACTTTGTTATCCATTACAATCTGGGGTATTCTTACCTTAAACTTTATGAGCAAAAATTTAAAGAAGGAAATGAATTGGCGGTACAAGGTAATAAAAGCCAGGCAGAACTCGTTAATATTCAAGCGGAAAACTATCTGACACAAGCGGAAACATATTTTGAAAAAGCGTTGCGTTCAGAACCGGAAGATCTCAGCATTATGGAACAATTGAAAGAAATATATGCCAGGAAAAAATCTCCGAAGTATGACGATATGGTTAAAAAAATTAATGAAATTAAAAAATAAGGATCAATATAAAATTTAAAAACTAAAAAAATGAAAAAAATTGCTCTCCTGTCTTTGATAGGATTATTATGGATCCCGGGTCTTTTTTCACAAAGCTGTGTGGATGACGTATGGATGTCTTTGCGGAACAAACAGATCCCTAAGGCTAAAAAGATAATCGACGAGTGCGCCATCGCCAACCCGGACAATGCGAACGTGATTTTAATGAAAGGCAATGTTTATTTACAAAGATACCAGCAGGAACAGGATAATCTTAAGAAAAACCCTGCCTATGTAGTTAAAGATCCTGAGGCGATCCTGATTGCGAACGAATGTTTTTACAAAGCCCTGGAATTAAATCCGAAAGTAGAACCTAAAACCGGAATGCTGGGACCCCGTGACGGACAAATACTCGCGGCCGATCCTATTTATTATATGGGACAGGATGCTTTGGAAAAGAAAGAGTACGATAAAGCATTCGACTACCTGACCATAGCTGCCCGGAATTTTAAACTTGACAACAGGAATCCCAATCTGCCCCTTAACCTTGGCCTGATATACCTTCAGCTTTCCGATATTGCCGGTATTAAGAAGGATCAGGATTTACAGAAAAGAATGTTAATGGAAGGCGTAAGGGCGAATACTCCCATTCCGAATGTTTACCTTTCCCTCTATGATATTTATAAAAAAGAGAATGATACGGTTAAAGCCGGCGAAATTCTTAAAACCGCCCACAGATTCGTACCGGATTCCCTGACAACCGATATTTACGGTTACGAACTGGATTACTATGCGATGGTTGGCGATATGGATAAACTGAATACCACCAGCGAAACCCTGTTACAAAAATTCGGCGATAGTCCGGCCATCCTGGCTATGATTGCAGGTTATTTGAACAACAGCGGCCAATATGAAAAAGCCGAAGGTTACATTCAAAAAGGACTGGAAAAAGAACCGAACAACTTTGACCTGAACCAACAAATGGCATACCGCTATTTTTATGAAGGTCTCAAATATCAGGATATGATCGATGCGGCCATGACCGCCAGAAAATATGATGAAGTAAAAGACTTGCAGGCTAAAGAAAAAGAAATCCTGGAAAATGCGCATACATGGTCCGAAAAAGCTTACGAACTCAATAAGGAAGACCGTCAGAATAATATCATGTTACGACAATTAAAAGTTAAACTGCTGAAAGAGGTTCCGGAAGAATTAAAAACCAAAGTAGACTCCTATTACAATAATTAATATAAAAAAGGCTCTTTAAACAAGAGCCTTTTTCTTTTACTTTATCAGATTCATTAAATATTGTCCGTAACCGCTTTTAAGTAACGGTTCCGCAATTCTCGACAATTGTTCTTTATTGATAAATCCCATATTGTAAGCGATCTCTTCGATACAACCCACTTTAAGTCCCTGCCTGTCTTCCATTACCTGAACGAACTGATTGGCTTCGATCAGTGATCTGAATGTACCGGTATCTAACCAGGCCGTTCCCCTGTCCATCTTACAAACTTTCAGGGCATGATTTTCGAGATAGTAACGATTCACGTCCGTGATTTCATATTCTCCCCTCGCACTCGGTTTTATATTACGGGCCACTTCCACTACGGAATTATCATAAAAATATAATCCGGGCACGGCATAGTTGGATTTAGGATTTTTGGGCTTCTCTTCGATAGAAATGGCATTCATATTGTCATCAAATTCCACCACGCCGTATCTTTCCGGGTCTGAAACGTGATAAGCGAACACGATGCCTCCGTCTGGATCATTGTGATGTAGCAGATTCTTTTCGAAATGAGTTCCGTAAAAAATATTATCGCCCAATATCAACGCTACTTTGTCATGCTCGATAAATTCTTTTCCCAATACAAAAGCCTGCGCCAATCCGTTGGGCACTTCCTGCACTTTATACTCAAACCGGCAACCGATATGCGACCCGTCGCCCAATAACCGCTCGAAATGCGGCAGATCATTGGGTGTACTAATAATCAGGATTTCGTTGATTCCTGCCTGCATCAGAGTAGAAATAGGATAATAGATCATGGGTTTATCATAAACAGGCATTAACTGTTTACTCATGGCAAGGGTTACCGGATACAAACGTGTTCCGGCTCCACCGGCTAATACTATTCCTTTCATAATATTCAGATAGATTAAAAAATAGATCTTTACGGGATAAAGAATCGACAAAAGTAATAAAAAATACTTTCTGTCATATAGCTCTGGTAAGGAGTTATACCTCTTCCGGGCTTTGAACCGTTTTCTTTCGAAGTTGTTAAATGTGCAATAAAACGAATATTACTATTTTTGCCGCAAAATTGAAATTTTGAAAAAGTATTACTTTCCTTTACTTAAAAAATATAAACGGTTTCTTATTCTCAGTCCCATACTGGTACTCGTATATGTATTATGCGAAACCGCGCAACCCATGCTGATGGGAAGGATCGTGGATAATGGCGTAATGCAAAAAGATCTTTCCGTGATAACCCGTACGGGGATCCTCATGTTCATCCTCTCCCTGGTCTCGATTACGATGGCCGTCTCGAACCTCTATTGCGCATCCAAGACCGCCACCGGTTTTGCCGCGGATCTCCGGCAACGTATGTTTCGTCAAATCCAACAGTTCTCTTTCGCCGATATTGATAAGTTCAGCACTGCTTCACTCATCACCCGTATGACCAATGATACGACCGTCATGCAACAGGTCGTGTTACGTTCCATGTTACTTTTATACAGGGCTCCGCTGATGATGGTCGTGGCTTTCTTTTTCGTAATACGGATTAACAGCTATATTGCGGGATTTATCGCAATAGCGATCCCTGTATTGGGTCTCTGCATTTTCCTTTTATTAAGAAAGGGATATCCGTTATTCATTAAAGTACAACAAAAACTCGACAATCTTAACAGGGTCGTACGTGAAAACCTGATCAATATTAAAGTGGTGAAATCTTTTGTGAGAGAAGATTTCGAAAAAGAAAAATTTGAAAAAGTCAATACTGATTACCGGGATACGGCCACCCGGGCCGTTAATATTATGATCACCGTTATTCCGGTAATGCAACTGATCATGAATTTTCTCGTGATCTCCATTTTGTGGATCGGCGGAGTTAAAAGCGCGGAGATGGGAATAGAAATCGGAAAGCTGATATCGCTTGTGAACTACAGTACCCAGATATTAATGTCTCTGATGATGGTCTCGATGACGATCATGTTATTCGCAAGGGCTTCCGCTTCATCCGAAAGGATCGTGGAAGTATTGGACACCCGATCTTCCATTACGGATCAACCGGAAGCGAAAAAAACAGCTCCTAAAATCACAAAGGGAGATATCATTTTTGACCAGGTATGCTTCAAGTATAATCCGGACAGTGAAAATTGCGTATTAAAAGACATCAATTTCCATATTTCACCCGGTGAAAGAATCGCCATCGTAGGCGGTACCGGTTCGGCAAAATCTACCCTGTTACAACTAATTCCTCGTTTATATGATGTAACGGAGGGGAGGATACTCATAGACGGCACCGATGTAAAAGCTTATCCTCTGGAAGAATTACGGGATTCCATCGGAGTGGTATTACAGAAAAACGAACTTTTCTCTGGAACCATATTTGAAAACCTGAAATGGGGAAATCCTAATGCCAGCGAAACCGAAATAATCAAAGCAGCCGAAGCGGCCGAAGCGGACTCTTTCATCCGCTCTTTTCCTGAACAATATAATACAGTACTGGAACAAGGTGCGACCAATCTTTCGGGCGGACAAAAACAACGGCTTTGTATTGCCAGGGCATTGTTAAAAAAACCCAAGATCCTGATCCTCGACAACAGCACTTCTGCTGTGGATACGGATACGGAAAAAAAGATCAAGAATAATTTAAGGAATCTACTTAGCCAAACTACTTTACTGATGGTAACCCAAAGGTTCAGTTCCATGGAGGACAGCGACCGGGTTATGGTTCTGGAAGATGGAAAAATAGAAGGCATAGGTACCTCGAATGAATTAATTAAAACATCTCCTATTTATAAGGAAATTGCCGAATCGCAGGTGATGATGGAATTATAGCAGAATCTTAAAATGAATACAGAACGCAAAATAAAGAGTAAAAAAACCGGAGAGACCAAAAAGATCTTACTGAGGCTCCTCTCCTACCTTTCCAAAGAGAAAGGGTTACTCCTTTTTGTGTTATTCCTGATTATCATCAGCACCCTATCCAGTGTGATGAGTTCATATCTGCTAAGACCTATAATCAATACGGCCATCATTCCCGGAGATGTGCAGAAACTCATAAGTATGCTATTGCTTTTGGGCGGCGTTTACCTGGCCGGAATCGCAGCCACATGGATACAGTACCGGATATTGAATCAGGTGGGACAAAGAACGGTCGCCAAACTTCGTAATGACCTGTTTACGAAAATGGACAAACTTCCGTTGAAGTATTTCGACAGCCACCAGCACGGAGAGCTTATGAGCAGGTTCACCAATGATATAGACCGGGTAAGCGAGGCGTTAACGGAAACCCTTTCCGACATGCTGAGTAATATTTTATCATTGGTAGGGATATTGATCATGATGATATATATCAGTCCTCTGCTGACTCTTACAACACTGATCATCATCCCTGTGATGTTCCTGGTTGCCCGACTTATCATCAAAAAAAGTAAACAATATTTTCAAGGCCAGCAGAAGGCGCTGGGCGAGACCAACGGTTTTATCGAAGAGATCATTACGGGACAAAAAGTGGTCAAAGTATTTTCCCATGAAAAAATCGCCGAAGAGGAATTTAATGAGTTTAATGAAAATCTACGGAATAAGGCGGAAAAAGCACAACTTTACTCCGGAATGATGATGCCGTTGATGCAGAGTATGAATACACTGAGCTTTGTATTTGTCTCTATTATCGGCGGATTACTGGCGGTTTTCCGGGGATTCGACCTTGGAGGATTAGCTGCCTTCCTGCAATATTCGCGTCAGTTCGGCCGTCCTATCAATGAAATATCATCCCAATATAATAACCTGCAGGCAGCCATCGCGGGTGCCGAACGAATTTTCCAGCTAATGGATGAAGTTCCCGAAGATATTGGCGATACCAACGAACCTGTTCATCTGACAGGTCCGGTACAGGGGAGGATCACATTAAAAGACGTCGATTTTGCCTATAATCCGGAAACACCGGTCTTGCATGAGATATCATTTGAAGCTGTTCCGGGTAAAAAGATCGCCTTGGTCGGCTCAACCGGAGCCGGTAAAACCACGATATTTAATATCGTTCCCCGTTTTTACGATATCCGGCAAGGTAATATCCTGATTGACAATATCGACCAGAAAAAATATGCAAGGTCCGATTTGAGGAGAAATATGGCGCTCGTGCTGCAGGATACGCATCTTTTTTCCGGAACCGTCATGGAAAATATCCGCTACGGACGCCTAACGGCTACGGACGAGGAAGTAGTGGCTGCGGCCAAACTTTCCGCCGCCCACTCTTTTATAAGCAAACTACCGGAAGGTTATCAAACCGAACTTAGAGATGACGGAGCCAATTTAAGTCAGGGACAACGTCAATTATTGAATATCGCCCGCGCGGCTATTGCGGACCCGCCCATTCTTTTACTGGACGAAGCCACCAGCGATGTGGATACCAGAACTGAAAAACTGATCCAGAAAGGCATGGACCAATTAATGAAAGGAAGAACCAGTATCGTGATTGCCCACCGGTTATCCACGGTACGCAACGCCGATGAAATACTGGTACTAGAACATGGCCGGATTATCGAAAGAGGAAATCATCAACAACTTCTTGACCATAAAGGCAGATATTATCAGCTTTATACCGGAAGGGAAGAATTACAATAATACCTGAATAAGTCAAATAATAAAAATAATTATCGACTGCAAAATCAAACGGTTCAATAAATATTCTTTAAAAGCAATAATATTATTCTGTTCATAAAATAGCAACATGGTTTTTCTTATAATCAACAGAGTCTACAGTTTTGAATGAAATCTGACAATAAACCGCAGCAATTCGGCTAACAAAATGTAAAATATAGCTCATCTTAGTGCGGAAAATGATGAGAAACTAAAAAAGTTTGAGCGGAATAGTAGATATTTTTAAGAAACCATATCTCTACCAGGTTAGTCTTTTCCCGACAATTTTATCCAATCTTCTATTTGATCTCCTGCAAAGAACAGAACTGATAATAAGAACCTTTGTTCTCCATAAGTTCGGCATGGGTTCCCTGTTCCTTAATTTGCCCGTCTTCAATAAAAAGGATCTGATCGGCATTTCTTATGGTGGAAAGCCTGTGGGCTACGATGATGGCTGTTCTTCCTTTAATGAGGTCTTCCAGGGATTGTTGCACCATATATTCGGACTTCGCATCCAGTGCGGAAGTAGCTTCATCGAGAATCAGAATCTGAGGATCTTTTAAGATCGTCCTTGCGATGCTTAACCGCTGCCGTTGTCCGCCGGATAATTTCAGGCCGCGGTCCCCGATAATGGTATTATAGCCATGTTCCATTTCCATGATAAAATCGTGAGCCTGGGCTATTTTGGCGGCTTCAATCACTTCTTCCTTCGTAACCTCCTTCTTTCCGAAAGCGATGTTATTGAAGACCGTATCATGAAAGAGAATCACATCCTGGTTCACAATCCCGAACAGATCCCGTAAATCCCGGACCTTTAACTGACGAATATCCATGCCGTCGATCAGTATTTGCCCATCCGTAATATCGTAAAAACGGGGCAGCAGGTCGACCAGTGTCGATTTACCGCCACCGGAAGGGCCGGTAAGGGCGATAATATCTCCTTTTTTTATAGAAAAAGTGATATTTTTCAATACATCCGGATTCGAGTGAACCGTATTATTTTCCTGATAACTGAATGACACATCCTGGTAATCGATCCTGTCAGCGAAGTTCTTTATTTCCACAGGTTCCTCCGCCTCCATGATCTTCTCTTCACTGTCTAATACCTGGTAAATACGTTTTGCGGAAGCCATCCCCTTTTGGATCGTGTAATGTGCCGTTACCAGCTGTTTGGCAGGAGGAAGCATCCTGGCGAAGACGATGATGTACATGATGAAAAGTCCTCCTTTAAAGTTAGGATCATCCAGCACGAAACGCGATCCGATCAATAAGATCAAAGTAAGCGATAATATGCTCAGGAATTCGATTAATGGTGATCCGAGTTCATTTACCCGGTAAAGTTTCGTATTGACCCTGGAGAAATATTTATTCTCATTCTCAAATTTACCGGAAGCATGTTCAATCGCATTATAAGCTTTTATGATACGTAATCCGCCTATCGCTTCTTCGAATTTAGAGCTTAATTTCCCTAATACTTCCTGAGCCCTGGCGGAATATCTTTTAATGTACCGTCCCACGAAAGTAATGATCAATCCCGAAGCCGGAAGGATAATCAGGGTGATAACCGTCAGTTTTATATTAATCATACATAAGGTAATCAAGTAGATTAAAAGCAGGAAGGGGTCCCGGCAAAATGTTTGCAGTGTCGCCACGACCGACCATTCTACTTCCTGTACATCCGTTCCGAAACGGTTAATGATATCTCCTCTTTTAAATTGGGAAAAAAATGATAAAGGAAGAATGATCAGTTTATGATATATCTCTTTCCTGATATTCTTGATGATACCGGCACGGATGGGCGCGACGCAATAGATAGCCAGATAGCGGAACAAATTTGAAAATAAAGAAAAGACGATCATAAAGAGGGCCACAAGGAACAATGTCCTCACAGGACCGTTGGATTCGATCACATTTCCCATGTAATAATAAAAAGTATTGATGACCGATTCGGAATTAAAAGCCAGTTCCGGTTTCACCGTGATCCTCTCGGATTCCCCGAAAAGAACGGAAAGGAAAGGAATCACCATCGTAAGGGAAAAAAGAGAAAAAAGAGAATAGAGAAGATTAAATAAAAATATCAGGATGATGTTGCCCTTAAAGGGGGAAAGATAACGGATCGTTCTTTTAATGAGATTCATCAGTGGAAAATATCGGCAAAAATAAGAAAATTAGGATTAATGGACTATTTTTGCAGAAGCTTTAAATGGATTACTATGAAATTCCCTGTTAAAATTTTCTCCGGCGATAAGTCCATCGAAATTTCGAATATGGATGACTTCCGGCTTTTTTCGACCCAATATATCGAAGTAAAATCGGCAGGCGGTATCGTGGAAAACGAGCGGAATGAAATTTTACTCATCTACCGCCATCACCGCTGGGATTTTCCCAAGGGAAAGATAGAGGAAGGTGAGAACACGGAAGAGGCAGCTTTAAGGGAAGTGGCTGAAGAAACTGGATTACACCAGGTGTATATTACCGGTTCTTTACCTTCAACCTACCATACTTATGTGGAAAACGGTGAATTAATGTTAAAAACCACTTACTGGTATAATATGTATACGGAAAAAACAGAAAAACTTATTCCCCAGAGAGAAGAAGGGATCACCGGCGTGGCATGGATCCCGAAAGAAAACGTTCCCGGTTATCTCACAAAATCTTATGCTTCCCTTATTGATCTATGGCAAAAATCAACACGATGATAACCAAAAGAGTTCTTACTTTTTTTGTATTTTTGTTTTCCTAAAATCAGCATAATACAAAGCCGCATGCTCAACCGCATAAAACGCTCATTACTTACGAAATATATTACCGGAAATGTATCGGACAGGAAAAAGCAGCTTATTTCTTTACAGCGGGCAAAATCGATAGGAATAATAGCATCCATTTCGGATGAAGAATCTTACCAGAACATCTTCTCCCTGTTTTCCCTGTTACAAAATGGAAATAAATCGGTAAGGATGGTGGCCTATATCGACGATAAAGCAGTGCCCTATTTCTGCCTGGAGCAGCTTACGGCCGATTATTTTTGCCGGAAAGACCTGAACTGGTACGGAAAACCTGTCATGGTACAGGTAAATGATTTCATGGCCATGGATTTCGACCTGCTTATAGATTTTACCGATGATTTCTATCTTCCCGTATACACTATTTTACAGCTTTCCAAAGCGAAAATGATTACCGGTGCCAACAACCATTATCGTGAGCTGTATGACCTCTTTATTGACGGGAACGGAATTAATAAACGTACTTTATTAGATAATATAAACACATATTCTCACCAATTAACCGGAGAAAAAATATGAAACCAAAATTAAAAGGGTTAGGAGTGGCGGTCATTACGCCTTTTTTGCAAGATGGAGAAGTTGATTATGAAAGTTTGGAGAAACTGGTGGATGGACTGATCACCGGAGGTGTAGATTATTTGGCGGCGCTGGGAACAACTTCGGAAACCCCGACCCTGTGTGAAGAGGAAAAATCGGCCATATTAAAAACCATTATCAAAGCCACAGCAGGAAGAGTGCCGGTTGTAATGGGTCTAGGAGGCCCGTGCACCCAAAATCTTATCGGGCATCTCAAAAATGATGATTTTTCCGGTGTTGAAGCAATATTTTCCGTAACTCCATATTACAATAAGCCGTCACAGGAAGGACTTTACGAACATTACTGTGAAATTGCCTACCACTCGCCGCTACCGGTTATTTTATATAATGTAGGGCCCAGAACTTCCTGTAACCTGGAACCGGCCACTACGCTCAGGCTGGCCCGTGATTGCGAAAAGATTATAGCCATTAAAGAAGCTTCTGGCAATATGAACCAGATCATGCACCTCATTAAACACAAGCCGGAAGATTTTCTGGTTATCTCAGGCGATGACGGTATCACCCTTCCTTTACTGGCTGTGGGTATTGACGGACTGATTTCCGTCATAGGAAATGCCTATCCGAAATTAATCGCCGATATGGTTCATTTAGCTTTGAATGAAAACTTTCACGAAGCCCGGATGATCCATCACCGGATGCTCGATCTGATCCAGGCGTGTTTCAGAGAAGGA
The DNA here is from genome assembly GCA_937949745.1 of uncultured Bacteroidales bacterium. Taxonomy (GTDB): domain Bacteria; phylum Bacteroidota; class Bacteroidia; order Bacteroidales; family WCHB1-69; genus JAGVVH01. Next base: position 8,230 of record CALECM010000103.1, on the reverse strand, counting down.
AGTCCGGCGGGCATTAAGGCGATCATGGCATTGCAGGGAAAAATCGAATATTACCTGCGATTGCCTTTAACACGGGTTTCCCCTTTTCTTCAAAACCAGCTCAGAGAATTAATGGAATATATATAATGAGGAGAACCACTATCCTGTTCCTTGTTTTCTTTTATTTTTCCCTTACCTCATATTCGCAGGACAATAGTGGCCTGCTCCTTCAGTCGGATCTTCCGGAACATTATCTGAATATAGAACTGGATACACGGGATCAAATTTCCGATCTTGCCAATCATTACTCCATCGACCATATCGAATACAATCCTGCCGAAGCGGTTTACGAAGTAAGGATATGGTTATCCAAACCTGATTATCCTCGGTTCGCGGAAAGCGGGATGCCTTTTACTTTTCATAATCCTGATCTTAGTAAATCGAGGATAGCCATGGCCAAAAATTTTCAGGTACTTGCATCCGGTTGGGACAGATATCCCACCTATCAGGCTTATGAAGAGACAATGTCGCACTTTCAGCTGGAATATCCGGAATTTTGCAGGATCGATACCATTATGGCGCATACGCCTGCGGGACATAAGATCCTTGCCGCCCGTATCGGAAAACGGGAAGAGGCGGATTACCATAAACCCGCTGTCTTTTATTCCGCAGCTATCCACGGTGATGAAGTAGTAGGATATTATATTCTGCTCCGGTTCATTGATTATATTTTAACCCATCCGGATGAACCAGTCGTTAACCAGATATTGGAGGAAATCGATTTGTGGATATGTCCGTTGGAAAATCCCGACGGAACTTATTACTCTGGAGACCATATCGTGGGATTATCACCCATTTCAACGCGCGGGAATAATCAGGGATATGACCTCAACCGTTCCTATCCCGGAATGAACGGTAATACAAGCGCCTCTTATCTTCCGGAAATAGAAGCCATGATGGATTTCACGGAAAAAAATAACTTTGTTATGTCCATAGGACTGCATAGCGGAGCTGAAGTTTTCAATTATCCGTGGGATGCTTACACTTCCTTTCAAAAAAATCATCCGGATTCCCGATGGTGGAACTTAATCGGAAGAAAATTTGTTGATACATGCCGGAAAAATAGCCCAAGATATTTCAATTCAGCCCGTGACGGTGTTACTCCCGGAGGCAACTGGTACATTATCAGGGGAAGCCGTCAGGATTTCATGAACTACCACCGCCGTTGCAGGGAAGCAACCCTTGAAATTTCCTATCCTAAAATAGCGGACCGCCAACAACTTCCGGTATATTGGGAAAACCTTAAGGATGCTTTGCTCAATTACACGCTCGAATCTTTATACGGCATTAAAGGGATAGTGAAGGATGCCGCAACGGGTGAACCGCTAAGAGCCCGAATTTTTATCGAAGGATATGATGATGCCGCGCAAAACTCCGATATCTTCTCTGCCTTAACAAATGGCGTTTACCACCGTCCGCTGATACCTGGAACATATTCAGTGACTTTTTCATCTGACGGGTATATCACACAAACCCATGATATTACGGTTCACTCCGGAACGTTGTTCTTACCTGTTAACTTGGACAGAAGTAATTCGGTAGATGAGAATACACCTTCTACAATTTGTCTGTATCCTAACCCTGTTTCTGATCAAGTCAATATCCGGATCATCGACCCGGGATGGCTATACAGCCGGGTAAACATACTGAATACCGAAGGAAAAATCCTACGTTCGATTACAATTTCCGATTATTTGACTATCTTTGATCTTAACGCATATCCTCCGGGTATTTATTTTATCAATATCCACCACAAAACCGGAAATATATTTACTGAAAAAATCCTTAAGAAATAAGAAATCAAGTGGGCTTATAAGCTGATTTTTTGAACATTCCGTAAAATCATACGTTATAAAAACCTACACTAAAAGAAAGGATTTTTTACATGAAACAAGTATTGATAAGAGCTTCTACAAGAGGCCATATTGACCATGGATGGCTGGATACTCATCACACCTTTAGCTTTGCCGATTATTACGATCCCACACGCATCCATTTCGGAGCTTTAAGAGTAATCAACGACGATATTGTAATCGGAGGTGAAGGTTTCGGAACTCATCCCCATGATAATATGGAAATCATATCCATTCCCCTGTACGGAGAACTGGAGCATAAAGACAGTATGGGATTTAGCGGTGTTATCCGACCGGGCGAGGTACAGGTTATGAGCGCCGGAACCGGGATCACCCATAGTGAATTTAATGGGAACAAAGAACGTCCCCTTAACTTCTTCCAGATATGGATATTTCCGAATCAAAGGGATGTAGAACCAAGATACGAGCAACGGGAATTTGATTTTATCCACAGTAAAAATTATTTCCAGCAAATCGTTTCTCCCAACCCGGATGACGAAGGATTATGGATACATCAAGATGCGTGGTTATCCATCGGCACATTCGACAATGAATTTGAAACGGAATACCGGATTAAACGACAAGGTAATGGAGTATATGTAATGGTTGTAGACGGGGAATTTATTGTGGAAGACCAGGTTTTATACCATCGTGACGGATTAGGGATCTGGGAAACGGATACTGTAAAGATCAAATCGGCCAGTGACAATGCCAGGCTAATGATCATTGACGTACCTATGGCAGTATAGCGGCACGATAAAATGAAAATAAAGATTTTATAATTTATAATAAGACACCGTTTATATCATCATGATATACGGTGTTTTTAAATTCAACCACCTCAGCAATTCGGCTTATGGCAAAAAGGATAACTTTAATATTTATTTTCTTTTTATCATTTATATCGCTCTATTCCCAAAAAGAGACCACCAAAGATACCATACACAGAAGCCTGGGCGGCCTGATCCTGAAAGTAAATCCCAGACAATTGTGGCATGTTTACGATCCGGAAAGGGGATTTTTTCAAAAAGCCTATACCGACAAAGGAGATCCGCGTTTTATGATCACCAATGAAGATGAATCGTTCAAATTCGGTATCGGCGGATTTATCAGTGTAGTCGGGATCACCGATTTTAACGGGATGGTTGAAAACAGGGATTTCGTGACATCCCAGATCCCGGTTCCTTCGGAAAACTATTCCGGACAATTCGCACTGGGCGCTGAAAGTTCGCGTATCAATTTTAAGGCTGTCGGAAGCAGCAAATTCGGAAACATTGTAGCGTTTCTGGAAACAGATTTCCGGGGAAATACCAATACATTACGGTTAAGGCACGCATATATTTCCTATTTCGGTTTTACCATCGGCCAGACATGGAGTACATTTATGGACCTGGAAGCAGCTCCTCCCACTATCGACCTGGAAGGTCCCAATACTGAAGTTTCGGTACGACAACCCATGATCCGGTATACCCATTCCTTTTTAGACAAATTCTCCGTTTCGGTGGCCATGGAGATGAGCAGCGCCCTTATCGGGGATTACTCGGAATTCGGCATCAGAAATGAATATCAAAAAGTCCCTGATTTTCCCATACACTTTAAATACAAAGATAATTTCGGTCATCTTCAGTTGGGAGGATTGGTGAGGATTATGAACTATTACGACGATACCGTGGCCCATAGAAGTATTAATAAGGTAGGATTCGGTGTCTCGTTAAGCGGTAAATTTAATATCGGGAAAAAGAATTTCCTGTATTTCCAAAGTGTTTACGGGCAAGGAATCGCACGTTATATACAGGACTTGTCATTTGCCAATCTGGATCTGGTCCGCGATCTTAATAGATCAGGTAATTTACGTACTTTACCCATGTTCGGAGCCTATCTTTCTTTCCAGCGCAACTGGATGGAGCATCTTTATTCCGCGGTTATCTATGGATTTACAATGCTGAATCCTCCCCCGCAATATAATTTTCCATGGCTATTTTCCCATACCCACTATTTTGCCGTCAATCTTTTCTGGGAATTCATCCCTTACGGCACCATGGGGATCGAATATCTTTTCGGAAAAAGGGTAAACCAGACCGGCACATCGGGTAATGCCAACAGGATAGACATCATGTTCCGGTACGGATTTTAATATATAAGGAAAACCCTTCGGGATTATTTCGATTTAATGGCGGCAATGGATAAGATCAATCCCAAAACCACGCTGCATAAAGCTGCAAATAACACCTGGAAATTGACAGGTAATATAAAGGTAAGAGTGTGCGCGGGGACCCAGAATAAAGGAATCGTTTTCTTAAAGACAAAATTCCATTGCACATTCCAGTTCAATCCGGAGATAATTTTCCCCACCGGAACAGGCGTTATCAGGGCCTTGGCTTTTCCTCCGTTATTCAGGATATGGGTGTCGGTAATCTTATGTACGGTCATCAAAACAGGGGCAAATGATGTATTCATCATCAAACTGATCAGGAAAGCCCCGCCAAGCTTCAATCCGGAAAACGGACCGGCCATTGCCTCCGCAATGCCGGAAAAAAGTTGAAAGTTATTCAAATAACCGGGAATCCCCTTACTGAATACGCCCATGGCAATAGCAGTCCACATACCTAAAAATCCCCAAATAACAGCTCTTGGAAAAATCCCGAAACCGGGAGTGTTATAATGCCCTGTCTTGATTCTCAGTCCCAACATCTCTCCGAAAGTAGCCAGTATGGCAAATTTAAGAAAAGCCATAACCAGGGGATGCATGGCGTTAATATCCTTATATCCCTGATATACGCTGTCGAACAGGAAGAAAGGTGCTAAACAGGCTATGACGATTAAAATAGTCAGGAAATCCGATTTTTTCATAATAGGTAAATTTGGGTTGCAAAATTAAGAAAAGATCGGCATAAATAGACAACATTACCGTTCTCACCATATTATTATATGCTTAATTTAAAAAGATAGCCACGAATCCTGATTTAAAAAATCCATTTCACGGACAAAAACAAGCTTTATATACTGGTTTTTTCCGGATAAAACCGGACCGGACGAAAGGGTTTATTCTATGGCTTGCGGCTTTTAACAGGATTTCCATCCATAACCGACCTGACACCAGACTTCAAGCCCTTGAAAATTCAGATATAAATCCCTTAATTTCAAATAATTGAATATTAAATTGAAAAAAAAATAATCACAGTTTTTGTAATATTAATTTTATATCTTTGTCCCAAAATCTAATGCAAAATTAATATCTTAATTTCTTGATATGAAAAAAGTACATAATTTTAACGCAGGACCTTGTGTCCTTCCAAAAGAAGCCGTTAACGCCTCTATCGAGGCTTTAAAAGATTTTAAAGGAACCGGCATGTCGGTTATCGAAATTTCCCACAGATCCAAAGAATGGGAAGCCGTTATGAAAGAAACGGAAGATCTTTGGAAAGAATTACTCCAGATCCCGGACGGATACCGTGTATTGTTCTTAGGAGGCGGCGCTTCACTGCAATTCCTCATGGTTCCCATGAATTTCATGAATAAGAAAGCTGCTTACCTCGAAACAGGTGTATGGGCTAAAAAAGCGATCAAAGAAGCCAAAGGTTTAGGTGAAACCGTTGTCGTGGCATCTTCTGCCGATACGACATTCAATTATATCCCGAAAGGATATACAATTCCTACTGATGCGGATTATTTCCATATTACCACTAACAATACTATTTACGGTACCGAAATCAAAGAAGACATCAATTCTCCCGTTCCTCTTATCGCGGATATGTCTTCCGATATCATGAGTCGCCCGGTAGATGTAAGCAAATATGCAATGATATATGGTGGAGCGCAGAAAAATGTAGGTCCTGCAGGGGTAACTTTTGTGATCGTAAAAGAATCCATGTTGGGAAAAGTGGATCGTTATATCCCGACTATGCTGGATTATAAAACCCACATCGAAAATGATTCCATGTTCAACACGCCTCCGGTATTCTCTATCCTGGTGATGAACGAAACCCTGAAATGGGTTAAAAAAATGGGTGGCCTGGAAGCAGTAAATAAAATGAACCGCGAAAAAGCCGAAATACTTTACAATGAAATAGACAGGAACAGTATGTTCGTGGGTACGGCTGAAAAAGAGAGTCGTTCAATTATGAATGTATGTTTCGTTATGAACCCGCAATATAAAGAGAAAGAAGAGAACTTCATGGCTTTCGCTAAGGAAAACGGTATGGTAGGTATCAAAGGACACCGTTCCGTAGGAGGTTTCAGGGCTTCTATTTATAATGCATGTCCGAAAGAAGACGTGGAAGCGCTTGTTGCCTGTATGCAGGAATTTGAAAAAATGAATAAATAAGACATCATGAAAGTATTAGTCGCAACAGAAAAACCATTCGCGAAAGTAGCCGTTGACGGTATACGCGAAATAGTAGAGAATGCCGGTCACGAATTGGCTCTTCTCGAAAAATACAGTGATGTAAACGAATTTTATACGGCAGTCGCTGATGCAGATGCCCTGATCGTACGTTCGGATAAAGTAACGGCACAAGTGATCGACGCAGCCAAAAAACTGAAAATCGTGGTTCGCGCGGGCGCGGGTTATGATAATCTGGATCTGGCAGCTTGCACGGCCAAAGGAATTGTGGCGATGAACACACCGGGACAAAACTCCAATGCCGTTGCCGAACTGGCTATAGGCCTCATGATCTACCTTTCCCGTAACACATTCAAACCGGGAACCGGTTCCGAACTGAAAGGTAAAAAATTAGGGATCCATGCTTACGGTCATGTGGGAAAATTAGTTGCACACATTGCCAAAGGTTTCAATATGGAAGTGTATGCTTTCGATCCTTTTGTTCCTGCCGACCAAATGAAAAAAGAAGGTGTTACAGCCGTAAACACGGTTGAGGAATTATACTCCACCTGTCATTTTATCTCTTTGCATATTCCGGCTAACGACCAGACCAAAAAATCTATCGGATATGATCTTCTTTCCAGAATGCCGAAAAACGGATGCCTCATCAATACGGCCCGTAAGGAAGTGATCAATGAAGAGGAGATGGTAAAAGTTATGGAGGAAAGAACGGACCTTAAATATGGAACCGATATCGCTCCGGATAATAAAGAAATGATGACTGAAAAATTTGAAAACCGTTATTTCGGAACACCGAAAAAAATGGGTGCCGAAACAGCGGAAGCAAATATCAATGCCGGACTGGCATCTGCGAACCAAATCGTGAATTTCTTCAAAAACGGAGATACTACTTTCCAGGTTAATAAATAAAAAATCTGTAATCTATTCTTTAAATAAAAACCGGTTGATTAAATCAGCTGGTTTTTTTATTTGTATTTCAAGGAGATATGCCAACCCCTGATTAAACTTTAATTATCCTATTTTTATTTTATGGATTTATTGCATTTTTTTCTTCTTTTTTCTATTTTTGCACCCGAATTTTAACCTATAATTATTATTAACCAAAAAAATTGAGAAATGAAAAAATTAACCCTTTTAACTTTTGCCTTTATCACACTTTTTGCTTTTACTTCTTGTAAAAAAACCTGTGATTGTACAATTACGACTAAAAACGCTGCCGGAAAAGACGTGTCTTATACTGAACAAGTAGCAAAAGAAAAAAAGAAAAGTTGCTCTCAAATGGCCAAAGAAGCCAATGATGCCGTTGATTTCCAAAATGCCTGGATGGACGGAATCAGTGACGGTGATTTCGGAATGACGATGAATATGCGCTATGATTGTAAATAATCAAGAACAAAAATAAAAAAACCCCTGACATGTCAGGGGTTTTTTTATTTTTGCATCACACTATTATTCACCAAAAAATACGGCCATGAAAAAAACATTACTTCTTTTCGTTATTGCGGTCTGTACGACTCAATTATTTTCACAAACACTTCCCCAGGGAGTACCTGATTTTACGGATTTAAATGCGAGTTATGTTTGGAAAGGACATAATTCATCCAGTAATTTTAGTAATCTCCTGAATATTAATACCTATAGTAGTGGCATTAGAAACAATTCCCACACGGTTATCAATACACCCGGGTTTGACGATAACGCATTCATAGATTCTTCAAATTCCAGATACTATCTCAATCAACTACCGATATGGGACGGTGAGAGTTTAAATGCTGTAGTTCGGCTCGGTGAACCATCGAGTCCCTATACACGTGAATATTATGGTGCCGGTATCCTTTACTCATTTATTCCGGATTCTTCATCCAGCTTACTTAATATTTACCTGGCTTTAGTGATGGAATTGCCACATACTGATTATATGCATAATCCGGCATACCAAATAAGAATTCTGGATCAAAATAATGAATTGATAGACAGTACTTCTTACTTTTTATTA
>CALECM010000102.1 GCA_937949745.1 uncultured Bacteroidales bacterium | reverse complement strand
TTCTCCTGACCGTTAAATCCATAGCGGTATAATGTCCTGCCAAACCGTTTGGGCATCGGAAAACCGAAGGGGTAGTAATCGGTATAGAAATACATTTCCGGCGAATACCCCATCTCACCGTTTGTTACCAATTTTTCTAATTTCCTGTCTAAGAGGGTGGCATGCACGTTCCCGAGATGGTCCGTCAATTCATATTGGCGATGGCCCAGCCGCCGGGTGTAATTTTCAGAGGGTTGCGGAGAAGCAAACGTTTCTTCCTCCCTGCGCAAAATAGTCTTTTGGAATATCCCCAATCTTCCGCTACCGCCGTAAATGCTTTGCTCTACCACAATAAGGCGGTTCGCGGTTAATCCGTAAGTAGCTATGATGTTTCCATTGGGGTCGTGTATATTATACTGGTTGCCCCCATTACGACCCTGGCTTTTTTTAACCTCACGCTCTCCCAAAGCAGTGTAGCGGAAAGTTAGTTCCGCACCGTTCGCTTTTTTTACCGAGCGAACTTTTCCTGAAGCGTTCCATTCGATAGTCATCTTTTCGTTCTCGTCATAAACCAGGTTGCCGGTGGCATCGTATTGGTATACGGAGGATCCTATTCCGTAAGCCTGAATGTTATTGAGCCGGTTGGTACGGGGCTGATAGTAATACTGAATTTGGTGAAGATCGTAAGCCCCATCGTCCAGTCGATGCAAATATACTAAATTCCCGTTAAAATCATAGCGGTAAATGGTTTTATATTGCTGGGAGAGAGGCGACCACGTGTCGTTGCCCGCTAAGGTAGCGGTTTCCATGAACATGATACGGTTGAGCTTGTCATACCTGAACGCCTTCATGATAGAAGAAGGCCGGGCGTGGGTGGACATGCCGGAAATATTCCCGTTGTACAGATCCCTGCCCGGTTCATGGTAATCCAGCCAGAAGAGAGAGCTGCCCTGGCGCACGGGTTTATAATCATTAGCATAATATTGTAAGGTGTACCCGAAAGCGTCATTGGCGAAAGTGCTGTTGCCGGTAAGAGCCTGATTGCCGTCCTGCCCGATGTCGCGCTGAGGATCCCTCTGATAGCTGTTCATGGCTTTGAGCCAGCCCCGTATGGTATAAGCGTAATCAAGACCCTGGATTTGTTTTTCGCCCAACTCGGTCCTGGCTAAAGGACCATGGGGAAGGTAAAAATAGCGGGCATCATGGTGCCAGATTTGGTTATCCTGGGAAGTTAATACATGGGTGAGGCGGTTATCGGCATCATAGCGGTAACGATGGATAAACTGGTCGTCCTTTCCCTTCTCATACCAGAATTTGTTGACGTTCCCGCTGATCAGGTCGTATTCATAGTCCATGGTGATCATTTCCTTGCCGAATCCGGAAAAGTCAGGGATCTGACGGATAAAGGTTCCCACATTTCCATGGAAGTCATAACTGTAATGACTCGCTGACTGTATCGCGCTGCCGTCCTGCTCGTAATAACTTAAAGCGGCGATGCGGTTTCTCAGGTTCGATTGCCCAAGATTCGGAACCAGTGGAATATCATACGTAGTCCTGGTAATTTCGGTACGCTGTCCGTTGAGTATGAAAGCAGCCAGCGCCTGCGGATCAGCGGCCAGTTTTTGGTCAACCGGGGCGGTATTGGCCACCTGTCCCGTTTCAGTGATCCGTCCCTGGTCGTCGTAAAGGGTATAGGTGTATGTAGAACTACTCTTTTGTTTTGGATTACTGCTCAACACCGGACGGGAAAGAATATCGTAATAAATATCGGTTTCCGCGTCATGGTCGGGAAGATAACTGGTGATCACCTGATCGAGCGTATTGTACCGGTAATTGGTGGACATCGTGTGGGCGGGATGTACGAATCCGGCCATATTTTCATAGGAGTCCACGGTCCGGCGGTATCGCCTTACCGCCTCCAGCATACTTTCATTTTCAATCAATGCCACGCCCAGAGGCGGTACCGTCCTGATCAGATTCCCTGCCTGATCGTAATAATAAAGGGTAAAAAGATACTCCTCGTTTTGATAATTGATGATCATTTGATCAAGCTGTATATTATCCAGGCAGTGGTCCGGGTATAATCCGCGTTTGGTCTCCACCATGACGTCGAGCGCCTCTTCTTTAGCCCGGGTGTTGAGGCTTGCCGCTTCCAATTCGTTCTTTTTTTTGCATTGGGCTAACCAGTCTTCGTCAGCCGGAGTACACCGGAAACGCGCGGGGAAATCATATTCTACCCACACAATCGTATCATTATAGTTTTCGAGCAGATAGTTATAGCGGGTGAACATACAGAATTTCTTCCAGTAATCCACATCCGTTTTTATGTTTTCTTCCTCAAGGGCTTTAGAAATAGCCTCGCGGTCGGAGGCGAAAGTAAGGCCGGCCGTATTAAGGAATTCCTGAAAATTATTGCATCCGCAGTCCAAGAAATTATCTTCTTTCGGGAATACGATCATAGGCAGGATGTATTTACCATTCATATCACAACCTATACTTTCAAAAATCCATCTGAATGATCTTTCTTCAAAAAGCTGCCGGCGTGTAAAATCCATTTTATATGCACTCTCCATACATCCAACTTTTTGGCAGAGCTTGATTAATTCGTCTTTTATATCCTGCCAACGGCTGTCCTGCTCCTTTATGTCACAGCTTTCAGCTAGATAATCCCGCAATTCGAGCATCCACTGGTTGGCGTACGCCTCGCACTCGTCCATACAATTTTCCGTGAGTTCCGTCACACTGATATTGAGCATCTCCTGCGCATTATCGCGATTAAGCCCGTAAGCGGGATTACATAAGAACCTGATCTCAAAGCCTTCCATGGTGAGTGGCCGGTTCCGGCAGGCGGGATCCGCGTAAAGGTAATACTTACAACTTTCCAGCGCGTCTTCAGGATAATCTCCGGTATGCCATTCCCTCTGATCCTTGGCTAAAGGTTCTTTATATAGCGCGTATTCATTATAACAGTTTGTGAAGAACGTGGCCTTGGTTTCTTCTTTCAGGTAAAGATATATATTCCGGAAGAGGATCCACCGGGCATCGTCCTTGCTACAGCTATATTGTTCTGCTATTTCGGGTAGTATGCCCTCTTGCATGCTGATAAATGCTTCCCTTACGTCAAAAAGGACAGAGGGACCGCTACCTACGCTTATCCTGTCCGGATCGAAAAGAAGATACCACACACTTGCGAAATACTTACGGTTATTCTGTTCCCACGTCAGGTAATTTTTCATTCTGTCCATGATATATTCCCTCATTTCCGCAGCGCTTTTCTCACAACACTTTTTTACACCTGCCTCAAAATAGGGATCCATTAAACCCGGCTTAAACGGTTGATAACCTTCCTTGTCAGGGTCATTCGTAATACTGCCGCCAGGATTCAAATTCATCCCGAGCGGATTTAACAGTCCATATCCGTCCGCTTCCTTAAACGACGTGATATTCATCATCAGGTTGTCAAAACCGTTTTGTAGGGAAGTATCGCCACAGGCGCATTTCAGTTCGTAAATACTCCTTTCGGGATGGTAGGCAAACATCTGAAGGGAATATTGTTCGTCCCAGTTATTCCGGAGGCTGTCCCATAACCGGTTATATCGATCCGGATCCGAAGAAGGTATTCCGAACAGGCTTAGCATGGATCGTATCCAGGGATCATTACTTAAAGAAGAAGTGGATATCCTGTTCAGAAAATTATTCCGTCCTGAAAAATCATAAACATTTTCCAAACTGTCGGGCGGACAACGGTAAGTGATATTATCGAAATACTGTCCACCCGGGCTCATATCCCGCAACATGCTTTCATACCAGGCTTCGCACTGGGTTTGATAGGTGACGGGAGGATTTTCGCATTGCTCCATACAGTCCGTAAATTCCTTTTTGCTATAGTCCGGTTCACTGTAATTCAGGGTCTGCATACAGTACTCTTCGCAAATAGTATAACAGGGCGCGGGTTGTACGGGAATGTACGGGGCGCATTGATCCATCACGGCACGGTAATTATCCAGCATACCCTCAAGGTTCCCGTCATAAATAGCGACTTCCTTATGAAGTAAATAGTTTCCTATACCGAGAGTGGCTTCAAAGAAATATTTCTTTTCCCCGTTTACAATATCGGTCTGATAAAAAATATATTTCATTTTATCGGGATCCCACAGGCTCACAACGATCTTATAGTAACATTCGAGGCAAACCTGCTTTACCTGGCAGAATTCGCAAATCCGGGAAGCCGGATTAAAATAGTACTCAAAAGTATAGGTGCCGTTAGCGGAGACTAAAATGGTGCGGTTATCTTCCCGGCTTTCTTCGTCGTAATAAATAGTTTCCGAGAACCTCCGGGGTTCGGGCGCTCCGTCGATGGGCAACAGGTTATCGCCTCCTGTTCCGAGGGAAGTGGCGATGAGCCGTTCCTGCATATCGTAATATTCGATCGTGGTCATATCATTAGCATCCACAGTGATCACTTTCTGGTAATGGGAAGCATCCCCGACTTCATTTCCGAAAAGCCTGTCCAGTTCCGATTGAGTTGGATTTCCGTAATAATAGCGCGTTTCGTGACCACTTCCTAAAGCAAAATCCTGTCCGGGAGCGGAGACCGAATGGATCCGGTCGGTACCGTCATTGCGATACCGGATATGGGAATAAACATATCCCTGATCGGCGGGAACCTGTGCTACATTAACGGCATAAAGTCGGTTCAAAAATGAGTTAGCCGGTGAATAATACCGGCTCCAGCCGCCACGTTCCGGAAAGGGATCCGGATTTCCTATTTTATCGTCCGTATCATATTGACTTTTTTCCATAGGCCCGTTGAATTGTCCGTTGGAGCTTCCTCCGGTCCCGTAATAATGCATTCCGGTTCCGGAAGTGGGAACCGGTAAACTTTTCAGGGCAGGACGCCCCATGTGGTCATAAAATGTTTCAGTGATACGGGCAATTTCCGGATCATTGCCGAATACGACCTGCTGGCGGTCACGCAGTGTTCCGTCAAAGAAAGTAATAGCTTCACTCCTTTTCCCCTCCTCGGCGAACATACCTGTATATTGCCAGCTCATATCCTGCTCCAACCCATCGTAATCGTAGCGTATTTCGGGCCCGGGCTGCGGGAGAGAGGTACCCGAACCCGCCGCATGGCTCCAGAATCCCGTATAAAGATTAGTGGTGGTGGGAATATAGATTCCCCGGACTCTAAACAAAACGCTTCCTTTAGGATAAGCAAGCGGAACCACGTAATAGTTCTGACTTGTATTGACCCGGGTAGCGTTTTTAAAATCGAAAGGGATATTATCCCGGTGCGAAGGATTATCAATGAAAAGCCATTCCACATCATAACTTTCATATCCGGCATAATAGTCCCAGGTAATAAGTAATTCGCGGGAACTTCTTCCCGCCACGCCCGTTACCGAAGTCGGAGCAAGCGTTATCCGCATGTCCTCCACACGGTAAGTATTTATTTGTAATTCCAGGATCAGGTCATCGGGAGTAGTCCCCAGGACCTCCAAGATTTTCAGTGAAGCGGAAGTATAGACCTGATTCCCGTATTTCCTGAGATCGATATCCTGATAAATGCCATTCACTCTGTATGTAACCTGTAATTCGTCCGTATACACATCTTTCCCGCCGGTTCCATAATTAAGGGTGATTTCATATCTGACGCTATAGGTTTCGGTATTATGGAGTTCCTCGCGGTCTTCCGCCAGATATAACTTAGCATGAATATGGCTGGACTGGATTTTCCAATAGGGAAGATCGTTTTTCGGCAATGCGATATTCATGGTTTTATTCCGGCTGATTTGCGCACCCCGGAGATAGGACATGTAAAGTTCTTCACTTCCTTTCAGAATAACAGGTATTCCAACCCAAAAAATAAAGGAGAGAATAAGTATAATAATATTTTTTTTCATAATTTTACTATAAGTTTGGATTTGACAGTGAAAGCTACGGCATTGCGGCAACCTGATAGTTATAAGAGGGAAGAGAATAATCGCACCGGAAGCGGAGAAAGTGGTATTCGCCTTTCCCGTTCCATACTTCAAGATAATAAAACGGACCATAATCCATCATATCGTTCGGGACCTGATTCAAATTAATGGTTACCCAGTTTTCCCTTCTTCTGATGGGGACTTTAGGTATCGTTGCATTATTTATAACATTCCCGTTATCATCAGTTTGTACAAGGATTTGCCGGTTCTTATCCAAAATCCGGAACCTCAGTCCCTGTTCGGGAGACACCTGGTATAATTCCGTGTAATGGATCATGATATATTTATCAAAAGCCATCTGATAACTTCCATCCAGTTTTTCTTTCAATTCAGCGAACCGGTTATTATATTTTAAAATGTATTGATATTGTGGGGCCGATTGCGTAAAATAAAAACTTGCAGTGACACGGCTCCCGTCTTTCAGTGATGTAACCTGCCAGGCATATTGTACGTTATTTTTAAACCAGGGAGCATTCCACGGATAATAAGTGTAATAATTATTGATTTCTTTTATCTGGGAAAGCGGAGTGTTAAGTTTAAGGGCTTCTTCGACGGACTGGCCGGACTTCATTTCTACCAGGATGAAGTTATAGGGAGTATGGTCGCGGAGGCTGTCGGTCCAGACGAACATCAAAGGTTGTGCGGGATCAAAAGAAAGTTTATGCCCGTTAGGAGGAAAGGCTATCTTAAGTTCTTTATCCAAGGTTTCGGTATTGGCCGCATGCAATAGCAACGAACCTAGAAAGAAGCATAATAATCCGATTATTTTTTTCATAAGATCTTTTTGAATTAATGTTTCAGGTTTTGACGCGTAGTTTGCAATGTCATCACTCCTCTCTCGGTTTCTTTTTTAACCTGTACCAAAATGCCTTCTTCATCATAATTATAAAAAGAGGCATAGTTGTTTTCGTCCATTTCCGCTATCAGCCGGTAAGTGGAAGGATCATACACATAACTTCTCATATTGGCACCGGCCGGCAGTATGCGGACATCATCAAAATAAAAATTATGGGAATCATTCCTCCTGAGAATAATACTAAGCGAGAGCTGATTATTTTGAGGAACAGTAAATTCAAATTCAACTTTCTGCCATCCGTCTATACTGCCCTGGATTTCTATGTTACTGATGGTAACATTACCTACTGTGGCATTGAAAGCAGCCCCTTTAATTGCGGAGAGTTCATATAAATTAGAACTGACCCAACATGAGAAAAGGTAAGTCTTTCCCCGTTGCAATGTCATTACGCCATTATTAATTGCCGCGGATAAATCCGTTTGCAGATTGACGTTAAAAGAAAGATTAGAATGCCTTACCGACTTTTTACCGGTATGCCCTCCGTCCACTATGGTACCCCCAGTATATAGGAAATGCCCTCTTTGCTTATTGGCGATGGAAGTCCCCGCGAGGTCATTCTCAAAGCTGTCGTATCCGATTTCGCAATAACGGGCATTGTTGGCCATCGCTGTCGCAAGCGAATTTTTATAGCCGTATAAGGCGGATGAATAGATTCCAAGGGCGTTCCTGTTTTCTATTTCAAAATTAAAAGGACTGAACTTGGTAATTTCAGCGGACCATTTCCAGGGATCCTGTATATTTTCGGCATTTCCTCCCTGATGCAGGAAATAGCTGAAAGATTCGAAGGTTCCGTCGTAAGCGGCATTGGTCATATAATCGGGATATTCGCCCGTTTGTTTCCGTTCGGTGATAAAAACATTGGAGCGCAAGGGCCTGTTGATATTTCTGATTCCCAGATAGTGTTCCTGCCCGTTATTGGGTGCGGAGACTCCTACGTCCCGATAAGGATAAATCCATTGGTTGCCGAATTCCACGGCCGATGCCAGCAACATTCCGTCCTGGCATTCGGGAAATATACTACGAGGATCGGACCACGGATAAATTCCTATTCTGGAACCATTTCTGAAAATTTCCACCTGAGATCCCCTTTTATAAAACCTGAATGATTCGACAGGATAAGCAGCCAAATTAGAAGGCGTATTTACGACGACATAAGAAAGGTTATTTTGAATAATACTCCCTTCAGGAATAGAACAAATATCTCCCATCACTCTTTCATCACTGGCGAAATAAAGCCTGTTTTGATAGAAAAAAACTTTGGCGTAACGTTGGGTGCCTTGGCAATCGGTGTAGGTAATACACTTATCGGGTTTATCATTAAAGGTTTGGAATAGCGGAAACCTTCTCTCCGCTACCGGATCGGTAAGCGAAAGAGTAGAGGCCGCGACAGCGTTTAACTGGTTGCTTTTTCCCGAACGATAGATTTCAAATTCGGAGGGATAAACAGACCGGTTGGTTCCCGCCGCATCCCAGTATTTTACATTGGTATTCTGAGCGCTTCCGCCGATATTATCAAGCGTAACAGGATTATTATTATAAATAAACCTGTCATACTGCCTGAAAGGTGTAAGCGTATTATACGTATTCCATGTTCTCATATAGGCTGCCCTGTAGTTGTCGGCCCCGCTTCCCATATTGTCATGAAACCAGTAAGCCGGCATCGTATAATTGTATACCGGTTTATCAAATTCGTTGGTGACGGAGCTCATCAGCGCTTCGCCGGTATAGGGATCGAAGTGAATATTAGTAGTCGTAATTTTCGAACCGTTATTATAGGCAACTGTCTTTTCCAGAATACCCGAATTATAAATTACCTTGGCCGTAGAAACGGAGCGCACTGTCTCTTCGAAAGAATCGACGGACGGCATAGCCGATACGCCCGGCAGTGGTACAAGGTTGGAAGCCAGCATCACGTTGGCTGCCACTCCTGCCCCTCTGCTCACCGTATGATTCTCGCGCATATCCACCACGAAATCAAACATTTGCCCCAATCGTTTTTTTTCAGCTACGGCATCTTCCGTTAATACGCTAACATGATTATCCAGCTTACGGATGCCGCGTACCTTTTTCTCTTTATAATAATATTCCACAGAAGATATAGGTCCGGTATTATCGATCATAGAAGCCAATTCGCTATCGTTAGCCGTATATTGATATGGATAAGTGGCAACAGAGCGGGTTTTCCCATGCATGTCATTCAATTCTACCAAATAACCCTGTGAATAAGCGGATGAAGAGACCTGCTTAAATCCGGCCGTGATGATATTCAATATACCGGGAACAGGATCTATCTCAACCTGGAGGCGTGTCTGCGAAACGGTGATCGGAAAATCATAAGCGGTATAGAAACGGTTCACCTGGATTCCGGATGTGGATAACCGCACATTAGAAGGGGTATATGTCCTGACGATCACCTGGCTATATCCTACGTTCGCTCCCGGGAAATAGCTTTCCCCATAGGGAACTTCGCTGTATATCTCATCTTCTTTGAAGAAAAGTCCGGTACTTTCATCATATACCGGATATCGTAAGGCGGTCTCTTCCGCCCCTACCATGGGTTCATATTCAGCTACTCCGGAGCTGATCATTTTGCCGTTTTCCATTTTCCTGTAAACATATTCGCGCCTGTATTGTGCCGGATCCGATTTATCCCAGTTATCATTTAAGGTTATGCTCTTTACCCTTGCCCCGCCTCCGTATTTTATTTTATCGGGTACGTTGAGCCTTAAATAAGAAACCATATCAGACGTATTCAGCAATTGATTAAAATAGGAAGTTTTATTTACGCAATAGCGATAAAAATTATCATTTCCGTACATCGCATTCGCCTGTGCCACGATACCCTGTGAAACCAATGCATTGAAAAAGGTTTTGATATCACTTTGGGTATCGTTTGCATCGTAGCCGTTAAACAGAATATCCGGACGGTTATTCCTGAGATGCTGGAGACACAGGAAATAAATAGGGTGGATATTGTAAGCGTCAAATTTTTCAACTTCGACATAACCCTCGGTATTACTTACCTTACGGGCCGTTTCAGGCTTCACTTTAATATAGCCCTGTACATAATCGGGTTCTTTTATTTGATCCGTAGCCCTGACCGATGCTTTAAAGAACATCAGGTTGTGATCAAACCCGGTTACATATTCTTTGGGGTCCCGCCCCGACTCTATCTGAAAATAGACATAGTGAGGCCCTTTACCGGTGAAAGGAGAAGTGCGGGTCAGCCGGGCCATATACATGGCCTGTTTATTTTGCACATAGGCATAATCTCCGCTTTCATATTCGACATCAATCGTTCCGCCCGAAGGAAGCCGGATGCCGGAAAGAGACCACGCTCTTGCCCAACGGTCTTGCTGCGCTTTATTATTCTGACTTACATAATGTTCAAAATAATTTGCATTACCTTTGTAATTGCCCCATCTGTCCATTTTTACCGGATCGTAATTGTAGTTATCATTGGAAAAATAGGTAAAAACATAGGGGTTCTCCTTCCCTTTTTCATTAGCAGCGTAAGTAAAATACACCTTTTTCAAGGTGAGTTTCCCTCTTTCTCTGGTACTGGTCGGGAGGGAACTGTTAGGTACGTTATTACACAAACTGTAATCATATTCGAAATGAACGGTTTTGATCGGGACGGACAAATCTTCCCGGGAATATAAGCGGATACTGTCTAATTTACGCAAGTGCACGGTTCCTAATCCGCCTTCTCTTTCATTTTTTGCTTCACCCGCATCTTTCCGCTCACTGGTGTAAAAGACCGCTTTATGGGTTTTGGTGGTGATTTCCGATAAATAGGAAATCTCTTTCTCTCCGTAAGTATAGTTCCCTTTATCGTCCTGCCGGTTTGAAACATCGCCGATCATCAGATGTGCTCCTTTAAAAGGAAACCGCCATTTGTAAGGCTGGATTTGCGTGTAATCAAATTTCACCCAGTACCCGAAATCATCATCGCTGGGACCGTTTCCCGTCCGGTCCACATAGTCAGGCGATGTAATATATTGAATAGGATACGTATAGGCATAGGCGGGTGTAGTTGTGGACGTATAGAGCCGTTCTTTCCCCATCCTCTGGGTCATATTAGCATCCGGATCTACACAAACGTCAGGATATGATTCCACTGTACTCTTTTTGAGCGCTGTGGATATATTTTGAGACGGTAAGGAAAAGGCTACTTCTTTTTCTACTAGGTTGTATAATGGTTTCCCGTATGTAAACCGTTCCCCGTTCCCATTAACCACTGTAAACCGGTCCACATGATCTTTATTTTTGGTACCGTTCGTACTACCCCTGGTTTCATACTCTATATTATAAGTTCTTTTGGTGCGCTCCTGCTGAACAAAACTTCTCATATCCTGATCTTTTCCTCCGTTATTTCTCAGTGTTCGTGAAATATTGTATATCCGTTTTTTAATGCCGAAAAGGGAAGCGCCTATATTTTTCTTCAAAGGGAAACTGACCGCATTTTCTCCCAGAAGATTATTCAAGTATTCATCAGGCGTGGCAGTCTTTTCCCCGTTCATTTTAAAATAAAACGGTTCATACAATGCCGGTTCAACACCTTCCGGGTCTTCTGCTTTCCGGTTGCCATATTCCCTTTTGCTTTTATAGGCCAATAACTTGTCGTAACCGGCACTCCAGTCGCCGTTACTGCCGGTACTCTCTGAATTGGCTATGGCTGCTCCGGCCTGCGAACCTTCACCCAAGGCCAAATCACCTCCTATATCCATAGTAGCACTAGTGTTTTCCACGTAATTATCAAAAAAATGCCCGTAATCAGATCTGTAAGCCCTGAAATTTCCATTCAGGAGTTCTCCGTTAATCGTGTAAATATCATGGGTGACCACAGGGAGAGGAAGATTGAGCGAATACTCATCAACTCCCAGATCTTTTTCCCGGTTGTAATCCTGTAAGGAAGTTTTGGTGGCGTTATGCGTATATAGCAGTCCGTAGGCTGGTGTTTGTATAGGACGGGATTGTGTTTGCTGGATACAGACACTGGCGGCAATCCTGCCGAAACCTTCCACGAATGCTCCCGCACCTCCAAACTGAAAAGAAGCGGCAAATGTATTGGTTATGAGAGGTACGCTTACCGGTGGAAGCGTGGAAGCTGTTGAAAACGATGCGCCGATCCGTGTCCCTATTTCTGAAACAGCATTTTGATTGACCCCGTTTTTATCTTCTGCCATGTGTGATTTGTATACTTTGAGCGTGATCTGGTTTCCGAAAGTATAGGCTCCGCTTTTGCTATTGTAACCGAAATTACCTCCGATGGTCAGGTTCTTGGAAATTTTTCCACTCATGGAAAAACTCGGTGATATTCCGTTATTGGAATCGAAATTAATTCCCAAATTGCCGGTTACGATCTTATTCCGCTTCTTTTTGATTTCATCCGGCCGGACATAGGAAGCGGAAACACCATAATGGTTGCTGAGCGAAATACCCATATAAGTGTTATAAACTATAGAACTGGCAAGGTTAGCTCCGATCCCGAAATTCGCCCCGAAAACTTCCACTCCCCCACCGGGCGAGAAAATAAAAGTATTGTTATTTCTGCGTTTGTGAATTTTCGTAACTTGATCTCCATTGCTGTCATCCGGAATACCACGTACCTGCCGGTTAATAGCGCCGGGATTTAGGTTCCATCCCAGGCCTACCCAGGACGCTTCATGTTCCATACCAATACCGGAGTTATAGTTTAAATTGACCGGATAACCGCCGTTGGGGCCGGGCACTACCAGCAAAGGAATGGTATAATGAAAATTACCACTAAAAAGATCCACCATACTGTCAGTATCCAATGGGGTGAAACCCGCCATTTCCGGTTGGCTCGGACCGCCCGTTAAGGCTAATAAGCGGAGAGGCATTAAAAACTCCAAAATAAAATTAAGTAATACCCATACGGATATGAACTTTACAAACTTACTGTTCCTGATTTTTAGAATCATAACTTACTATAAATTAAATAATTACTTTTCGTAAAAATTGAAAATAGATTTGGGGTCAACAAAAGATAGTAAAATAGCAGGACAAATATATTTTTTTCCCGGTTAGTTTCGTAAAAAAGTTATGAATATTTTTACACAAAAATGAGTACAACCAATAACTATAAGATTATCATATATTTAATAGAAAATTGAGTTATAAATTTAATTAATAATATATAATATATATAATTATTATTATCTAATAATATTGTAATACACAATATATTCCACTATAATGGCATCTTAAAAAAGAACAAAATTGACAAAATAAGTATTTTTTGTTTTAAATTTCTTATTTATTTATATTATATTGATTATAATATGATAATCTTAGTTGCATCTATAATTATAAGCTATTAAGAGGAAGGATCATAATTTCATATCTGATAAATTCCTTATAAATTAAAAAACAAATGAAATTCGGCAGGGCCAGAGTTCTCATCTACTCAAACCACATGATTGTCAACCTGAGGTAATATAAGGTAAAAAATCAGTAACCCATTATAACCATTTTTTCCTTTTGAAATAAAAATAGGGTAAAATGGCGCATAAAACCATTAGAATGATGACAAGGGGATATGCGAAATTCCATTTGAGCTCCGGCATAACCTCAAAATTCATTCCGTATATTCCCGCCACAAGGGTGGGCAATGCGATACATATAGTGGCGACGGTAAGGATTTTAAAGATCCGGTTTTGCTCGAAGTCTATTTTATTATTGATATGATCCTGCAGATCCCTGAGCCTTTCCAGATTAAACTGGATATAATCGGATACCACAATCATATCGTCTAATTCCGTATTGATGGTATCTTTGATCACGGCCGTCGTCCCGAAATCAGTTTTCTTACAGAGATGGAAAAGACGTATGGCTTCATTTAAAGATTCTTTGATCAGCAGATTATTAAAACTATATCCGGTAATGATGTTCATATCCTTATCGGTAAAAGTATTGTCAACCAAAACTTTGCCTGCGATAACCTTGATTCTTTTAGCAAGATTCTCGGTAATATCGGCGTAATAGTCCGAAATAAATTCAAAAGGCAATTTGAATATATCGTGATCTATATCCGTTAATTTCCGGAGATCGAAAACTTTATTGGCATATATGGCCGTGAAATATTCGTCCAGGACAGAACTTGTAAAAAAGAACACCCTATTGGACGCCATAATAAAAAACACAGGTTCTTCCGTCATTTTTCCTTCTTTATTGAAATAAGGAAGAGAGAAGTGAAAAGAGATCTGATCATCCGATTCCAATAAGTGGGAACTGATCTCAATATCCTCATAATGTGACATTATAGAAAAATCGAGATTGAAATTTTTCCTAAGCCATTCCCTATCCTCCATGGTTGAATCCTGAAATTGGGCAATGCTAAAATTCATTTTTTCATCCGTAATTTCATTCACACTATGGACACTTACTATTCTATTGTTTTTATACACCAATTCAATCATATCAATATGAATTTAAGGAGGACTACGGATCTTCGATTAATAATAAATGCAGAACGATTATTTGAGATATTCCAAAATGACTTTTAATCAATTGTGAAACCGGATTCTACTCCCAATGATGATTCTATAAGAAATCAATCGTGCTTTATAAATCCTATCCTTACTCCGTTAGGATCTTCGGCTAAGGCAAAACTACCGACCAGTGTGGGTTGGGGTTCCTGAAGTATTTTCACACCTTTTGATTTTAATTCCGCCACGGTCGCTTCCATATCCTCAATTTCCATTCCAATATCATAGAAACCCACCTGGTGAACATTATCTTTGATCAGTTCGATCATGGTCTCTCCCCTGCTCTTCATCAGGGTGATCGAGATCCCGGGCGCAGGATCATACCGACTGTCGATTTCAAATCCCATTACATCCTGATAGAAATTGACGGATTCTTCCATATTTTCTACGATCATCGTCGCATATTTTATTCTCGCTTCCATTGTTTTTTTATTATTATTCCGAATAAAATTATCTTCATTAAAGATATTCCAAAGTTTTCCATATTTAATATTTTGATGCCGGAATATAGATTTCCCTCACACTATCGAAAGAATCATTTCCTTATAAAACTATTCCGGATCATAAATCCCGTTCCTTACCCTTTACCAAACGAGCAATGTGCCGGGTTGTTCATGTTTGGATTACAATCGGATGATTTATTGTCAAATCTTAGCGTTCAATAAGATTTCACAAAAAAGCGACTTGATTTATCATTACAATATACCGGATATTTTCGACCGAATCCAAACGTATTTTTTTAGAATGAAAACCTCGTAAGGACTAATGGATATGAATGAAGACTAAAGCCGGAATTTCCGTTTTTCAGAAATTTTTATTGATCTATATCAACCAGAACATATTTCCGGCTTCCCATCCCTATTTTTTCGGCATATTCAACTGCGTGTATGCCTTTCTTTGATTCTATACGCTGAACCAGATGGATCTTCCCATGGTCGGCAGAAGCATATACCATATCCACACACGCCTTATCAAGTGCCACCGGATCAAGCGAAGCCAGAATACCGATATCGCCCATTTCGGGACGGGCAGGATTGGACGAGCAGTCACAATCCACGGAAAGATTATTCATCACACTTATATAGATTATTTTTTCACCGCAATGGTCGGCGACCGCTTTTGCCGCTTCGGACATGGTTTCAAGGAATTCTTCCTGGGTCGGGTTTCCCCAGCTCGTGGTGCTGGTTCCTGCCGAATGTATCAAGCGTTTGCCGTTGGCAGAAGCGATCCCGATCGACATATTTTTGATTGCGCCGCCGAATCCCGCCATAGCATGTCCTTTGAAATGGGACAGGATAATGGTAAAGTCATAATTCAGGAAGTTCTTACCCACAATATCCCGCGTAATATGTTTTCCTCCCGTCACCGGCAGGTTCACTTCGCCGTCCGCATCCATGATGTCGACCTCGGCAATAGCCGTAAATCCGTGATCATGGGCTGCTTTCAGATGGTTCCTGGTACCGGAACGTCTTCCGCCATAAGCGGTATTGCACTCAATAATCGTTCCATTCACATGCTGAACCAGATTTTTGATCAATTCCGGTTTCAGGTAATTGTGTCCTCCGGGTTCTCCGGTACTTATTTTTATTGCTACTTTGTCACCTTTGGCTTCACGTCCCAGCGCCTGGTATATTTTCATCAGGCTTTCCGGCGATATTTCTTTGGTAAAATAGACTTTCGCACGATCTTCCCGACCAGTTATATTATCAGGTTCTTCCGAGATCTTATCATTAGGAGAACATCCGTAAACCGGAAAAAAACAGGGTATGGTAAAGGCGAGCGTTATGATCCATATTTTTTTCATAGTATTCATAAAATTCCATTTGTTCGTTTATGCTAATCTTAATTATGGATTTACCTGGCTATATTCTTCGTTATTCACCGGGGTCATCCAGGTTACGTTATTTCCGTCCGCCATATTGGAAATAGCGATATGAGCAAATCGGGAATCCGCGGTAGCACCGTGCCAGTGTTCCACATCTTTAGGTATAGCGACCACACTTCCTTTGGTCAGTTTACGGGCGGATTTGCCACGTTCCTGATAAAAACCGTTACCGTCCAGCACAAGCAATACCTGTCCGATCGGATGTGTATGCCAATTGGTACGGGCACCGGGTTCGAAGGTCACCTGTCCCACGGTATACAATCCTTCCATATCTTCCGAATTTAAAAGAGGTTCTACAAATACGGTCCCCGTAAAGTAATCGTTAGAAGCTTTTTCCCCTTTGGGAAAAATATTTTCATTTCTATCTTCCGTCGTTTCCATTGTTGAATTTTTTGCTTGATTATTGTTACCACATGATATAAGTGTTATAATTGCTAAACATACCATGGCTGTAATACCTGATTTTTTCATTGTTATTATATTTATTCAATTAAATGATTTTATTTTCTGTTCCGGACAACCTGTTCTAATATGCGTTTGCCCGTAGTTTCCTGTTCGCTACCAATATTTTTCCCGATAATGGCCATTACTTCATTGAGTTGTTCTTCTGTAAGTCCTACATTCATCCCCATATTAAGATGTCCCTGCAGCATAGGCTCAACTCCTTTCATGGCCGCCAGCGCGGAAATCGTGGCGAGTTCCCTTTCCCGGTAAGTTAAGATATCCCGATCGAAGATATCGGCAAACAGATGTTCTTTAAGAAATACGTCGATGGCGGGAGCGAAAGCATTAGCGCCTGCCGGAATTTTTTCTTCCACGCCGGTAAGATGTTGAAGGGTTGCTTTTCCACGGGCATATTTATCGCCGGTATCTGTAATCGGAGACGCGTCAGGACCTATTTCGTCCCGGATTCCTTTTGCTTTCCGGTCGTCCGTCACAGCCATGAATATATTGATTCCCTGCAGACTCCTCGGGAAACCACAATAGGCATACATTTGCACCAGTATTTCTTTGATCTGGTTTACCGTCAGTCCGGCATCCAGTCCGGCGTTAAGTTCTGTTTTCAGGGCTTCCAGATTTCCCACGGCGGTATTGGCCGCGATTGTCACGATCTTCTGTTGTTTTTTATCCAGGACATTGTTCATATTTTGCGCATTTATATTGTGATGAAAACCGAAGGCTACGATGGCCAGTAATATTACTTCTACTTTTTTCATGTTTTTCTTTTAAATGGATAAGAATAGCCAGCATGATGTTTGCTTGGCCTTTTCCCAGTATCAAAAATATTTTATCCGGAAGTTCAACCGGAAATAGTGTATAAATTTAGGATATCTTATCTTTCATTATGGTGATGAAAACGATAATATAACCATACAACTCCGTTGTCCAACAGTTTGTTTGAGACCAATTCCAACGATTGCCCGGAAGCGGGTAACTCCCCGTCCTTTCCCATATATTCAAAAATCGTAGGCATTCCGGCTAAACCGTCGATACCGGGATAGACCATCAAACTCAGCTCATCGATCAGGCCTGCCTTTAAAAATGTACCGTTGATGATTCCGCCGCCTTCAAGCAGGATACGTTTCATCCCAAAAACCGTTCCTAATGTTTCCATGGCCTTGCCGATATCGTTCCCGTCGGGGCCGGCAAACAGATAAGAAATTCTTTTTTCCTGAAGAAAAGCCAGATATTCTCCGGACACCTTTTCGCCAAGAACAGCGATAATGTTATCTCCTTCCGCATGGTCCGCATCATATTTGATTTTACCTTTAGGATCGATCACGACCACAGCGCGTTTGCTCTCCCGTTTGCCGATAAAAGTTTCGTGATTGATGGCCGCCGGATAAGGAGTATGGTCGAACGTTCCGGGGAAATAATGCCGTTGTAGCGTAATCCGCCCGATCATCCAGGCATCCCCGCCCAGTTCATCGCTTATCGTAAAATAAGGTTGCATAACCTCATCTTTACTTTTACCGTCATAAGGCCCGGTCCAGCGGTCGGTAATGAGGCGTCCGTCCACCGTACTGATCATATGACAAATAATTTCCGGTTTCATATTTTTAATTTTTAATAATACAAAAGTAAACGGAACATAACAAAGAGAGGTTATTTCTCCGGCTCAAAATGTTTTGTTTTGGAGCTCATTTATCATATTTATTGATAAAATTCCATTCCGGGATGAGTTACACCGGATGGGATAGATTAAAAGAAGTTGATCTGGTAAAAAAACCGGGACGACTTCATATTTTGCCACTAAGCAGTAAACGGCTGGAAAAGCCCCTCTTATTTGGTCGGAGCCGTACCGTATATTTCTTTATAAGTTCTGGAAAAATGCGACAGGTTTTTAAATCCTACTTCGAGATAAACATCAGAAACCTTTTTATTTTCACATTTAATTTTTTCATGGGCTATCTCAAGCCTCTTATGGATCAGCCACTTCTGCGGTGTGAGATTACTGTATTTCTTAAAGTCCCTTTTGAAGGTGGCCAGACTTCGACCTGTATACCTAGCTATTTCCTCCATGCTCAGGTCATACATATAATTTTCGTTCAGATAATCGAGAATATCTATTTTCCAGGGTTCTGTAAAATCAAAAAGAGAAGAATAAAAATTTTTATCCGTATTCAAAAGTACATAAATACCCTCGGTCATTTTGAGTTTTAATAATTCGTCGGTAGGTTTTATCGAAGAATCGAAATAGGGTTTCATAGATTCGAACAAGCTGGTCACATCAGGCCTTTCCGGCATAAGATATAAGCTGATCCGCTGCCGTCTGGATTCCTCCGGAATCAAACTTTTATCCATTTGCTGGTAAAATTCACGTAAAAACTTACGGGTAAACATCAGGAATATGGCTTTGAACTGTTCTCCGTTTCTGGATTGCTTGGTCATCTGCACCTGATTATCCCGGCGGATAAACGCAGACATCCCTTTATGAAGACAGGTAATCTTACCTCTTTCATTAATTTCCAATTCCCCTGAATAAACGTAAACAAGGACATGCTCATGATTTTTATGGGTACATGAACGACCGTCGTTAAAATACATGGCCAAAAAGATATCCGAATATCTGAGCGTCTGCAAAGGATCCATATTTATTCTTTAAGCTCTATATGAATTTTACTTTAAAGGATTCCCTGTTTTAATTTTTCGGTATATTCATCAATCCTGATCAGTTCCTGCGGTATCTGGATTTTCTGGGGGCATTTGGGTATGCATTTGTCGCAACTGATACAATGGTTGGCCTGTCTTAATTTGGGGACACTCCGGTCATAGCCAATCAGGTAATCCCGACGGGCTTTCCGGTAATTTTCATCCTGTGAGCTTTTTGGCAATTTCTCCGCAGTGATACACCTGTTATAATGAGCAAAAATGCCGGGAATATCCAAACCGTAAGGACACGGCATACAATACTGGCATTCGGTGCATTGTATCAGATCCGACCGGAGTATGATATCGGTAACTTTTTCGAGCGACCGGTATTCGGCTTCGGAAAGGGGTTCCAACGGAGAATATGTACGGATATTTTCCTGCAAATGTTCCATATATACCATACCGCTCAATACGGTGAGCACATCTTCCGGAGTTCCCGCATAACGGAAAGCCCAGGAAGCGGCACTATCTTCAGGACGTTGTTCTTTCAACACCGACAGGGCATGAGCATTAAGTCTCGACAATTGTCCTCCCAGCAGTGGCTCCATAATAACGGCGGGTACATTATGTTTTACCAGTTCATTATACAGGTATTCGGCATTGGTATTCCATCCCGTGGCATTTTGCCAGTCTACGTAATTCAATTGGATCTGCGCGAAATCCCACTGAATATCATCACGGGCCAGCAAATGGTCAAACACCTCGATATCTCCGTGGAAAGACCAGCCCAGATTCCTGATACGGCCGGCTTCTTTTTCTTTCAGTAAGAAATCGAGCATTCCATTATCGTAAAAACGTTCCTTAAAAGTCGCCATACCACCATTGCCAATGGTATGCAACAGATAATAATCCAGATAATCTACCTGAAGGTCTTCAAACGATTTGCGGTACATGGCGATAGAACCTTCCCGGGATCTTAACTTTTTATCCTCTGCCTGGTTAGACATCTTCGTAGCAATAAAGTATTTATCGCGAGGATGGCGACTGAGTGCAATTCCCGTCGCTTTTTCCGACATTCCGCGAACATACCGTGGAGACGTATCGAAATAATTGACCCCATGGGCAATTGCGTAATCTACCAGTTCATTCACCGCCTCCTGGTCTATTTCCTCCCCGCTCCCGTCGGCAGCGGGCCGCAAAGGCCATCGCATGCATCCGAATCCGAGCAGCGACACTTTATCGCCCGTATGCGGATTCGTACGGTAGGTCATTTTGTCGGTAGGAACTTCCCCAAGAACTCCATGTTCTCCTGCCGGATTACCGGAATCACATCCATACAAGGTGGCACCGGCTGCTACCGTTCCCAAACCCAATACTTTTAAAAAGTCCCTTCGATTAATATCTTTATGGTTATTGTTCGACATAGTTATTTCAATTTTCAATTTACACTTACGATAATTATATAGTCCTGTGCCGGGTATGTCCCTCCACATAGATGGCGCTGAACGGCCGGGCGGGACAAAGATTCTCACAGGCGCCGCATCCGATACAGCGTTCCGTATCTATGACCGGTATTTTAAGTGATTCCGGATCCTGCGGATCGCGAGGTACGCGGAAGATCGCTCCCGTAGGACAATGCCGTTCGCAAGCCGTGCAGGTTACCTCATCGGTATTTACCACACAATTACTGCTGATCCAGACGGCGTGACCGATCTGCAATGAAGACTTCTCCGCCGCATCTATCCGCCGGATAGCTCCGGAAGGACAGACTTCAGAACATTTGGTGCATTCGGGACGACAATATCCCCGTTCAAAAGACATTTCAGGTTGCATAAAATGCGCCAGTTCATTGGAAGGGCGTAATATCTGATTCGGACATACCGATACGCATAACTGGCAGGAAGTACAACGCCTGTCGAAATTATTCGCATTGAATGAACCGGGAGGCTTAACCGGGGTTAATCTTTTCGGGATTTTCTTTTCTTCGATAATAGCCAGTCCGCCGTCTACTTTATCTTCCTGGGCTTTTAAAGCAGAGGTTACCGCAAAGGCTGTGGCCAAGCCGATGAACTTACGACGGGATGTGCCGGTTTCAGGACCGGTTTCAGTTATGGGTTCTTCCTTCACTTTGGTAGTCTTTACCGGCTTTAAAACCGCCCTGTATTTTATACCTCCTTTATTACAACTTTCAATGCAATTCATGCACGACACACAACGGCTATAGTCAATTATCCGCTCTTTACCATTAATACAGGAGGCTTTACAACTACGCGAACATAAACCGCACTGATTACATTTACTTTCAACGAAACGGGGTTTAAACAGGGAGAAACGGGATACAAAGCCCAGTATGGTACCTACAGGACAAATGGTGTTGCAATAGGTCCTTCCGTTGCGCCACGCCAATACACTTACGACAAGTATGGTTATGATGGCGATCAAAAGCGTGGGAATACTTTTCACCCATACGTCCACCGAATAAAAAGCATAACTGTTCATTCGTTCCGCAAAATAAGCCAGCAGATTGTTCCCCCACTGATATATGGGGCCGAAAATAGTAGAGGCGATACGTCCGTATGCGCTGTATGGGTCCAGTAAAGAAATGACAGCACTAATACCGACTATGAAAGCTATAATATAAAGAACCAGTACTCCGTAGCGTAGCCAGTTCTTAGCCGGGGAATAACTAAAGCGATGTTTTTTCCTGCCCGACCTCAACCGTGATACACCATCCTGATAAACCCCCAGTGGACAAATGACAGAACAGTAGACCCGTCCGAAAAGTAACGTGATTAACAATATTCCCGCCACAATCCCGATATTCAAAGCCAGTAATGCCGGGATAAACTGGATCCTGGCTAACCATCCGAACCAATGGTGCAGCGTACCGGTAAAATCAAGGAAGAGCAAAGTAATGAACACGAAACAGACTACAGCCAGGGAAATTCGGATTTTTCGCAACATAATTCTTTAAAATTTAACCGTTATTTTTAATTTTCCGACAAATTTACATTTTCTGATGTTTCCATCAACATCAAATCATGATAATTAATAGCGAAATTGAAAAAATATAAAATATATTTGAATATCAATTTGACAAAAAGGACAAATCGGATACTAAAGACGGCATGGAAATAAAGGAATTTTAAATTCTGATCATTCCCGGCAATAAAAAATCCTCATAAATTCTTTTTAAGAATTTCTATTTTCTGCTGTATATCGAGTGAATAAGTAGTGGAGGTTTGCTGCAAATATTCGTAAATGACCAGACATTTTTCATGGAGTTTCTGTTGTTTACTCTCCGGTACGTCATTCCACATTAAGTATAAGATATCTGCAAGCATGTTCATATTTGCATGGCTGAAAGATTTTTCATTAACGAGAAAATTAATTTCGTCATCACGGGAAATTAATTCCTCTATATCAAAATCCAATTCATCCTTTAGAGTTTCACTGACCATTTGATATATTTCACCAACCTTTCCCTGTGTTTTTAATCCTGCGAGGTCAGATACTATTTTTCCTAAAACACGCCCGATCTCTTCGATCAACCTTTTTATATAATCCTGTTCCATGTATAACTGATATCTATGATTATAATTAGTGCAATAAAGTATTTATTTATCACACTTTCAGTCTATATAATCCTTTTTTCATTTTTTCAATACGGCATTGCATTTTTCCAGATATTTTTCCCTGGCTTCATTGATTTCTTTCATATTGTCCAGAGCCCATCCCACAAGATGATTGAGGTGAGGCATCAGATCTTTTCCCGAATTTGTAAGCGAATATTCCACTCTTGGCGGTACTTCCGGATATACTTCCCTCGAAATAAGCCCGTCAGCCTCCAAAGACCGTAATGTAACCGTCAGCATACGTTGGGAAACGTCACCGATAGATCTGTGGATATCCCGAAAACGCAAAGTCCCGTTTTCACTTAATGTTGCAAGGACCAGCAACGACCACTTGTCGCCTAACCTGCTAAGAATATCCCGGATAGGACAAAGATCGGCAGGATGAAAATTTTTCATTGTTTTTGAATTTTATTTAATTGTAAATCACTAATAGTTCTCTATTTGTAACCTCATTATCAATTTGTTCCTTGTGATAAATGTCAATTATTTATTATAATTTTGCCGCACAAAAGTAATTAAATTACTTATGGTAACTATAATAAATCATTTAAAATTTACGATTATGGCAAAGAAAGTAGCAGTTTTAGTAGTAAATCCGGTTAATGGAGCAGGTTTGTTCCAGTATCTGGAAGCATTTTATGAAAATGGTATTCCTTTCAAAACATTCGCGGTAGCGGATAACACGGAAGTAAAGACCAATTCGGGAATTACCATGTGGACCGACGATGTTATCGCACATTTAAAAGGACATGAAGATGAGTATGACGCATTGGTTTTCGCTTGTGGGGATGCCATGCCCAAATTCAGTGAGAATGCCGGAAAACCATACAACCAGGATATGCTCACCATAATGAAAACTTTTGATGATAAAGGCAAAATGATCATCGGCCATTGCGCCCTGGCTTTACTTTTGGATGAAACCGGGATCGGCAAAGGGAAAAAAGTGGCTTTGCATCCGTTCATTAAATCGGTGGTGCAAAGTGTAGTCGGGACTGATAAAGCTTTTGTAATCGAAGGGAATCTTTATACCGCCCAGACTGAGAATACTATTCCGGCCATGATACCGGATCTGTTGAAAGCATTGAAATAGACTCCTGCATTCACTTCTTTCGTATAGTAATTCGTTTTCTTTAAACACCTTTACCGTACCCTTCGACAAATTCAGGGTACGGTAAATACCTAAAAGTCTTATATGGAGATTTTAATATATGTAAGCTACAATAGTCACAGTTAATAATAGAGAAAGTGATATTCACCTCCCGGATACCAACAAGAATCTTCAACCAAAGGTAAACGGTGAAATCTCTCCTTATAAAGAAATTGACGATTTAGGTTCCCGAACAATTTCACAGATCCTTCGCTTCGCTCAGGATGACAATCCACTCGGGACTACAAATCCACTTAAGATGAAATTCGCTCAGGATGAAAGTTTATTCAGAGTTACAGATTTATATGAACATTGGAATTCAGACAGTATTTTAGTATCTCTCATTATCCGGGATAATACTTACAATCCTGCTTTTTACATTCTTTGTTCTTCTCACTGAATTCACACAGTACGGGATTTATATCCATGCTAACACCGAGATTTTTTTGAACGAAATCAACGGTGGTCTCTATAGCCTGGGAAACATCCCTTTTGCAACACCGCGGACCACCATGCAAAGCAATAGCTTCCAGGCTTTTCGCTGTCATGAGATTAGCAAGTTTCCAGGTTTCTCCTGAAAGAGGAGTGGTTTCGTTAATAATGCTCATAAAAATGCCGGTTCCGACGCCTGCACCGCAATTGCCGCAATTACCGCAAAATCCGCCGGGAACTTTTTGAGCTCGTTCTTTGGCTATCGGCAGTTTTTTATCAAGAAGTTCACGACTGCCGGTCGTATTGTAATAAGTGGTTAAGAGAACAGCCGGTACCAGAAAATGATGTTCGGGACCATGCATCTTGATTTTAGGATTTTTCATGACCTCCACCGCCATTTGTAAAGGATTTTTACCGGAGCTATTGCGGCAATATTGTTCTATATACTCTAAAGCATCCGCCCGGTGACAATTATCACACACAAAATGTCCCTGTGCACATTGCACGTTGGAACGAAAAGTCCCGGAGCAGACAGAACAGGTAAAGTTACTGGTTTCTTCCCGGTAATTTAGATCGCTGCCGCATATAATACAACCTGAACCATATATTTCCATATTGCTGATTAATTGTTTCTATTAATAATGTCCGTCACGATGATATTATCCGCATAAACCTGCCACTGTTTTACCTGATTATCACGGACTATGGCGGTCCAGGCGGCCGGTATCTTCCAGTAGTTACTGTTCTGTTCATTTTTCAGGTTCCGGTATGTACCGCTGGCGTATCCGAGAAAACAGATCAGATTATCTTTTTCGAGAATTTCATCAATTCCGATCGTATAATCCGGAAACATGGCGAAATAATCTATCCAGGATTGTCGCATGGCATCTTTTCCCACAATCCTGTTGTCGTGGGCATCAATAAATAAATGGTCAATGGACATCAGGTTGTATAAGGCCGTAATATCCTTTCTGTTAATTGCATCTATATATTCCAGAGCGATTTGCTTTTCCATAATTCCGTTTTTTTACGGCTAAAATAACCAGATTCCATCCGATTCCGCAACCGTATTCTTATTTTGTAATCTTTTCCGCCACAACAAACATGACATCTTCCGACGTAAAATTATTACTTCCTGTTAAACTATGATCGATACTTATCAGTGAAAATCCATTCTCTTCCAGTAATCGGGAAATAGTATTCTCGTCATAGTACTGATCCCACATGATGTATTCTTTGATTTCCTGATTATTTTGGTTTATCAGGATATACCTGTTTCCGATGGCATTGGCTTCCGGAAAATGTTTCACTTCTTCCAACAGGAAATAAGGATCTTTATTCCAGAAATCGTTACCATCGGATATGGTCCAATCTTTTTTCTCCGGTTTTTCATTTCGCAGGCTTGGTCCGAAAACATCGAAAAAGAAAATGCCATTATCGGTTAAAGCATCACTGACCTTTCCCAGAATCCGATGCTGTTCCTGTGGCACCAACGCGCCGAAATCACAATAAATCATCATCGCGGCAGAATATCCCGAATCTAAAACCTCCGTAAGATAATTGCCGTGTTTATATTGCACCTGATCTTTATATTGCTGATGTTTTTTCGCATGTAGGATGGATTCAATATTCATGTCTATTCCATAAACCGTATGGCCGTATTTCGCAAGTTCATAATCATACAATCCGGGACCGCAACCCAAATCGAGGATGCGGGAATTGGCATTCAGATTACCATTGATCCATGCAATGGTTTTATTCCTCATTAATATATTCCTCGAAGCTCCGTCGCTACTATTATCGAGATGAGCATTTAGAAGGTTCTTCGCGATATAAGGATCTGTCCATATTGAATTTTCACTTCTTTCAAATAAACCGATTTCCTTTAAATATGGATTCATTTTTACAGTTGTTTTTGATTTTAAATTATAACTCATGAAGATTATTTTCATGATATCCTTCCATCATAACGGTTTGGCTTAAAGGTTTACGTTGCGTTTTATGACGATCCGCATCCAAAAATCCATTGCCGGGATATCCTAAGATCAGTAACGCGGTCGGTTCTATATAGTCGGGAATATTAAATTCGGTGCGGATAATATGGGGATCAAATAACCCTACCATCACGCTTCCTACCTCTTTTTCCCGCGCGGCCAGCATCATCTGAGCGGTGATAATACCGATATCCAGATCTCCCGAACATTTACCGTCAAACGGTCTCACCAGCTCTTCCCTCCTATCTCTGCAAATAATCAATACACAGGAAGAACCGAAAGTAGGATAAGCCTTTTCTATTTTCCGGATATTCTCCGGTGATCTCACGACGATAATGCGTTGAGGTTGTTTGTTACAGGCTGTCGGTGCTACCCTTGACGCTTCCAGAATATAGTCCAGCTTCTCAATCTCAACTGGTTGGCCGGTGAATGACCGGACCGTACAACGCCGTTTTGCCAGATCTAAAAAATCTTTCATTATCATATTTCGATTTAAACAGGAAATGACCATACTTTATTACTGCAAAAATATAAAAAGATATCCGATGCATCCGGTCTTACGGAATACTCTTTCTCTCCGGGCTCCAAATAAATTGACCACAGGCAGTCTGATTATACAACAAAAAGGATAATATCCTGTTATATTCGTTGAAAAAATAAAAATGAACAAATTGCGGATTATTTTAGGTGTCGGCCTGCTGTTAATTTTAATTGCCATATTGCTCACTATCCTGGCCAACCGTATTATTTCCAAAAAAAGCAGGGATTTTATTACCGAGGATATTTCCCAATTGAACAAACAAAAGACCGGGCTTCTGCTCGGGACTTCCAGGTATTTATCCAATGGAGCTGAAAATCCTTATTTTTTTCATCGTATCGATGCGGCTGTAGAACTTTACAATAGCGGAAAGATCGATTATATTATTGCCAGCGGTGATAATAGCCGGAAAGGATATAGTGAACCCGAAGATATGAAAGAAGAATTGATGAAACGGGGCATACCGGAAGAGAAAATTTTCCTGGATTATGCAGGATTTCGTACGCTCGATTCAGTCCTGAGGGCAAGGGCCATCTTCGGGCAGGATTCTTTTATCGTAATTTCCCAACGGTTCCATAATGAAAGGGCCGTATATATTGCACGCAGGCATGGTATTGAAGCTTACGGCTATAATGCCAGAGATGTACATCTTCATAATGATAAAACCCGGTTGAGGGAAATGCTGGCAAGAGTAAAGGTGTTCTGGGATCTATTCTTTAACGTGAAACCAAAGTTTTACGGCGAACCCGTCACGATTGAATAAAATATTTCCGGATCATTAAATAGTTTAAGGCTGGAATTTATCTCTTCAAAACCTCTTTTAATGTTGTGTAAAATTCCTTTGCGGCATATTTTTCTCTCCAGGGTGTATGTCCGCATTTATCCAACGTGATCATGGTAAAATCATTTAGCTTTCCTGATAACGGGATCTCGACTCCGGCTATAGGATGAGGGTCGCAGACACCATGTATGGCGATAACGGGACATTTAATTTTCTTGACAGATTGTAATAATTGACCGGAGTCTCGTAATTTTTCCGCTTCATTCCACACTTTCTGAAAAATAGTTTCATCCAATTCAATTTTGCCGTTTTCCGTTTGCGGAATCAGGCTATAAGAATCGGCTTTCTCCATTAATTCTCCAAAACGGGCGAATGTATTTGCCGTCATTAGGGGAGTACCCATCGAAGCTAAAATATTTTCCGCTTCCGCTTTTTCCGCAGCAGCTAACCTGTTTAACCGGATCTTCATTAAATCAGGATTATACCGGGCACTGATCAGGATCAATTTTTCGGTTAATTCCGGGTAATTCCCGGCAAAAAGCAAAGCAAGCCATGCTCCCCAGGAATATCCGATCAAAATCAGGGGATGATCCACGGAATTTATGACCTGTTCACGTAATTCTTCGATCTGACCTTCCACGGAATGTTCGGTTTGTAAAAATTCCAGTATACCAAAATCTTTGGATAATTCGATTGCCACCGGCATCATTTCACCGGCAGCTCCCGGTCCGCCATGAAGAAGCGTTATCTTAAAAGGGGCATCTCCATATTTCCTTATGGACAGTTGCGGTTTCATGGATATTATATTATGGACAGATTAATTTTTTAAAATCGATATAATTTCGGGCAATTGAATGAAGAGCCAGGTATTCCCTGTTATTAAAAGATTGTGGTTATAAGGATTCCTGTTCGACAAGCCCGGCCTCCGGAATATTCATCTTCTTTCTTTCCCGGTTACGGTCGCCGATAGACACGATGACGACACTTGTTTCATAAAGCAGTAAGATAGGCACGGAAACCAAAAGCAACGTGAATATATCGGTTGTGGGCGTGATGATGGCCGCGATAATAAGAATGACCACGACGGCATGTCTCCGGTATTTTTTCAGGAATATGGCGTTCAACAGTCCGAATTTCGACAATATCCATGACATAACCGGAAGCTCGAAAAATATACCCATCAGGATCGAAAGGGTGATTAAAGTATCGATATAAGAAGTGAGGGAGATCATATTACTCACTTCCTGGCTGACATGATA
This sequence comes from uncultured Bacteroidales bacterium, assembly GCA_937949745.1. GTDB lineage: Bacteria > Bacteroidota > Bacteroidia > Bacteroidales > WCHB1-69 > JAGVVH01. Next base: position 3,730 of record CALECM010000102.1, on the reverse strand, counting down.
TGACGCCAGAAACCTGAAAGAAAAAGGGAAAATAATAAAATAGCTTACTACTATGCCGCAAAAAAAAGCAATGAATGAAAAGAAAATCACCCATTTGGAATATTTTCTTTCGTTCCGGTAAAGACCGGGTGATACAAAACGAAATAGTTTATAAAAGAGAAACGGGATCGCCAGGACCAGGGCCACGTAAAAAGAAACTTTCATGTGCATCAGGAACTGTGATGCCAGTTCCGTATTGATAAGTTGCACGAAAACAAACTCATCATTACCACTAATAAAGGATTCCGGAACAAAAGAATCCGCAAAACGGTACGTGATAAAGTCGGGAGAATTAGCCGCAAGCACCATGTCGAAGACCGGTTCTTTCAGCATAAAAGCTACCACTGTCAATACAGCCACCAATAAGATGGGCTGTATCAATACTTTTCTAAGTTCATCAAGATGATCCCAAAATGTCATGTATGCCGGAAGCTATTCGGTTTTATTTTCCGCTTTATTTTCCGTAGCGGCAGATTTTTCCTCGCCGGTATTTTCCAGGCCATTCACTCCTTCTTTAAAACTTTTCACTCCTTTGCCCATACTTTTCATTAAATCCGGTATTTTTTTTGCACCGAAGAGTAATAGTACGACAAAAGCGATCAGGAGTATCTCAGGGGCTCCAAGTCCCATAAATAATAATGTCATATAAATTAATTTTATCCTTTTTTAATAATAAAATGATGGTTCAAATTTAGGTATTTTATTCTATATTTATGCTATAATGTACATAAAAAATGAAATAAGAAAACTTTAATAATATCCTTCATTGGATTTACCATCCTTTATTTCAAACACATAGTGTCAGCTTCTACGATTCAGTCACTGATTTTCGATCTTTAGTGATCAATCTATTATTTTAATTTCCCGGAGCCATGTTGTAATATTATTATCTGATGACTTTACTCGATCTCCGGAAACCGCTAATCCTTCGGATACATTTGATTGAGGAACAAGTTTCTGCATATCTGTGAAACATCTGGCCTGACCCCCGCCGCCGTGGGTACAAAATGGAATCACCGTTTTACCCGAAAGATCATGATCCGTCAGGAACGTGGTAACCGGCGGCGCAATGGTACTCCACCAATTAGGTGTACCCACAAAAATGATATCGTAATCACCGACGTTTTCAATTTTAGATTTTAATGGCGGCTTAAACCCTGCCTCGATTTCTTTCTTGGCTTGTTCCGTACATGCGGTATATTCTTCCGGATAAGCATTGACCGGTATTATTTCAAATATATCCCCGCCTGTGGCTTCCTGTATCCGTGTCGCCATTTCCCTGGTATTTCCGGAATATGAATAGTAAACCACCAGTACTTTCCCGGCATCCGGATTTGATGATGATTGAGGTGATTGCGCGCAACCCGTCATGGTACACATGACCATCACCGGTAATAAAAAATGTTTCTTTTGCATACTTTTTAATTATTTGGTTTATATATGTTTTTCAAAATAATATTCGACAGCTTAAATACTTTATATAATTATCTGTTCTTATAGGCTTTATCGACTTCGCAAAATTATAAGTTAAGGTTACAGGATGAAGCCCGTGGTGACCAAAAGGACAAACAACCCTTTAAAGGCGGCAAATTTCATCTTTATAAACCCTTCATTTTAGAAGTCAATTTTACGGATAATACTATCTTTGCGTGTAAATATGCCGCTGATGAACTTCTTCGAATCTTTTAAATCTTCCCGGATGGCTTTATGGGCCTCACTGATCCTCACTACCATTATTGTTTATCCTAATATAGGCGATTTACTATGGGCAATCTTCTCGCATCGGGGAAAAATTGAACTTTCCCCTCCCGTGATCTTCTATTTTATTTACCGTTACCTTTTTTTCTTTGCGTTAACCTGGATACTCATCAAGATGAATATCAGTCAGGCATCCAAAAAATTGAAGGAGCGGTTTTGGAAATCATTCATGATTACAATGGGCGCTTATATTTTATATGTAGTAATAGGACATGGAGTGGAATATCGAATTCGACAGGATTGTTTTACTCAAACGCTAATCCTGCAATTTCTCATTGCATGGCTTATCCCGGTGCTGATAGGACAAATTTATTACCTGACGGTAGTCCATAAAGAAGCCGAGAAAGAAATGGAAAAGCTTCGCTCGGAAAATCTCCAAAGCCGTGTGGACGCATTAAGCAACCAGATAAATCCGCATTTTTTCTTCAACTCTCTCAACGGCATTAAAGCGCTGGTGGCTGCCAACCGGAATGAGGAAACCATGGAATACGTTACCAAATTATCCAATATATTCCGTTATATTCTTCAAAGCGAGAAAAAAGGATTAGTGAAACTGGAAGATGAGCTGGAATTCCTGAATTCTTACCGTTACCTCATTGAAATTCGTTACAGCGGCAAAATATCTTTCCTGATTGACATCAATGAAGAAGAATTTGAATGGCAATTGCCCGTATTATCATTGTTACCTCTTATTGAAAACGTGGTCAAACATAACATTATAGACAGTGATCATAAAATGACCGTCCGTATTAATGTAAATAAAGACAGGACCCTTGCCGTATCCAATCCGGTTTATCCAAAATACAACATGGAAGAATCGCACGGCATAGGCCTTTCCAATCTTTCCGCAAGATATAAATTCCTAACCGGAAGCGATATCAAAATAGTAGAAAATGAAGTTCACTTTACTGTTATTTTACCTTTAATCAAGCCTGAAAATGAGAATATTAATTGTTGAAGATGAAACCATTGCCTATGATTACCTGAGTAAACTGATACAAAAGGTAGCGCCTGACATGGAAATTTCGGGGATAACGGAAAGTATCTCGCAGACTGTAAAATGGCTGGAGTCCAACCCTTTACCCGACCTGATATTGATGGACATCCATCTTTCCGACGGTTCGGCTTTCTCCATTTTCGAATTAACTCAGGTAGAGATACCAATCATCTTTACGACGGCATTCGATGAATACGCGATCAACGCATTCAAGGTCAACAGTATTGATTATCTGTTAAAGCCGGTGGAAGAAAATGAACTGAGAAAAGCCATCGACAAATTCCGGAAACTGACTTCGATGGAAAAAAACCGGTATGTGGCGCAACAATCACAGGCTTGCCTTCCGGGAAATTATTTCAGGAAACTCCTTGTTTCTTTCCGGGATTCTTTAATTCCGGTACCGGTTGAAGATATAGTCTATTTTTATACTACAGACCACCAGACATCCATTTGCCTCACGGACGGCAAGAAGTTCCTGTATAACAAAACACTGGATACCATAGTCCAGAACCTTGACCCGGAGTTATTTTTCAGGGCCAATAAACAATTTATCATTTCGAGGGAACACGTGAAGAACATCACGATCTGGTTTGACCGGCGTCTGCTCATTACGTTGGATTCGGAAACTCCGGAAAGAATCTATGTGAGTAAAAATCGTTCCGCCGGATTCAAAGAATGGATTACGGGAGGAGTAAAATAAGTGTAAAGGAAAATGTTCCTTCCTCCTATTTTAACCGGAAATATCCGTTAATTATCCGAATTTTCATAATAGAATATTTCCTTTCAACCGATATAGTAATTCAACACCTGAAATTGTCATCAATTTACTATATAGGTTTAATATATTAAATAATTAATTTTAATATATTAAATTTTTTCATATATTTTCCTTTTGAACAGGTAACCGGTATATCCCACCTTCCAACTATTATATCC
>CALECM010000101.1 GCA_937949745.1 uncultured Bacteroidales bacterium | reverse complement strand
CATCTTCTGTCCGTTTTCATCCTGAACGTAGTGAAGGATCTATTACTGGAGATCATCATATCTTCTGATTTTTTTACACATTAATCAACCGGATAATTCTCTTGTCATCCTGAACGTCGTGAAGGATCTATTACCGGAAATCAACACTTCTCCTCTGATCTTTTAATTCATTACACATCCGGGCAATCAGGTTGCATCTCACCTCTTAACGGGACCGGCATCCATTTCTTAACTTCTTCGTTCGACAATCCTTCTCCCAATAAATACATCAATTTGGTAACAGCTGCCTCTGTCGTAATATCATAACCGCTTATTACGCCCAGGTCACCTAACGCCACGCTGGTTCCATACCGGCCTATTTCCACACTTCCTCCTCCTTTGCACTGGGTTACGTTCACGATGATCAATCCTTTACGGATCGCTTCCTCCAATAAAGAAAGGAATACCGGATCACTGGGCGCATTACCCGTACCGAAAGACTCCATGATCACAGCCCGTATTCCGGGCGTTTGAAAAATGGTGGAAATGAGTTGCGGCGTAATCCCCGGATAAAGTTTCATAATCGCGATATTATCGTCCAGTCCCCGGTGAAGGATCAGTTCTTCTTCCGGCATTGGTTTTATATAAGCATCGTTATATTTGACCTTCACTCCTACCTCCGCCAGTTTAGGATAATTAGAGGACGTAAAAGCATTAAATTGTTCGGCGTTATCTTTATATGCCCTGTTACCACGGTAAAGGGAATCCTCAAAATAGATACAGACTTCGGGAACCCGGGGCCTGCCGTTCCTGTATGCGATCGCGATTTCGACGGAATTAAGGATATTTTCCCGCCCGTCGGTGCGCATGACACCTAAAGGCAACTGGGAGCCGGTTAATATGACGGGTTTTGCCAGGTTTTCCAGCATAAAAGATAGCGCTGATGCCGTGTAAGCCATAGTATCGGTCCCGTGAAGGATCACAAAACCGTCATAATGGATGTATTCCCCGTAAATGATCTCTGCCAGCCTGATCCAGAAAGCGGGATTCGTATCCGAAGAATCTATTAACGGTTTCATTTCCCGGTATATGATCTCCGCATCCAGTAACTTTAACATGGGTAAATGATCATAGATGTCTTCAAAAGGAAAAGGTTCCAAAGCTCCGGAGGCATTTCTCATCATCCCGATAGTCCCGCCCGTATATAGTAATAATATCTTACGTTTCATGCTAAAATTTTAGGCCGCAAAAGTAAAAATAATATCTCAGATTTTTCTAACTGTTCCGGTCTCTTCGGTAAATAAAGTTATCTTTATTACATCTTCAAAATTATTTTTTGGTACATGTAAATAAATATTGCAACAATCAGGCTTTCCTAATGTTGATTTTAATGATCTATACTTGATTTTCAAGGTTTTGATCATCTCGCAAATTATTATGATATGGAACCCGTCAAAATTGCTGCGTTACTTTCCCGGCTTAAACCCTATCCCGTCGTTTCTTCTTTGGATAAAAAACAATTGGAAGAAGTGATAGAACTGTTATTTCTGCAATTGTTTCCTAATACAAAGATTGTGGATAACCACACCGTAGAACAATGTTTTTTCTATATCTACAATACCCTTTCCGCTAATTTCAAGAGATTGATACCCGAAGAAAGAGTGGAAACAGCGGTCGATCAGTTTCTATCCGGACTTCCGGAAATACAGGAGAAACTTTATAAGGATGCGGAATCATATCTTGACAACGATCCGGCATGTACCTCTCTTGAAGAAGTTATCCTGACTTATCCCGGCTTTTTCGCCACTGCCGTATACCGCATCGCCCACGGGTTGTATAGCCTGGATATTCCGGTCATTCCCCGACTTTTCACGGAGTATGCCCATACCAAGACCGGGGTGGATATCCATCCCGGAGCCATGATCGGCGAAAGTTTCTTTTTAGATCACGGAACCGGCACGGTCATCGGACAGACCTGCATAATAGGGAATCACGTTAAGATTTATCAGGGAGTGACTTTGGGCGCTTTGCATGTCCATAAAAATAGTGCGTGTTCCAAAAGGCACCCGACTATCGAAGATAATGTCATTATTTACGCTAACGCCATTATTCTCGGTGGAGATACCGTGATTGGACATGATACGGTGATCGGAGGAAACGTCTGGCTCACGGAAAGCGTTCCTCCCGGCTCCAAGGTTTATTACCACGCCAGAAAAAAATATAAATTTGAAAATACCTAATATTAAATACCATGAACGATAAATCATACATTACTACGATAGGCAATACGCCTCATATCCGTTTAAGCCGTCTTTTCCCCGATCATGAAGTCTATCTGAAACTGGAAAAACAAAATCCCGGAGGCAGTATTAAGGACCGCGTTGCGCTCGCGATGATCGAAGATGCCGAACAAAAAGGTATGCTTCAGGAAGGTGGAGTAATTATTGAACCGACCTCGGGAAATACCGGTATCGGACTGGCCTGGATCGGCTGGCTGAAAGGTTACCGTGTTATCCTGACCATGCCCGAATCCATGTCGGTAGAACGGGTTCAGCTTATGAAAACCTATGGCGCGGAGATCTTATTAACTCCGGCCGATCAGGGAATGAAAGGAGCAATCGCAGCAGCCGATCGATTGAAAGAGGAAACTCCGGGAAGTTTTATACCCCAGCAGTTCCAAAATCAGGCCAATGTGGAGATACATAAGAAAACCACAGCGCTGGAAATAATCCGGGAATTTCCGGAAGGTTTCGATTATTTTATAAGTTGCGTGGGAACCGGAGGCAACATCACAGGGATCGGCGAAGTTTTGAAAGATCATTTTCCTTCGATAAAGGTATTGGCAGTTGAGCCTGCCGCTTCAGCCGTTATTTCCGGACAGCAACCCGGAAGTCATAAAATACAGGGTATCGGAGCGGGATTTATTCCCGGTATACTCAATACAAGCCTCCTGGACGGCACTATCCCGGTGACCGATGAAGAAGCATTCCGGGCAGCCGGTGAATTGGTGAAACAAGAAAGTATATTGGGCGGAATATCGACCGGAGCAGCCATCGCGGCAACCATGAAGAAATGTAAAGAATTACCGAAAGGTACACGAATCCTGACTATTAATTACGATACCGGAGAAAGATATTTATCCGTTAAGGGGCTCTTCCAGGGATAATGTTACAGGATATTCTAAAAGTTCACTGTTCTTCATCCTGAACTATCTGTCATCCTGAACGAGTGAAGGATCTGCCATGTATTGATAAAATGATTCTCGCTCAGCAGGGCGACAAATATTACATATTATTCTTTCGTCACAGTTTTAACCGGTCGAAATTTTTCCCGAAGACACTGCTGGTTTTGGCCACGCTGATAAATGCGCCGTCGTCGATCTCTTTAATGATCTTAATGATATAAGCCCGGTCGGTACGGTGGGCGATAATCAACAGAACATCCTTTTCTTCTTTGGTATATGAGCCGTAGGCTTTTAAAAAAGTAGCGCCCCGGTTTACCCGCCTGTTAATTTGGTCTGCAATTTCCTGATTTTTATCTGAAAACACGAAATATTGGAAACTTTGCCGGTAACCGTCGATAACCAGGTCTGAAATATAGATATATACGAACATTCCGATCAAGCTATAAACCAGCGTATTGATAGTGCCGCCGGGGACAAATATAGAAGATGAAATAATAATGATATTGGTATATAAAGTTACACGTCCGTAAGAGATATTGCGGTATTTGCCCACCATCAAAGCCAGGATATCCATACCTCCCGTATTCCCCCCGAAAGTAATGGCGATTCCCGCGCCGAACGCGGAGAGTACCGAGCCAATCACTGCCGACATAAAAACCTCGTCTTCCACGAGAGGTTTGGGGAACAATACTTGTCCGACAGATAATAAAGCAGAGACCATAATCACGCAGATCGTAGTATTGATCGTAAATTTAGGTCCCAATACCTTCCAAGCGAAAACCAGCAAAACCAAATTTAATCCCAGGGAGGTAATCCCTACCGGAAATCCCGTAGCAAAAAAGAGAAGTGTGGCAATCCCGTTAATACCTCCGCCCGTAATATGATTGGGGATCATAAAGGCGGTCCAGCCGAAAGCGAAGACGGTTAAACCAAAAAAAATCATGATATAATTGCGCACTATATCCCATATTTGTTTCTTTTGTAACATTATTTTATTTTTTATAGATGGATAAAGTTAAGAAAATCAGTAATTTTATTTCTCCGAAACCGGCTGCAAAGGTATAAAAAAGATTTTTTTTATAAAAAATGGATTGCGATATTATTTTTTTTGTATTTTTGCGGCCTCAAAACACCACTCCTCCTTAGCTCAGTTGGTTAGAGCATCTGACTGTTAATCAGAGGGTCCTAGGTTCAAGTCCTAGAGGGGGAGCAAAAGATCAGGCACTTACGGAAAAATCGGTAAGTGCTTTTTTGTTTTCGATCTTACCTTTGAAAGAGATTTAGAGGGATATTTATAATTGAGTAGCGAGGTGATCAAAATATTTAAGATCAATTTGAATATGTTATTTAGCCAATGATAAAATGCCGTTTTTTATTATTATTTTTATTATTGTATTTTTCATTGTTTTTATTCTCGTTTTTCGTAATATACGTAATGCAAAATTATTGCGAACGGTAACCAAGCCGTATAGAGGAACTCATTCAGAAAGAGATTTGGTGCTAAAATTGTTGAAATATGGGGTACCTTCACAAATGATTTTTCATGATTTATATGTAAAAAAACTTAATGGTGAATTTTCACAAATTGATTTAGTCGTTCCCACGAATGTTGGAATTTTTGTATTTGAAGTAAAAGATTATAGTGGCTGGATATTTGGCAAGGGATATCAATCTCATTGGACGCAGGTATTGGCTTATGGTAAAATAAAATATCGTTTTTATAATCCCATAATGCAAAATAGCAATCATATTAAATATTTGAAAAGCCAGCTTAATCAATTTGAAAATATACCGTTTTATTCCATAGTGGTATTTTATGGCGATTGCGTATTAAAAAATATCAGCTTCGTTCCTAATGGAACATTTCTTGTAAAATCCGAAAACGTTTTACAGGAAATGGAATATATTGTCAAAAATAATAATATGGCTCCATATACGAATAGAAGAGAAATCTTAAAAATATTAAAAATAGCTGTGGAAAATGGAGAAGATATAGAAAATCAGATTCAACATTCCAAAAATATTCAGGATATGTTATGGAAAAATAATGATAAACTCTACAATTAACAATATCAGGATATAATCCATATTGATATCCATCTTTTTTATAATTCGCAATATTCATGCTACGCTTCACAACATTTGCATTCACCCGCTTCCGCCTCGCCTTTTGCCTTCCCTACGCACCGTCTATATAAAAATCAACGAATCCATAGTAGTGCGGTTATACGTATATTCCTTTAATAAAGATCCTTCGCTTTCGCTCAGCATGACAGCAGAAAAAGATTTAGTTTAGTGTTGGCTTCGAAGAGGCTCAGCCAACGAGGAAAGTTAGCCGCTTTAAATTTTAATGCGTAAAAAATCAAGGTTCTTTGGAGTTAAGAACTGTAACTGTCTGACGAGCGAAAGCGAGGAGTTGTTACAGTTTAGACAAAGGTTCTTAGATTTTTAGCAGGAAAATTGAGCGGCAATATTCCCTTTCTTTGATACTTTCTTTGGGAAGGCAAAGAAAGTATGTAATTAGAGCAATTTACATGGCTTTATCTTATTCTTAGTTTGACGATGAATCTTTAGGAATCCAGATCCTTTCGCTTCGCTCAGGATGACGCAATAAGTCCATTCGTCTTCGGCTTATACGGCTTAACCAACGATTCTCCGGTTGACGTGTTATTGAAGAAACCTGTAGCCGCTTTAAATTTTAATGCGTGAAAAATCAAGGTTCTTGGCGTTAAGTACTGTAACTGTCTGACGAGCGAAAGTGAGGAGTTGTTACAGTTTAGCCAAAGGCTCTTAGATTTTAGCAGGAAAATTGAGCGGTCATTGCACTTTCTTTGATACTTTCTTTGTGCAAGCAAATAGAGCAGGTCATGAAATAATACTTTCTTTACTTTTTTCCTTGATGAAAAAAGTAAATCAAAAAAATCAAGGCAAAAGGAATCCTCCCCGCTCTGGGAAATCTCTAAACAGCCCGGAAAGACAGACGCAAAAAGAGAACCTACGCACGATCCCGGTAATTTTCTCTTTTTGCTATATGCTTCACTTCGCTCGCATCCTTTCCGACCTGTAAGAATTTCGCATTCACCCGCTTCCGCCTCGCCTTTTGCCTTCCCTACGCACCGTCTATATAAAAATCAACGAATCCATAGTAGTGCAATTATACGTCTATTCCTTTAATAAAGATCCTTTCGCTTCGCTCAGGATGACAAAATAAGACCATTCGTCTTTGGCTTATACGGCTTAACCAACGATTCTCCGGTTGGTGTGTTTATTCAAGAAAACTGTAGCCGCTTTAAATTTTAATGCGTGAAAAATCAAGGTTCCTTGGCGTTAAGAACTGTAACTGTCTGACGAGCATCAGCGAGGAGTGTTACAGTTTAGCCAAAGGCTCTTAGATTTTTAGCAGGAAAATTGAGCGGCAATATTCCCTTTCTTTGATACTTTCTTTGGGAAGGCAAAGAAAGTATGTAATTAAAGCAATTTAAATGGCTTTATCTTATTCTTAGTTTGACGATGAATCTTTAGGAATCCAGATCCTTCGCTTCGCTCAGGATGACAATCTGTTTAAAAATAACACATTAAACCAATCCCTCACTACAAATAATGACCATTTCATTAAGATATACCTTGTTTTCGGTATTGGAGGCTCCGGAGAAAAGTGATTCTTTTGCCATGTCAAAACGAGGATAAAAAATCATTCAATAAAACCAAAATTATGAAAAATAATCTTCTATTAGCGGGTGCATTGTGCCTTTCTATTACATTGTTTACTTCATGCGAAAAAGATCCGGATCCTGACCCGACGCCTGTGGGCACTAAAAGCGTTACCATCGATGCTTCCGGTTTCAGCGACTGGAAATATTTTTCTTTTGAAACCGGAAGAGAAATCCCGGCGGCTGAAGTTGGCGATTACGAATCCAGCAAAACCAAAACCAACTGGGATATCGCGATTCATCGTGGGGATATCCGTACCAACAGCGGCTTGTCAGGTTCCGGCAACGGAGGAGCACTGAAAGCCAACGGAACAAAATTAGACGATGTGAAGACGATTCCTTCTACCGGTTATACCGCGGATGTGGAAGCCCAGATCATGATCGAGATGGGCGAAGACGGTTACAGGACCCAGTCCAGGAACACGGTATTGGCCGATTGGTACAAAAGCGAAGGAATGCCTCCCACATATACCGTAAACGATTATGTTTATATTGTAAAAACTGCCGACGGAAAATATGCCACCGTCAAATTCTCTGATTATACCAATGATGCCGGAGCCGGCGGACATGTTTCTTTCAGTTACAAATACCCTGTTGAATAGTTCTTTTTTTTGTTATATAATGT
>CALECM010000100.1 GCA_937949745.1 uncultured Bacteroidales bacterium | reverse complement strand
GCTTACGATACGGAACGGACTGCCGGCGATATCCTGTACCGGGAAACCAGTTGGGGGACCCCATAAAGAACGGGTACCGTTAAATACCAAGGCTCTCCATTCTGAAACAGTATTTTCATAATATTGTAAGGTCACAACGGAAGGATCACTGATTTCGATAGCCACAAGTCCCATTTGACCGGCACGACAGTTGGCGATAGAACCGATACTAAAGGTAATTGTATCACAACCGATCGTGGTTGTACTTTGGATATTATCATTATCAACCAGCTCGGCCTGTGGATTATTGCTCGTTACAGTGAAAGAACCGTTAATGGCATTACTCCATACTTCCGTTTGGGTAGCGGCATCTACCAACACAAAACTATAGGTTACAGGAGTGGTGACATTGGTTGCGCTATTGCTTACGATACGGAACGGACTGCCGGCGATATCCTGTACCGGGAAACCAGTTGGGAGACCCCATAAAGCCTGGGTACCGTTGAATACCAAGGTTCTCCATTCTGATGCACTATTTTCATAATATTGTAAGGTCACAACAGAAGGATCACTGATCTCGATAGCCACAAGTCCCGTTTGGCCGGCACGGCAGTTAGCTACAGAACCGATGCTAAATGTGATTGTATCACAACCGATCGTGGTCGTACTCTGGATATTGTCATTATCAACCATCTCGGCATTTATGTTTACAACCGTAACGCTAAACGTAACAGGCGCTTCACTATCATAACTCACATTGATTGTATAAGTACCCGGATTTATCCATTGAATGGTGGATTCTGTCCTGTCCGACGGAGTTGTCGTTAAAACCCAGTCTATTCCACTTGTTCCATTCGTGATAGCCCAATTAACAGATGACGAATCCGTAATATTATTAGCATCTAACCGGTAAATTTCTGTCCCGGGACAAGGAGTAGTCTCTCCCTCAATAGTTTGGGCATTCGTGAAAGAAATGCCGCAAAACAACATCATCACACACGCTATACTCCTCATCAGAAAAGCGTAATAATTAATTTTCATATTCTAATAATTTATGGTTAATAATATTTATTAAATCACTTTACGATAGCACCAATTTAAAGTTGCGAAATTAGAAAAAATATTTATATATTATCCTCAAATGGAGTATATATTTTACATTTGAAAAGGACAATTATAAAGTAATGAGAATAATTATCTTACGGAAACGGCAAAGAAGTAGAATAATTAATTTTTATATATTTTTAAATATAAATTTATTATTCAATAATTGAATTACCGATTAAAAAAGAAAAAAATAGAGAAAAATGACATTTTACAATCCATAAATTATCAATTTCGCTCCTGCTAATTTCGGATCTATAAAGCCCAGTTTATTTCTTCTTTTCCCATTTCGCGAAGCAGTTCATTTGTTTTGGAAAAATGACGGCATCCGAAAAATCCTCTGCTTGCAGATAATGGTGAGGGATGGACTGTTTTTAATATATGATGTTTAGAGGTATCTATCAGTGCCGTTTTAGCCTGGGCATAATTGCCCCAAAGCAAGAACACAAGGCCTTCTTTCTTTTCCGAAAGTTTCCGTATGGCCGCATCAGTAAACGTTTCCCATCCTTTGCCCTGGTGGGAACCCGCATTGTGAGCCCGGACCGTTAAAGTAGCATTCAAAAGCAATACTCCCTGTTGTGCCCATTTCTCCAGGTTACCGTTTACAGGTACGGGAACACCTACATCATCGTGAAGTTCTTTAAATATATTAATCAGTGATTTCGGATGCGCTACTCCGTCCTGGACTGAAAAGCATAATCCGTGCGCTTGTCCGAAATTATGATACGGATCCTGTCCGAGCAGGACTACTTTAACCTGATCGAAAGGGGTTAAATTAAAAGCATTGAATATATATTTTCCGGGAGGAAATACGGTATGTTGCTTTTTTTCTTCTACCAGGAACTGTTTCAGGGTCTGAAAATAGGGAGTATTGAATTCTTCCCATAATTCCCGTTTCCAGGACTCTTCAATATTCGGATTGATATTGCTCATGATTTTTTAATGTTTAAAATGACGGATTCCGGTAAATATCATGGAAATTCCTAATTCATCACAAGCTTTGATGGATTCTTCGTCCCTGACGGAGCCTCCCGGTTGTATAATAGCCGTAACACCGTGTTGGGCTGCCAGTCTCACCACATCATCGAAAGGGAAAAAGGCATCGCTGGCCAGAACAATATTACCGGTAACCTTTAATTCCCGGGCATGCTCCAAAGCAATGGAAGCACTTCCCACCCTGTTCATTTGTCCTGCCCCTACTCCGACCGTCATATTATCTTTAGCCAATACGATCGCATTTGATTTCACATGCTTGCAAACCTTCATGGCAAAAATCAATTCTTTAATTTCCTGTTCCGTAGGTTGTTTCCGGGTAACCACTTCCATCTTATAATCAGATTCATTCCCATGATCAGTACTTTGGGTTAACATACCACCATTAACACTAATGAACATTTGACTATCCTCATGCTTACGATCCAAACTGAAAGTCATCAGACGAAGATTCTTTTTCGTGGTCAGGATCTCCAAGGCTTCCGGCGTAAATCCCGGAGCAAGGATAATTTCGAGAAATACACCCTTCATGGATTCGGCGGTTTTCCCGTCAATAACCTGGTTAGTCGCTACAATGCCTCCGTAAACCGAAACCGTATCCGCTTCATAGGCCTTGGTCCATGCTTCCGACACATTTCCGGCGATACCCACTCCGCACGGATTTTTATGTTTAACAGCGACCACTACCGGTTCCGTAAATTCCTTCACTATTTCCAAAGCGGCATCCGCATCCTGTATATTGTTATAAGATAATTCTTTCCCGTGTAACTGGGTTGCCCATGCCATCGAAAAGCCTTGTTTGGCTCCCGCATAAAAAGCCGCCTGCTGATGAGGATTTTCCCCATAACGAAGGTCCTGTTTCTTATGAAAAGTGAGGGTAAGAGATTCGGGATATTCTTCTCCGAGTTTTTCGGTGAGATATCCGGCGATGGTGGCATCATAGGCAGCCGTATGACGGAACACTTTGGCCGCCAGCCGGGAACGGGTATCCAAAGTAGTATCACCATTTTCCCTAATTTCGCTCAATACTTTATCATAATCTGCAGTATCACAAATAACCGTTACAAACTGATGATTCTTAGCGGCACTCCGCAACATGCTGGGTCCTCCTATATCGATATTCTCAATCGCTTCCGAAAACTCAACGCCTTCTTTTTCAATAGTCTCTTTAAAAGGATACAGGTTCACGACAACCATATCTATAGCCTCAATTCCGTTAGCTTCCATCTCTTCCCTGTGGCGGGCATTTGTCCGTACCGAAAGAAGTCCTCCGTGCACTTTAGGATGCAGGGTCTTTACACGGCCGTCCATAATTTCCGGGAAATTAGTCACCTCGCTGATGTTCATTACTTTCAATCCGGCTTCTTCCAACATCTTCCGGGTTCCGCCGGTCGAGATAATTTCAAATCCCAGCTTAACAAGTTCCTGGACAAAAGGTAATAAATGAGTTTTATCGCTAACACTGATCAAAGCACGTTTCATAGTTTCGGATTTTTAATATTTACAATCAAAATTATTTCAATACCCAGTAGTTCTTATTAAACTGTTCCGCAAAACCGAGCGCCCGGTTCTCATCTCCAAATACGCCTATACAGACCCTTACCCTGGTATTACCGGATTGGTACAATAAATAAGGGTCATAAGATTCCAGCTTTGCCTGCCGGATATGTTTGGCGGCATCCTGTTCATTAGTGAAACTTCCGGCTATGACATAGAACTTACCGGACTGATAATCTATACGGGGATAAGGTGTTGAGGAAGGCATACCCGTTTCTTTGATTAATCCCGAAGCGGAAACCGGCCTGTTCCCATTAACCGTTTCTTCGGCAGGAAGTTCCTGTACGGATGCCTGAACAGGCAATTCTTCCTTTTGGATCTCCGTTTCCATACCGGGCATAAACGGAACGGTGATAATATCATAGACCCTTTCGTTATATTGATAACTGAAAACCGGTGAAAGGGTAATATCCTTATAATACATCCCCGAAACATGAGTTGTTTTCCTTCCGGACATATATTCCCGATATGTCAATTCTAAAGGTACTCTGTATATGTATCCTAACCCGGCAGCCGCAGCTAATAACAATACCAGGATAGGAACAACAAACCACCATGCCTTAATTTTTCTTTTTTTAGGGAGGGTATTTTCTTCATCCTCAAATGTGTCAGGAATATCCGGTTCGGAAGAAGGAATTTCTTCGTGAGATTCCGGAACATCTTCTTCTGTCTCTTTAACAAATATTTCAGGCTCTCCCGGTAAATCGGTTTCTCCTGAAACAGAATTGGATTCTTCTGCTGTCTGTTCACCGGGTAGTTCTTCTTCAGCAACGGGTTTAGTTGTTTCTTTAATGCCAACTTCTATTTCTCCCGTCGACTGGTTTTCCATTGCAGGTTCTTCAACCGGAACCGACTCAATGGGAAATTCTGTTGCGGGAGGTTCTTCTAATGGGAATTGTTCAACCGGCATTTCCTCTCTCAATGGTTCTTTTGCCGGATTGCTTTCCACTATTGGCTCTTCTGCCGGGTCATTTTCCGGAATAAGCTGTTCGGTATTTATGCCGGGCTCTTTTTCAGGAAGTACTCCCGCAGAAAGCGGAGATGCCTTAATGGGGGACATTCCCTCATAATCGATATTTAATTCCCGTACGGCATCCGACTCGAAAATGATCTCATGCTTATGGTTATAGGAGAAAGTGCCGAAATTATCATAATGGATACTTTTATTGTGTGCCAGGGCACCTTTTAATTCTTCCACCCAATTCCGGATCTCTTCATCGGCATCATTCAGTCTTTTTTGCTCTCTTTCCGCGTATTTAAGGATAAAGGCGAATCCGTTACCTTCAGCGTTGGATTGGAAAAATATCTTATTTTGCGGGGGATAAAGCACCCCGTCGATCATTTGCGCCGATACCTGTTTTTTTTCGAACAGACCAAGGTCATTAATATAGATATCATCATTATTTTTCAGAAGTTCGATAATATATTGAATGATCATGGCTTAATTTTTTTCAGGATTTTGAAAAGATAAAATCAGACGGTTGGCGTTCCTAAGATCCTCCGGCGTATCAATACCGATACCTTCATAATTACTTTCGGCAAGATGGATAATATAACCGTTTTCCATCCATCGCATTTGTTCCAGCTTTTCCGCTTTTTCCAATTCAGATTCCGGCAGTGAAATTAATTCCCGGAGGGTTTTATATTTAAAAGCATATATCCCGATATGTTTGTAATAATCGAAATCAGCCCTGTTACCGGGTTCCCGCACATACGGCAGACCATACCGGCTAAAACAGAGGGCGCGTTTTTCCAGCGTAAAGATAACCTTCACTTGATTAGGGTTATCTACCAGACTCTTATCCCGGAATGGTGTGTACAGTGTAGCGATTTTAACGTCCTTATCTTCAAAAAGGCGAATTAGCAAATCAATATCTTCGGAACGGATAAAAGGTTCGTCGCCCTGAATATTTACTATCACATCTTCATCTGACAATCCCAACAGAGCTGCCGCTTCTCCGCAGCGGTCCGTCCCGGAAACATGTTCGGGAGAGGTCATGGAAACTTCTCCTCCGAAATCACGAACTATCTTTTCGATCCTGGCATCGTCGGTAGCTACCACTACCCTATCCAAACCGGATTTTTCGCATCGCAGGTATACCCATTGTATCACGGGATATTCCCCGATCATTGCCAAAGGTTTGCCCGGAAAGCGGGAAGATCCGTATCTTGCAGGAATAATACCTATAAATTTCATACTTCGAAAAGTCCGAATAGTTCAGCGTTCACTTTATTGATAACTGTTCCGAAATCCTCAGCTTTCTCTCCGAATTTAATTGAATTCACATCGATAATCAGCAATTTTCCTTTACGTGTATTCACCACTTCTTCTTCATAGTGGGATATCCATTTTTCATATTTTTCATTGAGATGCTGCAAATAATCAAGCCGGATGGAACTTTCATACTCCCGGCCGCGTTTCTGTATCTGCTCTACCAAAGTAGAAGTTTCGGCCCGGAGATAAATCAGCAGGTCAGGATATTGGAGAAACTGGTTCATCAATTCAAAAAGTGAGGTATAATTTTCAAAATCCCGGGTAGCCATCAATCCCATATCGTGAAGATTAGGGGCGAAAATATAGGCGTCCTCATAGATGGTCCTGTCCTGAACCGTATCTTTTTTCTTTTTACGGATTTCCTGAACCTGCCTGAAACGTTTATTCAGAAAATAAACCTGCAGATTGAAAGACCACCGTTGCATATCTTCGTAAAAACTGGCCAGGTAAGGATTGTTGTCTACTGTTTCGTAAGAAGGCTCCCATCCGAAATGCTTGGCCAGCATGCCGGTCAGGGTTGTTTTTCCCGATCCTATATTACCGCTAACAGCTATGTGCATAATTTATTTATTGTAGTATTTATAGTATAATATCCTGCCCAGAAAGATCACGGACTAAAATTTTACGATTGCCTATTCTTTTTAGCCGCCAGAGATTGCGTAATCAGATAAGTACATAATAGTAAATACATTCCTATTCCCAGTATATTAAAGCCTGTGGAATTAACCCAGCCTCCCATATCAACTTCGAAACCGCTGTATTTCATAATTGCGCTTACCACGCCCATGATCGCTCCACCGGCCATAAGTCCCGAAGCCAACAGAGTACCTTTTTCTTTACGGGTTTTATTTACCGCTTCATCTTTACTTCTGGAGCTGATAAACCATGCGATAAATCCGCCGGCCAGCAAAGGCAGGTTAAGATCCAGCGGAAGGAAAATACCCAGTGAGAATGCCAGTGCTGGAATTCCGATACGATCCAGTAATACGGCAAGTATAGCTCCGATAATATAAAGCATCCACGGGGTTTCTCCACCGAACATAAGCGGTTTGATGATCGCGGCCATCGCATTTGCCTGCGGGGCTACCAATGCATCATTGCCTGTATAACCGTATGTTTCCGATAACAACATGATCACTGCGCCTACGGTAAGAGCGGAAACCAGCGTACCTGCAAATTTAAGGGCTTCCTGTTTAAAAGGTGTGGTCCCGATCCAGTAACCCACTTTAAGGTCGGTAATAAAACCGCCCGCCATAGCCAATGCTGAACACACAACTCCTCCCACAACCAGCGAGGTTACGATACCGACACCTCCGCTAAGTCCCACAGCCGACAGGATAAAAGAAGATAAGATCAAAGTCATCATCGTCATTCCGGAAACAGGATTAGTTCCTACGGTAGCAATGGCCGTAGCCGCCACAGTTGTAAAAAGGAAAGCGAATATGAACACGATCAGGATGGCCACGAGCACTTTCCAGAGCGAAAGTTGCAGGCCGAAAATAAAAAAGACCGTAAGTAACGCCAGAACAGCCACAAAACCTATCATGATGATCTTCATAGGAAGATCTTTCTGGGTACGGGGAACTTCCGCATTGATCTCGGATCCGCCTTTTTTATTGGATTTAAACGCGATACCCAGAGAAGTTTTGATCACACCCGCCGACTTGATCACGCCGATAATACCGGCCATGGCAATTCCACCGATACCGATATACCTAACATAATCACGGAATATCATATCAGGGTCAAGTCCGCTCATCAAAATACCGTCGGTCGTGACGCCATATTGGCCGAGAAGCGGCACTATGATCCACCACCCTAATAAAGAACCGGCGCAGATCACCATGGCATATTTCAACCCGATCAGAAAACCCGTACCTAAAAGGATAGATCCCGAATTCATTTTAAAAACAAACTTATGGTTCATGGCCAGTTGTTCGCCCCAGAGGGCCATTCGCGTAGAGATGGTTTCCGCCCAGAAATGAAAAGTAGTCATGAAAAAATCGTAAAGCCCGCCGATCAATCCGCTAACCAATAACAATTTAGCCTGATTACCGCCTTTAGCTCCCGAAACGATAATTTCGGTTGTGGCCGTAGCTTCCGGAAAAGGATATTTGCCGTGCATATCGGAAACAAAATATTTCCTGAACGGGATCAAAAAGAGGATACCCAGAAATCCACCTAATAAGGATGATAGGAAGATCTGCCAGAAATTAACCTGTATTTCACCGGCAATTTCGGGAGAAGTTTCCCTGATAATATAGATAGCGGGCAAAGTAAATATCGCTCCGGCTACAATTACGCCGGAACTTGCCCCGATCGACTGGATGATGACATTTTCCGAAAGAGCGCTTTTCCTTTTGGCAAGCGTGGAAACTCCTACCGCAATGATGGCGATGGGAATAGCAGCTTCAAACACCTGTCCGAAACGTAATCCGGAATAAGCGGTGGCGGCCGAAAATACGACAGCCATTACCAAACCCCAGATAACCGTCCATGCATTGACCTCCGGATATTTCTTATCCGACATTAGAATAGGTTTGTATTCTTCTCCCGGTTTTAATTCCGTATAAGCATTATCCGGTAACCTGATTTCACTTTCCTGAGTTTTAAGATCGTCGATTTCGCTCATATATAAATGTTTTTGGTATTAATTATGAAACCACAAAAATAAGTTTTTTTCTTTACAAAATATATTTCGGAGGCTAAACATTTGGACAACAAGATTAAACTTATGCTTGAAAATAGTATCTTTGCATTCTAAAAATCTAAGAAATGAAGAAAACCCATTTTTCCCTAATTATTTTTTTCCTTTTCATTACTTTAGGAAATATTTACGCTCAAAAACTGGAAAATGTTAAATGGAAATTCGAGACGGTCAAAATCAATGACTCGGTAGCAGAACTACAGTTAAAAGCCACTATAGCAGATCACTGGCATTTATATGCCATGTCCCATAATAACGGAATCGAATACCCGATTTCATTTACTTTTACGCCCTCTTCCAACTATGCCTTAATCGGTAAAACGAAAGAGCCGAAACCTATCGTACATCACGATCCCGCGTTTGGAGACACTTCCCGCTACTTCGAAAAAAACGTAACTTTCAGGCAACGCGTTAAAATCAGGACCGGCATACCTTTTGAGATAAAAGGCGAACTCAGCGGCCAGGTATGCACGGAAGGCCGGTGTGTTCCCGAAGAAAGAAATTTCACTTTTACCATAGAAGGTTTCGAACATCTGGGACAGGAACCTTTGGCTGAGAATACCGATACTGTACAAATTACCGAAGACACCACTACCCTGGTCCAATCCTCAGGCGAGATTACTTCAGACGGCCAGGAGGTTGAGGAGGAAGAAGAGTCGCTGCTCAAATTCTTCTTTGTGGCTTTGTTAGGCGGACTCGCCGGGTTGCTCATGCCCTGCGTATTCCCCATGATCCCGATGACGGTATCTTTTTTCATGAAATCCAAAAATCCCAAACTGGACGCTTCCGTTTACGGGTTATCCATCGTATTGATATTTGTTATCATCGGAGTGGTATTGTCGCTTATATTCGGTCCTGATTTTGCCAATATCATCAGTACCCACTGGATCCCTAATATCCTGTTCGCCTTGATCTTTATAGTTTTCGCCATTTCATTGTTCGGTTATTTTGAGATCGCTTTACCCAGCAAATGGGTCAATAAATCGGCAAAAATGGAAAGCAGGGGCGGACTGATCGGAACCTTTTTCATGGCATTGACGCTGGTATTGGTTTCGTTTTCGTGTACTTTGCCGATTGCCGGCGCGGTAGCCCTTAATTCTATCGGGGGATCCCTTTTTAAACCTATCCTCGGTATGCTCGGCTTCTCGTTGGGTATAGCCATTCCGTTTACATTATTTGCATTTTTCCCGGGATTACTTAAGAATCTGCCAAAATCAGGAGGATGGATGGGGACCCTGAAAGTGGTGCTGGCTTTCATCGAACTGGCTTTTGCATTAAAATTCCTCAGCGTTCCCGACCAGACCTATCATTGGGGACTTCTGGACCGGGAAGTTTACCTCGCTTTCTGGATCGTTATCTTCACCATGCTCGGATTTTACCTGTTGGGAAAAATACGTTTCCCTCATGAAGAAGAAAGGACTTACCAGAAAAGCTGGGCCCGTTACCTTTTATCTATTTTTACTTTTTCATTCGTCGTGTATATGGTACCCGGATTATTCGGAGCTCCGCTTAAAGCCATTTCAGGCTGGCTGCCTCCGATGACCACGCAGGATTTCGATATCAACCAGATCGTTCGCGAGGAATCAGGCGGAGGTGGCGGAAATACTTACCGGCTTACGGACGTTCCCAGATATGGAGACAAACTACACCTGCCGCACGGCGTGAAAGGCTTCTTTGACTATAACCAGGCGCTGGAAGTAGCCAAAAAACAAGATAAACCGCTCTTTATCGATTTTACCGGTCACGGTTGTGTGAATTGCCGCAACGTGGAAAACGCGGTATGGATAGATAAAAAAGTAAGGGATAAATTCGCGCAGGATTTCGTTGTGGCGGCTTTATATGTAGACGATAAGAAAATAGAACTTGAACCGGAAGACAGGATTACGGATAAAGAAGGTAATCCTATTACCATGCTGGGGAAAAAGAACATGTATATCCAGAATAACCTCTACGATGAAAACTCCCAGCCCTGTTATTTCATCGTGGACCATGACGGTTCGGTATTAGCCGGTCCTATCCATTATGAACTGAATGTGGAAAAATATCTTGAGTTCCTGGATTCCGGCGTTAAGGCTTTCCGAGAAAAACATGCTAAATGAAAAAATATATCCTGGTATTATTGAGTTTACTGTCGGGGATACTGCTGTGGCTATCATGGTATCCCAACGGTATCCCGTTCCTTTCATTCATCGCCCTGGTTCCCTTATTGATTATCAGCGATGAAATACTCAAATATAAACTTTCTTTCTGGCAGGGAATGCTTTATTCCTTTCCCGCCTTTTTCGTGTGGAATGCCGCTACTACCTGGTGGATATGGAACAGTACCCCTCCGGGAGCCGTAGCCGCGCTCTTCCTGAATTCCCTGTTCATGTCCATGATTTTCGGGTTATGGCAATTATTTAAAAAACGCAAACCCTCTTCTTTAGCCGTACCTTTGGCGTTCATCGCTTTCTGGTGTTCCTGGGAATTCCTGCACCTGCATTGGGATATCTCCTGGCCATGGCTGAATTTAGGGAACCTGTTCGCCCCCGTTACGGGCGTGATTCAATGGTATGAATATACGGGAACATTCGGAGGTACGATCTGGATACTGGGCGCTAATTTCCTTTTTTATTACTTTATCCGGTATATCCGCGAAAACCGTAAAAAGGGATTGATATACGCGGGTTCTTTCGCCGCGTGGCTTATCATCCCGATTACCATATCCCTTATCATTTACAAAAGCTATGACTTTAAGAGGGAAAATCCTATCGATACCGTTGTCGTGCAACAAAATACGGATCCATGGCATGAACAGTACCGTATGTCCAATACGGATCATGTTATACGGATATTGAAACTGGCAACACCGTATATAGACCAGAATACGGGACTGGTCATTTGTCCCGAATCGGCAATACCACATTCAGTTTCCGGGAAAGCCCTCTTAGACAAAACATATCCGCCGGAAGACGACTATTATTTCGGATTTGTACTTTTAGACACTTTGTTTCACCGTTTTCCGCACCTGAATATGATCACGGGACTTTCCACTTATAACTGGTTCGACAACAAGATAAGGCCAACGGCAAGGGAGGTGGCACCCGGCAAATTCCTGGAAATGTACAATACGGCCGCCTGCATCAATATTGACGGAGTGAGTGAACTATACTATAAAAGTAAGCTGGTGCCCGGAGTGGAACTTATGCCTTATCCGGCTCTTTTCGGCTTTTTGGAAAAACTGATCATCGACCTTGGCGGCCCGAGCGGTTCACTGGGGATTGATACTATGCAAAGAGCTTTCCGCACCACTCTTAACGGAGGAACTGTCAAGGTCGGGTCTCCTGTATGTTACGAATCTATTTACGGAGAACTCTTCGGAAGATTTATTAAAGACGGGGCGCAGGTTATGAGTGTGATCACGAACGACGCCTGGTGGAATGAAACACCGGGCCACCGCCAGCATTTCATCTATTCCCGGCTTAGGGCCGTGGAAACCAGACGCACCATATTACGCGCCGCCAATACCGGAATATCGGCGGTCATTGATGAGCGGGGCGATGTGATTCACCAAACCAAATACGGGGAGCGTACGGTCATCAAGACGACTGTTTACCCCAATGATCAGATAACCTTCTATGTGAAGCACGGTGATTACCTGGCCCGCTTTGCCCTGGGCATATCCGTTCTAATGTTATTATACCTTATTGTATTATGGATCACGAACAGGCGTAACCGAATCCGTTAATTTTCCCTATTATTAAATAAATGGATATTGAAATTATTTATCCGGCTTTCTTAAAATGCCGGTTTTCCATTCATTTTATGACCTCATCCGGCAGGTACCAATGAATTGAAAATAAAAATCTTAATATTACGATCAAAAAACTTCCGTTATCCCGCTTTTATTTCAAATAAGTTTGTATTTTTGCATCACGAAAATGGAGATTAAACAGAGTTACAAGTCAGAATGAGCATCTGACTTCCACTCATTAGATTTGTTTTACGGCGAAATATTAACCCAATTTAATATTAAACCAGACAAAAAAGAGCTATGGAAAGCAACAAAAAATTTATCATCGATGATGGTATCGATGTGATCACTCACATCGATACCATTTTATTCGAAAAAGGTTTCCATATTATTTCTGCTAAAAAAGGAAAAAGGGGGCAAAATGAAGAATGAAAAACCTGATTTAGTAATAACGGGC
>CALECM010000099.1 GCA_937949745.1 uncultured Bacteroidales bacterium | reverse complement strand
ATATCTCCAAGATGTATTATTTTACAAACCGGTTTTTCCTTTTTTATGGCTTTTAGGATATCTCCGTTTTTCAATGTCACATGCTGGCTTTGTTTTTCGAATTGTTCAATTCTTAAAATATAATCAATATTAACAATATAAGAACGATGAATGCGTACAAATTGTTTGCCGGAAAGGTATGTTTCGAAGTATTTCATCGTTTGTTCTTTCAAATAACAATCTTTTCCGGTAAAAATTTTCACATAATCCCCGTCTGCCCGGAGGTATATGATCTCCTCAACAGGAATCACAACCAGGTTCTGCCTAACCTTCACGGAAATCCGTTCCAGATACTCAATATCCGGATCCGTTTCACGGGTCGATTGCTGTTGTGGCGAAAGATTGTTCTGATCGGTAATCTCCGTGTTCTCCGCTGTACTTTCCGTATTGAACATTTGATTTCGGGAATATAATACCAGTATAAGATAATAGAGTGAAAAAATCCATATTTTCATTGGAAGTGTAAGGGATAGGGAAGATATAATTTCTTTTTCCAGGAATAATGATTCCAGTCCATAGCCTCCTCCCGCAAAAATTATGCAACCCATTATGGCTAATAAAGTGTAATTAAGAATTGCCTGCGGATGTTTGAGCCGGTCATATTTACCGTAATAAAAAACATTCCATAATACAATACCCAGTATCGCCAACAAAAAGGTGTGGATCATCGTATCCGTAATTAGGATCGTGAAATCGGATTGGACAAGGAACGATAATACTGTCAGATGAATAAAGCCGTATAATAAACATGAGAATATATAAATTCCGGCCTGTATCTTTCGGGTATTTGAAAAGAACGTCATATCTGCGTATTGTCTTAATTCCTTAATTCTCCTCCGCCAAATACGCAGGAGCCTTTGATAATTAGTTTATTAGAAATGTCATTGCTCTGCTGGTTACTTCTTTTGTCATAAAAATTGCCCACGACCGTATCTACATAAAGTTCAATATTCCACGTTTCCGGTACATATACGGTCACATTTCCGAATACGGAATTGGCCTGTAAATAGGTGTGTCCTTCCGGTAAACTGCTCTTGCGCAGGTCCAGGGTGATGGATCCGAATACGGCATTGATCTCGCCTCCCTGGAATTCGGGATCGAGAATGATATGTTCCCCTTCCCCGAATACGCTGCTCCTGCTGAAATTTCCGGACCCGTCATGAGGCTGATGGTGCCTGTGTTTGGAGTTACTTTTCGGTGTATACGGTTTTGGTTGTAACTTAGGCCTGAATATGGCATAAATGATGAAGATGAATCCGGCAATTACTAAAAGCACAGGCCAGTAAGAAGATACAAAACCCGGTCCAACCTGAGGCAGGAATCCGGGGAAAGCATATGCAATTCTCGGTATCAGGAAAAACGCGCCTACAGCGAATAAGATGGAGCCATTAATAAAATGACGGTAGACCATGGATAATATTCCGATGACCATAAGCAGCATTGGCCATGAAAAAAATATACGATCGACACCTTCCGGTACAATTCCGAGTTTTATAATTAATAATAACGTACCGGCGAGAAGAAATAAGATACCGGTGATGATACCTGTTTTTAAAATTGAATAGTTGTTCTTGTTTTCCATAATCAGTTGATTTAATTTTCGGCAAAAATAACTGTTTTAGTCCCGTCATTACACGTAAAATCGACGAATACCGTCTTTCTCCCGATAAACGGAATAATCCATCTTTAAAAAAAGTTATGGCTCTTTTAATTAATTCTCATGCGTAACTGTCCACTGTCTAAGCTCCTTATTTTTTATTGTTATAAATAATACTTTTATACTTATTGCGGACCTATTATTGGCAAAAAACAGTTATTTTTGAGCCATTAAAAATAGAGAAAAAAAAGTTTTTTAGATTATGGCTAATGAGATAGTTTCAGGTAAAAAGACAGAAAACAGGCTTACATATAACACACCGGATTCTTCCTTATTGGCGATAGGTAAACTTACTCCGCAGGCTCTGGATTTCGAGGAAGCGGTATTGGGAGCGCTCATGATTGATGCCAATGCGGTCAGTACCATTATAGATTTTCTTGATTACAGGATGTTTTATAAAGAAGCTCATCAACATGTTTTCAAGGCTATCTTCGAACTTTTCTCTTCCATGGAACCCATCGACCTTTTATCGGTAACCAATAGATTACGAAAATCCAACAAACTGGAATTTGTGGGCGGTGCCGCTTATGTGGCTTCTCTCACCAACCGCGTCGCTTCGGCCGCCAATATTGAATACCATGCCAGGATCGTACTCGAGAAATATGTCCTCCGAGAATTAATAGGTAAATGCAATCTTATTATCAAGGACGCTTACGACGAATCGAATGATGTGCTTCAATTATTAGATAAAGCGGAAACCGAGCTCTTCAATATTATCCAGAATAATTTTAAGAGGGACAGTAAGGAACTGAATATAGTTGTAAAAAAGGCATTGGAGGAACTTACTTCCATGCGTAATAATGACAGTACGTTTAACGGAGTACCCAGCGGCATACGCGCTATTGACGAGAAAACAGGAGGATGGCAGAAGTCGGATCTGATCATTCTGGCCGCGCGTCCCGGGATGGGTAAAACCTCATTTGTACTTTCAATTGCCCGTAATGCCGCTATAGAATATAAAATGCCGGTGGCGTTTTTTTCATTGGAAATGTCGGCTACCCAGTTGGTGCACCGTTTGTTTTCCATTGAATCCGGGATTTCCGCCGAAAGGATCGCCAAAGGAAAATTAAGTGAAACGGAGTGGATAGTATTAATGGATAAGATTAATAAACTCAATGATGATAATCTGATCATTGATGATACGCCGGCCTTGTCCATATTCGATCTCCGGGCGAAATGCCGCCGGCTGAAACATCAGCGCGATATCCAGTTGATCATTGTCGATTACCTTCAATTGATGCAGGGCGACAGTGATGGTGACCGGGGAAAAGCAAAAGGTAACCGGGAGCAGGAGATCAGTTATATTTCCAGATCTTTAAAGGCGTTGGCTAAGGATTTACAGGTGCCTGTTATTGCACTTTCCCAGTTGTCCCGTGAAGTGGAAAAAAGGGCGGGGTTCAAGCGTCCGCAGCTTTCCGACTTACGTGAATCCGGTTCTATAGAACAGGATGCGGATATGGTGATGTTTATCTACCGGCCCGAATATTATCAACTTGATACTTTTGAAGATAATACTCCGTCAAATGGTCTGGCGGATTTGATGATCCAGAAAAACCGTCATGGAGCTACCGAAAATATCAGGATAAGATTCCAAAGCCAGTTTACCAAGTTTACCGATATGGAAGAATCGTTCCAACTGGATTCTCCGATGGACGGCATTCGCAATAATGAGATGTTCGATACTTTTGAAGCCAGTTTCAACGATGACGATAATGAAGTTTCTCCAGAAGGTCCGTTGATGGCCAATGACGAAATGCCATATTAAGGAAAGAATTACCTTATATATTCTCCTTATTTATTTTTTTGAATAGTTCCCAAATAGCAATTCCTCCGGCAATGGTTACGTTGAGCGAATGTTTGGTGCCATATTGGGGTATTTCCAAAGCTCCGTCCACCACAGGTAATAACTCATCGCTGATCCCGAAAACTTCATTACCTAAAATGATGGCCGTTTTTTGTCCGGAAGGAGGAATAAAATCATCAAGCATCCGGGAAGAATCGGTTTGCTCGATGATGTAACATAAAATATCTTTTTCTTTAAGTTCCGGAATTAATTCCAGTACGCTTTCCCGGTATTCCCAGTCAACGCTTTCGGTAGCTCCGAGGGCTGTTTTATTTATTTCTTTATGCGGAGGCGTGGCCGTAATACCGCATAGATAAATTTTTTCGACAGCGAAAGCGTCGCAAGTCCTGAATATAGATCCTATAT
This sequence comes from uncultured Bacteroidales bacterium, assembly GCA_937949745.1. Lineage (GTDB taxonomy): Bacteria > Bacteroidota > Bacteroidia > Bacteroidales > WCHB1-69 > JAGVVH01. The sequence goes on along the minus strand of CALECM010000099.1, from coordinate 23,699 downwards.
TGTGCATACTTCTGACGTTATCCAGCACAACAATAAGGGGAGTTTTTTGTTTCAGTTTATATTCCTCTGTTGATAAGCGATTTAATTCTGTTAGTGAAAGTTTTTTCATCGGTAATTTTAAATGACAAAAATAACATTAAATTATATCACTTTGGAATTAATAAAGGTCTTATAACCGGGTGACTCACCTTCATATTTGGTATGAATATTTGTGTATTTTTGCAATCGTGATCATAATATGGAAGAAGAAAAAAAAATAGAAGAAAAGAAGCATAAAAAGAGCAAAGAATGGCTTTTTTTCGCTTTGGGCCTCGTGGTAGGTTTCGTATTGAGTATTTCTATTTTTTTAATGGACAGGTACTTTTCCAAAGGTCCTTTACGCGTAACCAGAACTTTTGAAAATATATACCGTCCCGGTTCCGTCAGGCCCGATACCGTTCACATATCGGTACCGGTCATTACGGAAAGGGAAGATGTTTCGAGGGTGGAAGAACCGGCTGCGATAGCGGTCAATATCGATTCCCTGTTTGTAGCAGACGAATATTTTGCTCAGTGGGAGGATGCCGAATTTACCATAGAACCTGAAGATACCCAGGATGTAGTAATCCTGGATCAGCTCATCAATAACAGAAAGATCAAAGTGCAGGTAAAACCCTCCCAGAAAGATACGGTACCGGTCAAAACCGCTCCCATTGCTTTTTTCGAAGTACAGCAATGGCCAACCCCGATCAGGAACAGCCTTACGCATCAGTTTTCGAATAAAGTGATCAGGATCAAAGGAATGGATATTTCAAATATCGAGATATTTTATTGTCATGGTAAGTATTATGTGTTCAATGGTACACATTATTACCTGCTGAATAATACAACACCTAACTTTGAGAGACTGGTCGTTTCCGAATTACCCACCGAATAATATAGCGGTCCAATGGCAAAAGACAATATAATCTTTTATAAATTTCATGGCGCCGGGAATGATTTTGTTCTTGTAGACAATCGGAACCGGCGAATTTTTCCGGAAGCTGAAATTGAACAGTTGTGCCGGCGTCGCACGGGTGTGGGAGCAGATGGTTTTATATTACTGGAAGATGATCCGGAAGGGAGTGATTTTCGGATGCGCTATTTCAATGCTGATGGAAGGGAAGCTTCTTTGTGTGGAAACGGGAGTCGTTGTGTGGTGGCTTTCGCCCGATACCTTGGAATAATAGGGAATGATTGCCGGTTCAGGGCTTTCGACGGTTTACATACTGCTACTATAGAAGATCAAAATGAATTTCATTGGTGGGTATCGGTAAGCCTTCACGACGTTTCCGAAATAATTTCTCATGAGGATGGCTTTTTTCTGGATACGGGCTCTCCCCATTTTGTGATTTTCCCGGAAGAGGAGGTCAATGTAGTGGATTTTGGGAGAAAATTCCGTTATGATGCGAGATTTGATAACGGGACCAATGTAGATTTTATCCGGATCAGGGAAAATGATATTTATGTCCGTACTTATGAAAGGGGAGTGGAGGATGAAACGCTGTCTTGCGGTACGGGAGTTACGGCGGCTGCGATAGCATTTGCCCGTAAAATGGGTTTAGGGGCAGGAAGACATCGTATTCCGGTGGAAACTCCGGGTGGAAAGCTGGCCGTATCCTTTGAAATCTCGAACGACCGATTTACCGGGATCACACTGAGTGGTCCAGCCGTATGTGTATTTCGCGGAGAAATAAAAGCGGAGAATTTTTAAGTCAATCCTAATTCGAAAAAGTCTTGGATAAAGTATCGTATAACATTTCAGTCCTGTAATCTACCGGAAAACATTGGCATGATTCCAGTTCACGGGCTTTTTTAATGTCTTCATAGGCAGCTTTGAATTCATCTTTCATGCAATGATCGATACAATCAAGTAACAATTTATAATATTCGATTTCCTTTTCTTTAGAATACAGTTCCTGTTGGGATTCTTTTTCACTTATACTGTTTTGAACGGAAGTAGTAGCCGTTTCTTTCTCACTCTGGTTTTTGACTACTCTGGTGGATGGCGTATTTCTGTTCCGGCCTTTGCCGGTATTTACTGCCGTATCGGATATTTTATCAGGTGAAACCGTTTTTTCTTGAGCCGCAACAATTGCTTCAGGGCTTTTTTGAGTTAAAGAAACAGTTACTTTTTCCGTATTTCCGGATATGGAAGAAGTCGATTCATTAATGGGATTAATATTCACCGGAGGATCGTCAGAGTGATAATTCATTGACTGGAGTAATTCTTCGGCGTTCTCCTGTTTATATTCGTCCGCATAAGCCAGGAATTTATCCTGCAATTCCGTAAATCCCCTTTCTTTAGCTACATTGGCGATGAGCAGGTATGAATCATACACGCCTTTTTTGGATTTAAGAATACCATGATAATAATCATCGTTGCAATAATCGGAAGGCATATTCAGGCAGAAACTTTCCAGTACGGTAAATAATTCCAGTGCCTCACTCGCTTTTTCGATCCTGATCAGGGAATCGGCATTCCGGTAAATACGGTCATAAAACATCAAATTGAAGTCCGAAATGGTGATCTCATGCTTCCTGTCCAGTGGCGCTTCATGATATAGAACCTGAAGTAGATCAAGACACTCATCGTAATTCTCTTCCTCAAATGATAGTTTGCATTTCAAAATTAAGGCGTCCGGATTGGTTCTGTTATATTGCAAAGCACGGTTCAGAAAATAGAGGGCATTGTTTTGATTGCCGTGATAGATTTCTATGGTGGCTTTTTCATAAAAGAGAGAATCCACCTTATTGTGCAGTTGTTCGAGCTTTTCTCTTTTGATGGATGCGGCAAACGAAATGTCGTCAAATGTTTTGACTGTGGTATAAAAATCCAGTTCCGGGCATTGGTTAAGCTGAGGGATGGTTTGGGTGGAAAAGTTTTGTAATTCCTGTTGAATATCCAGCATTAAATAATAATGAAGCGGAATAAGATCCGGATCTTCCGTATTCAGTTTTTCGATTTTGACTATGGCCTGATCCAGGAATGCTTTTATCTTACCGCATTCTACAGGCTGGGCCCGGAGACTGAAAAGTGCGGTGATTAAACAAAATAATATGAGACTTCCTTTTTTCAAAGCCGTAATATTTAGGATAATAAATTATTTCTTGGTGAATAAGACGTTTTCAATAGCGGTTTTAAGTTCTTCTTTATTGACAAAACCTTCAATTTTGGTAAAACTTGCGGGTGGGTTACACAGGATAAGGGTAGGCACCGCATTTACGTTAAAAGCGCTGGCAACCCTGACTCCTTTCTCGGCATTGATTTTATAAAATATCACCCTTGATTTATATTCTTCGCCTAATTCAATTAAAATGGAATTCAGTAAAATGCAGGGATGGCACCAGTCCGTGTAAAATTCAACCACACAAGGAGTCCTTCCTTTATATTGAAAACCTTTGGGATTGTCAATATCCGTGATCATGGTCGTGAAATCATCTTCCGATAAGACAATTAAATTGCCGGAAAGATCTTCTTCCGGTTTGGCGGCATTGGAAGGTGTTGGAAACTCCGCTATTTCTTCCCAGGATGTATACTCTTCTTCTGTAACGGGTTCCGTGTTTTTGGTCCTGTTGCAGGAAAATGATAAAAATGATAAAATGGCTATAAAAAGTAGTAAATGATGCCTTTTCATACGGATTGGTTGGAGTGTTTGGTTAATAATTGATCTATGTTCAAGACTTCTTTTTTAAAAATATCACCTCTCTCCTCAAAATTTTTGAACTGATCGTAACTGGAAGCAGCGGGAGAAAGGAGGCAGGCTTTACCGGCTTGGGTATGGCTATAACAAAATTCGACAATGCTACGGTAATCATTTTCGATAAGGTAAGATTCCGGAAGTTTTACTCCCTCATTTTTCCATTCGTTAAATATTCTTTGTCCGGCCATACCTGTAAAAACTATATTGCTCACGTTCGATTCCGCTAAAAAACGGATTAATTCCGTATACTCAATTCCCCTGTCATATCCTCCTAAAATCAAGGTATCCACTTTTCTGATCGTTTTCACCGCTGCAATGGTTGCTTCCGGTATAGTAGCGATACTGTCGTTGTAAAAATGGATCCCCTGGAATTTGCCCACGTATTCGATCCGGTGGGGAAGGGATTTGTATGTTTTTAACGAATTTAAAATATCTTTATTATCGATATTGAGTAGGTTGGCTGCTAAAATCGCCGCCATAACATTATTGAAATTATGTTGTCCCGGTAAATGATGGAAATCCTTCAGGTCAAAACCTGCAACAGCTTCTCCGTCATGTTCCAGAGTGATTCCGGTACCGTAGCAATAAGCTCCGTTTTCCACTTTGGTATTCCTGCTGAAAGGGATTAAGTTCGCTCTCGAATGATGGGATTCCAGTAATTTCGGAATATACAGGTCATCGTAATTATAAATCAGGTAATCCTTTTCATTTTGGAAATTGGCGATATTGAGTTTGGCCAGCTGATAATTATTAAAAGAAGAGAAATGATCCAGATGCTCCTGGAAAATATTTAAAATAACGGCAATATGCGGTGATATCTGCAGAAATTCCAACTGGTGTGCTGATAGTTCGGCAACGACCATCGTATCCGGATCCACTTTGTCGGCGATATCCAGGAAAGGAATTCCTATATTACCCGCCAATAACACTTTACGTCCGGCATGTTTGATGATATGATAAAGAAGGGAAGCCGTGGTGCTTTTTCCTTTGGTTCCCGTAATCCCGATAGTTTGTGAAGAAAAAGCTTTTAAGAAAAGTTCTGTCTGGGAAGTGATTTTTTGAGGATTTATCAAATAAGGTAAACGGTTCAGGTTGACGCCAGGGGTTTTGATTACCAGGTCATAGTCATTGAGACCGTCGGCGTACCCCGGACCGAATTTCATGACCAGATTCGGATCGTTCCCGATTTCTTCCTTATTGATTAACTTGCTTTGATCAGCAACAGTAAGCGGTAAATCCGGCAAATGTTTCCTGATGAAGCGACAGGTGGAAATTCCTTCCCGTCCGAATCCGAGTATCACGATATTGCGGTCACGTAAAAGGTCTTTGATAATATTGATCATTCCCATGGTTAAGGTTCTATTAATTGCAAAAATACTTATTTTTAAAGAAACTGATATATAAAAACAGTCAGCCTGATTCAGGCTGACTGTTTTACAAAATAAAATAACTTAGACTACAATCTATTTCACCGTAATCTGGTAGCTGTGGTTTGTTTTCTCTTCTTTCAATTTCGGCAATACTATTTCAAGAATCCCCTGGTTGTACCTGGCGTCGATCTTTTCCGTTTCTATATTATCGGGGATCGTAAAACTTCTTTCAAATTGGGAGCAACAATATTCATGATGGTAATATTTTTTATTTTCACCTTCCTGTTTCTCCATCTTGCCTTTGATCGTTAATACATTATCCTTAAGATCTATATCGAAATTTTCTTTACCAAAACCGGGTGCTACAATATCAATTTCAAATTGATGATCGTTTTCATGGATGTTTACGGCCGGTATTCCTTTTCTTTCACGTGTCCTTTCACGGTAAATTTCAGGAAAACTACTTTGAATAAAATCATCGAATAAAGTGAAATAATAAGGATAAGAATTGGTGTTTGTTTTTCTTAAGTTGTTCATAATTACCTCCTGGTTAATAAGTTTGTTTAATTAATTTCATTCTTAAACTAACAATTACCATACCAATACCAAAACCGGTATAAATCCAAAATGAAAAACGACAATATGGCATTTTTGGCTATTTTGCAAATGACATATTGGCAATCTTGAAAATAATTATTATGGTCGATACCCGTAATCAATATTGCCCGCACCATCTCAGGGATTCCCGCTTGGTAACATTTTGGTCGCATATCTAAATGCGTCTTTGAGTGGAAAAGTTCACCGATTACCGGACGGAAATGCCTAAAGGTATTTCAAATTAAACCAGAATTTTCATGCATTACTATAAATGAATAATCTTTATGGAAGAAATCTGTCTCTCAATGAACAAAAACATTCAAACCTAAATATCATTTTAAAATATTACGGAACCTATCCTTTATCTATTATATCTACCGGAAATCCCGTTAGGGATTCCCGCTTGGTAGCTTTGGGATTACGGGATCACCTTTCCGCATGCCTTTAGGTATGCGTCGATTTTAATATATTTTATATCCGTAATAAATTGCCCGAAGTGTCAGGGATTCCTGCTTGGCAACGTATTTCTTATAATACACCTTCGGAATGAAAACTGTAGTAATTATTTTTATGCAGGATCAGATGATCCAGAAGAGATATATTAAAGTATTGTGCTGCATTTTTAATTTGGTGGGTCAGGTTAATATCCTGTTGGCTGGGTTTAACTTCTCCGGAAGGATGGTTGTGGCAAAGCAATAAACCGGTAGCGCTGTATTCGATCGCTTTTTTCATGATCAACCGGATGTCCACGGAAGTAGATGAAATTCCTCCTTTCCCGAAGTTTTCCACTCCCAGTATCACAGAACCCTGATTAAGAAATACGACCCAAAATTCTTCGTAATCTATTTCCGCAATCTTATCCTGCATAAGATCTACCAGGTCTGAGACGAATTTTATTTTCCTTTGGGAAAGAACACTGGCGGAACGCCTTCTTTGTCCCAATTCGAAAGCTGCTTTTATGGTAATGGCTTTTACTTCACCGATTCCTTTAATGGCCGTGAGTTCGTTGACGGACATTTCCGCCAGTTTGTTGAGGTTATCATCGTTGATGGTCAATAATCTGATACCTACATCGACCGCAGATTCGGTTCTGTTGCCGCTCCTTAGCAGTATGGCCAGGAGTTCGGCATCGGATAAGGCGGGAAACCCTTTTTCAATATATTTTTCCCGCGGACGGTTGGATTCGCTCCATTTATTAATGGGTAATTTGGTATTCGGATATATTTTAGACATTAAATAGTTTTTTGTCGCTTGATGAGATAGGGTAGTAAAATTTGATCAAATCCTTTGGTAATGTCAGCGGGTATCATGTCGATCTGGTATTGTCCGGTTTTTAGAGTAAGTTCCCGGAAGAAATCCCCGATAGCCGTTTTATAATAGTCACGGATATTATTGGCATGGAATTTAACTTCTTCGCCGGATTCCATATCGATAAATTTATACAAACGGTTCTCGAAGGCAAAATCGAATTCCAGTTTTTTGTGGTAGGTGTGGAACAGCATTACTTCATGTTTATTATGCCGCAAATGTTGTAAGGCCAGCATCAGTTCATCCGTACTTTCGTCCGATTCGAACATATCGCTGAAAATAACCACTAGGGAACGGCGGTGTATTTTTTCCGCGATAGTATGGAGAACGTCCACTACCCGTGATTTTTTTTGTACGTTCGCAGATATGGGTTGTAGAACGTTTTCCAGTTCCCGGTATATCATTTTATAATGGCTCGTGCCTCCGCGATCCCGGGTTTGTAATTCCAGGGTATCGGAAAATAGCGATAAACCCACCGCGTCCCGCTGGTTCTTGAAAATTTGCATCAGGGCCGCCGCAGCGTAAATGGAAAAAAAGATCTTGTTCGGTTCTTTTAATGAGTAATGTTCCTGCTGGGGATAATACATCGAAGAGGATGTGTCGATTACAATATGACATCGCAGATTGGTCTCTTCTTCGAATCTTTTGACGAATAATTTGTCGGTTTTGCCGTATAACTTCCAATCGATATGTTTGGTCGGCTCACCTGTATTGTAAGGTCGATGTTCGGCAAATTCCACTGAAAATCCGTGTAGCGGACTTTTATGCATTCCGGTTATAAATCCTTCCACTACTTGTTTGGCGATCAATTCAAGGTTGTCATATTGGGTAATTTGGGAAAAATCTAACTGGTAACTCATAATTTCTGATTTAGTGTACAAAAATACAATATAAAACCGGACGTGAAAAGTATATTGATATTTTGGGGAAATTTCAAAATAACGGAAAAGCAGACAAATTGCATCCGGATGCGTATACTGTTCAAATGCTGCTGATATTTCATAATTCCGGCCAGGGGTGTTCGTCATTAATTATCGTGATTCTTTTCCGGTGCAAATATAATAAATTATCGAAATAAATAATTTATTTTTAATAAAAAATTATTGATGTTTCTTTAAGAATAACTATCGAAAGAACTTATCGTGAATACTGTGAAATCGAAAATCCGGAATTATAGGAATTAAGATCGTTCGCTGGATAATTTTTGTATTTTTGCCTTGCTTTAAAAAGAATACTAACAGGATAATATGCTATTTTTAAAATAAAAATTATGAGAAAAAACATGACATTATTAGTACTTTCCGGCATTCTGCTGATAGGATGCGGAAATAAAAAAACGGAAACGGTACAGGACCAAAATGCCAATCCGTTCTTCCAGACATGGGATACTCCTTATGGAGTGCCTCCTTTCGACCGTATTAAAACCGAACATTACATTCCCGCTTTTGATGAGGGAATCAAACAACAACGGGAAGAGATCGAGGCAATCGTGAATAACGCCGAAGCTCCTACTTTCCAAAATACCGTAGAAGCTCTGGAATATAGCGGACAGCTTCTGTATAACGTATCCGCCGTTTTCTTTAACCTCACGGAATGTATGAATTCGGATGAAATGACCCGGATATCCGAGATCGTAACCCCGAAAGTTACCCAACATGGTGATGATATTTCTTTGAATGCGAAACTCTTCGAAAGGATCAAGACGGTTTATGATCAGCGGGAATCATTAAATCTGGAGCCGGAACAGCAGAGGTTGCTGGAAGAGACATACAAGAATTTCGTTAGAGGCGGAGCTAACGTGCCTGCCGAACAGCAAGGCCGTTTCCGGGAAATCAATGAAAAGCTATCCCTTTTATCCCTTAATTTCGGGAATAATGTATTGAAGGCTACGAATGATTATAAATTGGTTGTGGATGATGTTGCCAGACTGGACGGGATGACAGCCGACCAGATAGCCGCTGCCGCAGAAGCCGGCAATAAAGACGAAGCTACAAAAGGGAAATGGGTATTCACGATTCATCTTCCCAGTATGGAGCCTTTCCTTCAAAACTGTAAAGACAGGGAATTAAGAAAAGAGTTGTGGGATGCATACACTTCACGCTGCACCTCCGGAGATGTGGATAACCGTCCTATAATTAATGATATTGTTAATCTTCAGCTGGAGAGGGCCCGTATTCTCGGATTTGATTCTTATGCGGCTTACGTATTGGATGATAATATGGCCAAAACCCCACAGGCTGTAAATAACCTGCTTCAATCGATCTGGACGCCCGCATTGGCAAAAGCTAAAAAAGAAGCTGCCGAATATAACGGGATGATCAGGGCGGAAGGCGGCAATTTTAAACTGGAACCGTGGGACTGGAGATATTATTCTGAAAAATTACGTAAAGAAAAATATGATCTGGACGATGATATTATTCGTCCTTATTTCTCTTTGAAAGCTGTTCGCGAAGGGATTTTTATGGTATGCCGGAATTTATACGGTATCACTTTCCAGGAAAATAAAAATATTCCCATATATGAAGAAAGTGTGGAAGCTTACGAAGTAAAAGAGGGAGATAACGTGATTGCGATACTTTATATGGATTACCATCCCAGGGAAAGCAAACGAAGTGGTGCCTGGATGACAAATTTCCGTGAACAATATATTGACAGGGACGGGAAGAATGTGATTCCGGTAGTTTCTTTAGTAATGAATTTTACTTCTCCCACAGGAGACAAGCCTTCTTTGTTGAATTTCGACCAGGCTGAAACTTTCTTCCATGAATTCGGTCACGGATTACACAGCATGTTATCCAAATGCCACTACAGATCTCTGTCCGGAACCAATGTTTCCCGCGATTTTGTGGAACTTCCTTCTCAAATTATGGAAAATTGGGCGAGTGATCCGGGAGTGATGAAAATGTATGCGAAACATTACCAGACCGGAGAAGCTATTCCCGACGAGCTGATTACTAAAATTGAGGCTGCCTCTACTTATGGACAAGGATTCATTAATACTGAATTACTGGCCGCTTCATTTCTGGATATGGATTATTATACGATTACCCAACCCCAAACCATTACTTTACCTGATTTTGAAACCCAGGCGATGAAAAAAATCGGTTTGATACAGGAGATTATACCCCGTTACAAAAGCACTTATTTCCAGCATATTTTTTCTGGCGGATATAGCGCCGGTTATTATAGCTACACCTGGTCTGCGGTATTGGACAACGACGCTTTCGAGGCTTTCAGGGAAAAAGGTGTTTTCAATCAGGAAGTAGCTACTTCTTTCAGGAAAAACATCCTCGAAAAAGGAAATACGGAAGATCCTATGAAATTATACCTTGACTTCAGAGGTAAAGAACCTTCCATTGAACCTTTATTGAAAAACAGAGGTTTAAAATAAAGCATTGTTTAAAAAAAGTAAATGAAACTCACTTTTTTAGGAACAGGAACTTCGCAAGGTGTGCCCGTCATCGGATGCCCTTGCGAAGTTTGTCTTTCCGGGGATCCCAGGGATAAACGTTTGCGGACTTCCGCTCTGGTAGAAACAGACGGGGTTTCCATCCTCATTGATGCCGGTCCGGATCTGAGACAACAACTTCTCACTAACCATATTACTAAAATTGATGCCATTCTCGTAACCCACGAGCATAAAGACCATATCGGCGGTATTGACGATATAAGGCCTATAAATTTCATGACGGAAAAAACCATGAATATTTACGGCTTGAAGAGGGTACTCAACGTGATTGCCAAAGATTACGATTACGCTTTTAAAACCTTTAAATATCCCGGAGTGCCTGACTTACATCTTATTCCGGTACAGGATGATCCGTTTTATATAGAAAATATTTGTGTGATACCTGTCCATGTCAAACACCTGCATCTTCCTATCCTGGGTTACAGGATAGGAAGATTGGCTTATATTACAGACGCCAGTTTCATCGCGGAAAAAGAATTGAAAAAATTATATGATCTTGATGTCCTGGTTATTAATGCCCTTCGTGAAAAAGAACATTATTCGCATTTTAATCTGGAAAAGGCTTTAGCGGTGATTGAACGGCTTAAGCCCGGAAAAGCCTATCTTACCCATGTAGGGCATTCCATGGGTAAATATGAAGATGTGATGAAAAAACTTCCTTCCAATGTTTTTCTGGGTATTGACGGGGAAACTATTTCCATATAATTGAAAAGCGATCTATTTGTAAAAAAGTCGTACATTTGCACTACAATTCATTATATAGGAGATGAGAAACTTTAGTGTCGGTATTCATTGTTTATGTTTTTCTTTTCTCGTTTTCTTTTTCGTTAGTTGTGAGCCGAAACCTGAAAAGGTAATGGATGATTTTATATATCATTGGTACAAAGGCGAATTGGATGAAGCAAAAAAATATGCCACTCCCGAGTCCCGTGATTTTATCGAACTGATTAAAGCCATGATTACCCCGCAGGAATTGCAGCGTATGCAGGATACCGAAGTGTCTTTAACCCATGGCGGGAAAGAAATAATAAATGATTCCGTTATACGCTATAATTGTGATGTTTATCTGGATAGTGTCCACAATAATGTCTCTTTTTACCTTAACCGGGTTGAAGGGAAATGGTATGTAAATATTATGAATTAAATTCTGTTGATCGATGAATTTTGTTGAAGAATTAAAATGGCGCGGCATGTTGCAGGATATCATGCCCGGAACCGAAGAGCAATTGGCAAAAGAGGTGACCAGTGCCTATGTGGGCATTGATCCTACTGCAGATTCACTTCATATCGGGCATTTGGTGAGCGTGATGATATTGAAACATTTCCAGCATTGCGGCCATCAGCCGGTAGTATTACTCGGAGGGGCCACGGGCATGATCGGCGATCCGTCGGGTAAGTCCCAGGAACGTAATCTGTTGGATGAGGAAACGCTTCGGCATAACGTAGCGTGTATCCGGAAGCAGCTGTCCAAATTCCTGGATTTCGATTCTGAAAATGATAAGAAAGCGATACTTGTGAATAATTATGACTGGATGAGTAAGATTTCTTTCCTGGAATTTATCCGTGATGTAGGGAAACACATTACCGTTAATTACATGATGTCCAAGGATTCCGTTAAAAAGCGTTTCAGCGGCGAGGTGGACGGTATGTCATTTACCGAATTTTCTTACCAGTTGGTTCAGGCTTATGATTTTTATCATCTTAACCAGACGATTAATTGCAGGATGCAAATGGGCGGATCCGATCAATGGGGAAATATTACCACCGGTTCGGAATTGATCAGAAGAAAAGCGGGTAGGGAAGTCTTCGGGCTTACCTGTCCCCTGATAACCAAAGCGGACGGAGGTAAATTCGGGAAAAGTGAAAAAGGTAATATCTGGCTGGATCCTGAAAAAACTTCACCGTACGCCTTTTACCAATTCTGGCTGAATTGCTCGGATGAGGATTCCAAACGGTATATCCGGATTTTTACACTTTTCACCAAAGAGGAGATCGATAATCTTGAAAAAGAACATGAAGCGGCTCCTCATCTCAGGATATTACAGAAAACCCTTGCAAAGTACCTTACCATAGAAGTACATTCCGAAGAAGATTATGAAGCGGCGTTAAATGCGTCGGAAATCCTTTTCGGGAAAGGGACGGCAGAGAGCCTCGCTTCATTGCCGGAAAAAATATTCCTGGATATTTTCGAGGGAGTCCCGCAGGTTAATTTAACTGCCGGACAGATAGCGGATGGTATTCCCGTTGTGGAATTTCTTACCGACCTCACCCATATCTTCCCTTCAAAAGGAGAAGCCCGCAGAATGCTGACAGACAACGGGGTGTCCGTTAATAAAGCAAAGATCGACGCTTCTTTCGTCGTGGATGCAGGTGCCCTGATTAATCATAAATATATCCTGGTTCAGAAAGGAAAGAAAAATTATTATATCATAAATATACAGTCGTAATGAATATTGGCCTTATTATCTTATTGATCCTCCTGGGACTAGTCTTACTTATTCTTGAAGTTCTGGTTATTCCGGGCGGGATTGTCGGCATTATAGGATGCCTGATGATCATCGGCGGGATTGTCGGCTCTTATGTGGAATATGGGATCATGATCGGGAATATTACATTGGTGGCCACTATTGTGGTTTCCATTGTCGTGATCGTATTGACGTTGAGAACGAAAACGTGGCGTAAACTTATGTTAAAGACCAATATCGACAGTAAAGTTAACGAGATAGATGAATCGAAAATCCAAATCGGGGTTGAAGGTGTCGCGCTCTCCAGACTGGCTCCGATGGGAAAAGGAAAATTTAACGGGGAAGTGGTGGAAGTTTCTTCGACCCACGGATTTATTGATGTAAACAGCCCTATCGTCGTAACTGGCATAGAAGGAAATAAAGTATTTGTAAAACTAAAATAAAATTATAATTATGGAACCCACAACAATCATTATCTTCGTAGTAGCCCTTTTTCTCTTAATTTTCTTACTTTGGATGGTCCCGATAGGCTTATGGTTCAACGCGCTGCTTAATGGCGTAAGAATCTCATTAATCCAATTAATATTGATGAGATGGAGAAAAGTTCCGCCGAGCGTTATCGTGAACGCTTTGATAACGGGAACAAAAGCCGGAATCAAATTAAACCGCGACCAACTGGAAGCACATTATCTGGCAGGTGGCCATGTTACTCCGGTGGTGAACGCCCTTATTTCAGCCGATAAGGCTAATATCCCTCTCGATTTTAAATCCGCCACTGCCATTGATCTGGCAGGACGTAATATTCTGGAAGCCATCCAGACTTCCGTTATCCCGAAAGTAATCGATACGCCGCCGGTAGCCGCTATGGCTAAAGACGGGATCCAGCTGATCGCCAAAGCCCGTGTAACCGTTCGTACCAATATTAAACAATTGGTAGGAGGTGCCGGAGAAGAAACGATCATCGCAAGGGTAGGGGAAGGTATCGTGTCCGCTATCGGTTCTGCAGCTACACATAAAGCCGTATTGGAGAATCCTGATTCCATATCAAAACTGGTATTGAATAAAGGACTTGATTCCGGGACCGCTTTTGAGATCTTGTCCATTGATATCGCCGATGTCGATGTTGGAAAGAATATCGGGGCGCTTTTACAAATGGACCAGGCCAATGCGGATAAAAATATCGCCCAGGCGAAAGCCGAGGAACGTCGTGCTATGGCGGTAGCCCTCGAACAGGAGATGAAAGCCATCGCTCAGGAAGCACGCGCTAAGGTTATTTTGGCGGAAGCCGAAGTGCCGCTGGCTCTCGCAGATGCTTTCAGGAATGGAAATTTAGGTGTGATCGATTATTACAAACTCGAGAATATCAAATCCGATACCCAAATGCGCGAATCGATCGCCAAACCTCGTAACGGTAATAAAAATAACGAAATAAAGTAATGAAAAATATCCTGATCAGTTGTCTACTCTTGGCCGGATTTACTCTACAGGCACAAGATATAATATTACCTGCTCCGCAGAAAACCGGAGGAGAACCTTTGATGGAAGTACTGGCGGCACGAAAATCCGCCCGCCAGTTTGCCGACAGGGCCTTGCCTATGTCAGAACTTTCCAATTTGTTATGGGCAGCGGATGGCATCAACCGTGAAGACGGACGCCGTACCGCTCCTACTGCCAGGAATATGCAGCAAATCGATATTTACATTTTTATTCCTGAAGGTATTTACCTCTATGATCATACCCGGCATCAGCTCAAACAGGTCAGGAAAGGGGATTACCGTGCGGAAATAGCTCTTGGTGATTTTGCAAAAAAAGCGCCATTGCTTCTTGTTTACGTAGCAAATTACGATAAAATGCAGGGAATGCCCCAGGAAGCAATGGATCTCTATGGCGCTACCGATTGTGGTAACATCAGTCAAAATGTTTATCTGTATTGTACTTCGGCCAAACTGAATACAGTCGCCATAGGTAGCATCAATAAGGATAAAATAAAAGAACTGGCCGGATTTGGCAACGGTAAAGCCATACTCGGACAGCCGGTGGGTTATCCGGAATAGTAAATTCGGCTAAGCCAATACATCCTTATAAGCAGGAGTTTTTTCGAAAACGCTTTGGGCAAATGAACAAAGCGGTAATATCTTAATGTGTTTTTCCCGCGCAAAGTCTACGGACTTCTTGACCATTTCATTTCCAATGCCTTGTCCTTCGTATTGTGGAAGCACTTCCGTATGATCGATGATGATCTGTTTATCGCCTCCCCATACATAAGTCATTTCTCCGGCTACGGTTTCATTATCCATAGCAAAAAAAGCGCCGTTCTTTTCATTATTTTTCTGTGTTATTTTCATAATGGTATATTTATATATTATTTGATGATTAATTTTTTCGTGATCACCTCATGACCGGTTTTGATTTTGATCAGATACAAACCGCTGGACAGATCATTTACCGGTATTTCAACATGAGTTCCGGATACGGAGACCTTTTTTAAGACCTTTCCCAATAACGCAATAATTTCAATATCGCTATGACTCATTTCTTCATTAAATAAAATGGTGATTTTATCTTTAGCCGGATTAGGTTTGACGATAAAATTGTGAGAAGTATTTGTATATTGAGGTATTGAAGTCGCGATATCCCCGCTTAACCGGACTAATCCGCCTCCGTCGGTCCCGATCCATTTATGATTATCTTTATCTATGGCTATGGCATTTACAGAGTTTTCCGGTAATGGAGAATTATCATCATTCCAGGTATACCAGTTTCTCCCATCAAATCTGGTTATACCTGAAGATGTTCCGATCCATAGATGTCCCGAAGTATCTGTTGCCAATGCGTATATTTCATTATCCGGTAAGGGACTGTTCTGCTCGGTGAAAATTTCCCAATTGCCGTTCCGGAGTCTTGCCAGACCGTTATGGGTTCCAAAGAACATATCTCCATGATGATTAGCGGTGATGGCATTTACCGTTTGTCCGTAAAGTCCTACGGTGTGTGCAGGTGCCCAGGCTCTGTTATGGTATCTGGCCAGGCCGTCTTCCGTTCCAACCCATACAGAGTTATCCGCAGTAACGAAAAGAGAATGAATGCTGTTATCAGGTAAACCTGAATTTTGATCTTCATAATGGATCCATGTTTCCCCGTTGAATTCATAAAGACCGCTTTCCGAGGATCCTACCCATTTATTTCCATTATTGTCGATAGCAATAGCCCGGATAATGCCTGTTAAGAGAGGTGAATTTTGACTATTATAGATTTCCCATTGTTCACCTTTTAAACGGATCATTCCTTCAACGAAGGTCCCGATCCATAGCGACGAATCATTTTCCACAGCCAGGGAAGCAATATTAAAGTATTGTATATTATGACTCTCATGATCTAGTATCGTCCACGTATTATTGAAACGATTCATCCCCGTATAGGTTCCGATCCATTTGGTGCCGTTTGGTGTAATACCGATGCGGGTAATATTATCGCTGTTAATTCCTGAATTGCCGGTATTATAAATGGTCCAACGCATATCTTCGACCTGTTGTGAATGACAATAAAAATACATGAAGATCAGAAAAACAATTAATAAAGATCTTTTCATATTAAATATTTACTTTTTTTTAACAACAAGAACTTTTATGGATTGGTTCAGTGTTAATTCATTCATAAGCATATAATCGTGAATAGTTATCTGTAAGATAGTTTCTGAACCGGGTAATTCCGGCCTGAACAATATTAATACAAGACTGTTGAAGAAACAAATATTATAAGCTATGGAAAATCAGGAAAAAGAAAAAAAAGAAAATGTTTCCACCGAGATCCTATCCGACAGGGAGGCATCGCAGGATATCGACATAACCATGGAAGAAATCGACGGGGAAAAAAATAAAAAAGCAAATTACCGGAATGACAATAATATCGTCAATGATGAAAAAGTAAAAGCCGGTATCGATCAGATCAATCCGGATGAAGGCAGTATGAACAGCAGAGGATGACGTCTTTACGGGTTAACAGGATAGTTTTTATGGATTACTTAATAAAAAAGCCGTCTCCCAAAGGAAGACAGCTTTCAGGCTAATTAAGTAAATATTTTATTTTTGTTCCTGACCTTCTTCATTGAAGATCACAACTTTTTCACTTCCACCTTCTTTGGCAACAAGGGTTATTTTAGCCAATTTCTGTTCTGCGTTGTAAGCAGCAGCTTTAACCGTATAATTAGGATAGTTGTTTTTTATTGCGGCTTGTATTTTGTCGCTCAATTGTTCAACTTTTACTGTAACGTATCCGTCATCCATGTTTTGGGCTAACATCACCATTGAAGTAGTGTCTTTCGGAGGAACCGGGTCTGAGGTTTGTGCATTTGCGAACGTGAATGTTCCGAGAATTAATGCTGCTGTTAAAATTAATGTTTTCATGACTTTTGATTTTAGGTTTTTATTATTTGATTTCAACCTTAATACTGGCAAACCCTGTGCCAAATAATTCCAATCCTATTATTTTTTTCTAAATAGCTTATATTCAGATATATTTTTTTGTTAGCAAAAAAATCTACAGGATAGAAAAGTGTGGAATTGTGGAAAAATTCCACACTTTTAGTTGTGGAATCCGTTATTTTATTTATTTGGCTATTTTATCTCATACATAAATAAAAGATATTTAATTTTGTAATTGGGTAAAAAACCTTTACAAATTACCATGAAAAAAAATATTGAGAACAAAATTCGCTTTAATATTATTCTGATTTCCAGTATAGTGGTCCTGATCTGTGTGGGAATGATATTTTATATCTATAATTTCCGTGGTAATATTGAGGTTCAAAAAAAGAATATCGATAAGTACAATAAAATTCTGGCACTTACGAATGAATTGATCTACAATGTGCATAAAGCCCAAAATGCGGTGACTTTTTATGTTTCTTCCCAAAATAGGGGATATTTAACCGAATTCAGGGAAATATCCTCAAATCTGGATTCCATTATCGATACCTTACTTGGTATTTCAGGTGACCCTTTCATGAATAATAATATTATGGCGATCGGCAGTCTTCTGGATAAGAACAGGTTAATTATAGCGGATCTTGACAGGAATCTCAGGGGAGAAAATCCTTTTGATTCCATTACCCAGAAGTTACAGCGTTACGAGCCGGTAGATTTCCGGGATTCCATATTGTTGGTCACTACCTACCAGGATACGACCATGCAGACCGCCCCTAAAAAAAACTTCTGGAAAAGGCTCCAGAATTTATTCGCACCTAATAAAAGTATCGATACTTTACTCACAGTCAGTACTCTTAAATATGATACCCTGAAGATTCCCGTAACCGATAGCCTGCAGATTATTTCCGACGTGCGCAATGTATCTGAGCAGGCAAGCCGTACATATACGGATCAGATGAGCGGAATAAAAAAACAGATCAACCAATTGATATTTTCCGACCAGGAGATTTCTTCCCAACTTTCCACACTTTTACTGGCACTTCACAGAGAAACCCTGCAATCCATCATGAGGGAAGTGGAGAAAAGTGAGAATATCGTGCAGAAAAATTATCATCTTCTCTTACTGGGAATGTTCGTTGCCTTTGTACTGGTATTCCTGTTTGTAATATTAATATTTAATGATCTTAACCGGGGTTACAGGGCGCGGAAGGAGCTGGAAGAAGCCAATAACCTAACCCGTAAATTGATGGAAGAACGGCATAAATTGTTGCTTTCGGTCTCTCATGATATCAAAGCTCCGTTGACTTCTATTCTGGGCTATGTGGATTTGTGGCACCACAATCCGGAAATAGTAAACCAGCTGGAAGGAATATCGTCGGTGGAAAATTCCGGCAGGTATATTCTTACCTTACTGGAAAATTTACTGGAGTTTTCCCGTTTGGAACAAGGAAAACTGAAAGTTACGGAAAGCAATTTTTACCTGAAGAAAATGTGCGATGATATTGCTGAAATGTTTATACCCATCGCGGCCCACCGGAATCTCCGTTTTGAATATGAACCCAAAATTGACGACACTTTGATTTTGCGTAATGATAAGATCAAAATCCAGCAAATATTAGCCAATTTATTATCCAATGCCGTAAAATATACCGTAGAAGGAAAGATTGGTTTCAGGGTGGTTCACCATAAAGACTTTATCTATTTTGTAATTACGGATACCGGAACCGGAATCCCCGCAGACCATATGAAGCAATTATTTAAACCTTTTTCCCGTATTGACAGAAACAGTGCCTTGGCTAAAGGAAGCGGATTCGGTCTGTTCGTGGTGAAAGGACTTGTGGAAATGTTGAAAGGTGAAATATCCGTGATTTCAGAAGAAGGAAAAGGGACGCAAATCGAAGTACGGATCCCGGCATTACTGGCTTCGGAAGCGGATCCCGGTCAGCAGGAAGCGGCGATGGAAAATTTTGTTTTGACCAAGGATAAAGGAAAAATAGTGGTGGTGGACGATGATGAAGCCTTATTGGTTATGGTCAGGGAAATGCTGTACAGATTGGGATGTGAAACGGAATTATGTTTTACTTTAGCCCAGTTCGAGGAAGTGGCAACACATCTGGACGAATATGACGCGGTGATCACCGATATGGAAATAGGTGCCGTTACCGGAATGGATATTCTCAAAAAAATACGACAACTCAACGCCGATATTCCGGTATTTCTGATGACGGCAAGAAGTGAACTTACCAAAGAGCAAACCAGGGATTATGGATTTACGGATTATTTGCCTAAGCCATTTTCACTTACTAAATTAAGTCTTTTGTTAGGACTGGCTAAGAAGGCGTCAGTTCCGGGGGGGCCATTATATAACCTTAATTCTTTAAGGGAAATAATGGATGGGGATATGGAAGCTGTCAGGCAGATCTTACAGGTATTTACCGACTCTACAATGGAGAATATCGGATCTATCCGGGCATCTCTTGAGAAAAAGGATCTGAAATCCATACAGCAAATCGCGCATAAAATGCTGCCCATGTTTACCCAGCTTCACATTCATGAGGCGATTCCGGTATTAACCAAAATGGACCGGATGCGTGAATGTTCGGTAGAGGAATATCCGGATTGGGAACAAGATACGGAGCATCTGATTGTTCTTGCTGAGAATGTGATTACGGTGATAAAGGATAAGGAACCGGATATTAAAAATTGATACCGTACTGATGCATTTTATTGTAAAGGGTTTTCCTGTCGATATTGAGCATTTTGGCAGCCATGGTTTTATTGCCTCCGGCTTTTTTCAATGCGATCCTGATTCTGTCCGGCTCATTATCTGTAAATGAAGTGGTCTCTTCCTTTTCCGGAGGAAGATCATTCGTAAGGAAAGGTAAATTATCAGGTATGATCTCATCTGTCTGGGCGAAAAGTGCGGCACGCCTGATCACGTTTCTCAATTCCCGCAAATTTCCGCTCCAATGATGATTTTGCAAAATATGTATGGCTTTTTTGGAAATACCCTTGATTGCTTTTCCTAATTCCTCATTGGCTTGTTGTAAGAAAAAATCGGCGTATGAAGGTATATCCTCTGCCCTTTCTCTTAAAGAAGGGACTTCAATCGTAAACTCATTAAGGCGGTGATAGAGGTCCTCCCTGAATAAATTTTTGGTAATAGCCTCCTGGAGATTTTCATTGGTGGCGGCCACGATACGAACATCCACCTTAATATCCGTAGCGGAACCTACCGGTCGTACTTTTTGCTCTTGTAGGGTTCTTAAAAGCTGTATCTGAACTTCATAAGGAAGATTGCCGATTTCATCCAGAAAGACGGTTCCTCCGGAAGCCTGCTCAAAAACCCCTTTTTTATCTGAAATTGCCGAAGTAAAAGATCCTTTTAAATGTCCAAATAGTTCACTGGGTGCCAAATCTTTGGAAAGGCTGCCGCAATCAACCGCGATAAAGGGAGATGAGTGCCTTGGACTTCCGTCATGGATGAGCCGGGCAATATATTCTTTACCGGTTCCGCTTTCCCCTAAGATCAATACCGACATCTTCGTCGGAGCCACAAGCTCGATAAGCTGGTGCATTTTTCTGGAAGATTCGCATTTTCCATATACCATATCCGAACTTGATTTGGTTGATTTGATGGTTTTAGGAGTTAGGGAGGCAGGTGTCTGTTCCAGGATCTGATCTATCTTTTCTTTTAAGAAAACAGGATTGACGGGTTTCTCAAGATAATCGGAGGCTCCCAGCTTCATCGCTGCGACGGCACTGGGAATTTCGGCATAACTGGTCATGATGATTACGGGTATAGGGAATTTCTGTTCCCTGATCCACCCCAGAAGCATGATCCCGTCCCCGTCGGGTAAACGTAAATCCGTTAATACCAAATCAAATGAGTTATCGGAGATTGCTTTTTTCGCCTGTTTAGCGGATGTAACCAATAACGCCTCATACTCATTTTTCTGACACCAGTTTTTGATGACCAATCCGTAGGAGGGATCATCTTCAACGATTAAAATTTTATGGGCCATGGTTCAATATTGAGATAGCAAAAATAACACATTTTCCCTTTGCCGGGGAGATTTTACCGATATAAAAATGTGGAATTTCCGGGTTAAATTCCATCTGGGAAGTTTTTCTTATTTTCCTGAATAAAATGAATTAAATCCGGAATATAAATTTCAAAAATGTGAATTTATTGTGAAATTAAAATAATATTTAATTATAGTTTGATAGGTTTAAGATAGGGTTTTCGGTTTAAGTAATTGATTTTAAGTTATTTTTATTTTATGATCCGCTTGTCATCTTATCGTATCCATGCAAAACAAAAATCGTATCTTTGCGCCCCAAAAATAATTAAGATTATGGTTAGAGAAAGATTTGCGATTATTGGTGCCGGACATTTCGGGTCGGCCATTGCCCGGGCACTGTCCGAACGTGGAGCCGAAGTCCTGGTTATAGATTCCGATATTAACCTTATTCAGGATATATCCGAAGATGTAGCCTATGCCGTAAGTATTGACGCTACCAATAAGAAAGCTTTGGTCGGCGAAAACATCCAGGAATTTGACGCTGTGATCGTGGCGATAGGTAATGATTTCAACGCACGGCTTCTTTGTGCGGCCAATCTTCTGGATCTGGAAGTCCGTAGGATTATCTGTCGTACCATGGGTGATAGCCAGCGGGTGATCCTGGAGAAAATGGGTATTACCGAATTCCTTTCTCCGGAAGACGAGATAGGAACCCTTTTCGCGGAAAGACTCCTGAATCCTAATATGATCTCTTACCTTCAGTTGCCGGATGAATATAAGATAGCGGAAATCAAAGCACCTGCCCGGCTGATCGGGATGACACTGAACGATATCGACTTCAGGGACAATCATCGTTTAAGTCTTATTACTATCCGCAGAGCTTTTGAAGAAGTTATTTCGGATAAAATCGGTACCAAGGAACATATTATCGGAGTGCCGGATACATCGACCGTGATTATGGAAAATGATGTGTTTGTGCTTTTCGGGAAGAGTTATGATCTGGAAAATTTTATCAAAATCAATCAATAAGTTATGAACCAAAGATCGGTCAGTGATTTTAGGTTGCGACTAGATATGCATATCGTGAGTTATCAGGACCGGATTACCAGGATAATGCGGATATTCAGCGTATTGGTTTCCCTTATTACGATTGTGGCCATCATTATTTATCATGGTTTTTTTATCACCGAATCTGTAAAACAGTTGATACAGGGAGTTATTTATGGAAGTTTGGTTTTCTATATCGTCAAATATTTTATATTGATGTTTTATTCTTTAAAACGTCCGCAATATATTAAAGAAACGGCTTTCGAATTTATCCTGATCCTTCTGCTGATTTTTCATTTTTTTATCGTACTGGTTTTCCCGGGAGGCAGGGAAGCGCTGGCCAATCAAAGATTCAATGAGTATTATATCCTCTTTATACAGTTTTATTTTCTGGTTATCGTATTGTTGGAATTATCCAAGACATCCGTTTTTTTCACCCGCTTTAATTTAAGTCCTCCCAAGCTGATGCTTTTCTCTTTTCTTTTTTTGATCATTATCGGCACCGTTTTATTATTACTCCCCCGGATGACCACTCACGGCATATCATTTGTCGACGCTTTATTTACCTCCACCAGCGCCAGTTGTGTCACCGGATTGTCGGTGTTGGATATCGGGAAGGATTTTACTTTCAAAGGACAGGTAGTGATCCTGATCCTGGTCCAATTGGGCGGTATGAGTATTTTAACTTTCGCTACATTTTTTACGGCTTTTTTATCCCGTACCAATACCGGATTACGTTACCAGCATATGGTAAAAGATATGATGTCTGCCAATAAAGTGTCGGATTCTTTCCTTTTATTGAAACATATTGTGGTGTCCAGCCTGATCGTGGAAGCAGTGGGAACATTCCTGCTGTACGTATATTGGAAGGGATCCGGGACCTTTGCGCAGGAAGGGGAAACCTTTTTCTACGCGATCTTTCATGCAGTTTCGGCCTTTAATAACGCTGGCTTTTCATTGTGGAACAGTAATTTTATGAATCAGATGGTCGTACACAGCTATATTCCCCAAACCATCATTATGATTATGGTCTTTTTAGGAGGAATAGGTTTTGTGACCTTGAGTGATTGTTTTAGTCCCAAAATGGTGCGGGAAAGAAAAAAGTATAAATGGAAGAAACTACTGCCGGGAACCACCATAGTCCTCCAGACTACTTTTCTTATTATTTTGGTGGGGACCGTCATATTCTTTTTTACGGAATATAATCATTCCCTGCAAAGTGAAACGACTCTGTTCGGCAAAATATTCTCTTCGATTTTCCAGATTGTCTCT
>CALECM010000098.1 GCA_937949745.1 uncultured Bacteroidales bacterium | reverse complement strand
CGGTTTCCTTCAATGACGTGCGGGGCTGGGATGTATCGGTTTGGGCGGTGGATGTGCAGGGTTGTCCTTCCGATACGATTGTAGGGCGTATCCGCGTTGCCGGCAATCCGATCCGTGCCATACCCAGTATGCCGGACATTTGCCAGGGTTCGGAAGTTGACTTTTGTGTGGGCTTTGACTTTACGTCGGCCTTTATTATCGACACGGTCCAGTCTTATGTATCCGGTGAATTAGGAGTTTCCGATCCTACGTTCTTACCTGACGGGAGCGGTGTATCGTATACTTCCGATGTAAATTATGATATTTTCTATCCCGGACAAACCCTCAGTAGTTTATCCGATTTAATCCGTGTGAAAGTATCTATGGAGCATAGTTATTTAGGTGACTTATCGGTTCGGCTTTCCTGTCCCAACGGAAGCCTTGTACAATTATTCGGACAGGGAGGAAGTACCACGTTATTAGGAGAGCCCTCAGGTTGCGGCTTTATGACCGGAGGCGTGGATGATTGTACGGCATCAGCGAATTCAGCTTTGATGGGTACTACTTATGACTATTACTGGTCTCCGACTTCTACCAACGGTACTATCCATAACACCTGGAATTGGGGTAATCCCTCCTATTTCTGGGATGCGGCGGTTACGCCTATGGTGCGAAGACAGACTACTGCCGTAAACCACGTATTGCCGGATATTGAGTTCCAGGCCACGGGTGACTGGAATGCTTTGATTGGTTGTCCGCTGAACGGAAGATGGACTATCCAGGTTACAGACCATATAGGTGCTGATAACGGCTGGATCAGCGAATGGTCTTTGGAATTAAATCCGAATATCATCCCCGGCGGCTGGGGTTATGTTGTAGCTGTGGACCATATCGAAGCCCAGGGTTATAATGTAACGAGTATCAGTCCCGAGTGTCTGCACATCCGCGCCGACAGCGCCGGAACCTTTACTTATGACCTGTTTATCGTGGATGAATATAACTGCCGCTGGGATACTACCTTCGTGGTAACGGTAGCTCCCGCAGCGTTTCCCAACTTAGGTCCCGACTTCAACATCTGTGACGGAGGCAGCACGGTTTTACGTGCCAATGTCAACAGTTCCACAGCGACTTATTGGTGGAATACGGGCCGTACCACCGATTCTATATTGGTTATATCTCCCGGAACTTATATTGTAAAATTGACGGACTATAACCAGGACTCCACTTTGGTGTGTACCAATTCGGATACGATCACGATCGGTTTGAATGTGAAGCCGAAAATCTCTTTTGAAGCCGACCAGGAAGAGGGCTGTGCGCCGTTGAAAGTGAAGTTCAATAACATGACTATTCCGACGGAAGGAGAACTGTCATTCTTATGGAATATCTATGATCTTAACTGGAATCTTGTTTTCTCCTCCTCCTTAGTCAACCCGGAGGTCACATTGTCCAATCCCGGGGAATATAATGTGCAGTTGCTGGTGAGTACTCCTGAAGGGTGTACCGACACGTTGATGCGGTGGAGTTACCTGAAAGTCCATCCGCAACCGTATGCCGAGTTTTCCGCCCATCCTGAGGAATCGATGTTGAGCGACGGCGGAGAGATTTATTTCCGTAACTATTCGGATTCAAGTTATGCGACGATGCCCGGGGTGAGATGGTACTGGGATTTTGGAGACGGTACTATAGATTCGAGTGAATTCAGTCCGACGCATACTTATTCGGACTGGGGCGATTACGATGTGAAGTTATTCATCTCGACCGAACACGGATGTGAGGATGAGATTGTGCACCGTGTAGTGATCGAAGCTGACCTTGAGTTTCCGAACGTGATCACACCCAATGGCGACGGCTATAATGATGTGTTCGCGATCAAAAACCTGAATACGAACATCAACCATGAAGATCCGGACAAATACCGGACAAACAGTCTTCATATATATGACCGTTGGGGTAAACGTGTGTACCATGCTGAGAATTACGATACGTATATGAAAGGCGAAGAGATTGTGGTAGGAGAGAGATACTTCGATGGTAGTAACCTGAGTGACGGTGTTTATTTTTACGCTTTCTATTATAAAGGAAAAGTTAAAGAAGTAAAATATCACGGAAGTTTGTCTATTGTCCGAGAAAATTAATTAGTAATCGTATTTTTAGATTATATTTAGATTGTTCCCAAGTAATCACTTAAATAAAGTATTATTTGGGAACAATCTTTTTATTATGCCTTTATTGCAGAGAGTAAATCTCGGAATAAGGTATCCTTTTAACGTTAATTATAAACGCTATGAATGGGAAAATATCTGTTATTATGGGTATTATTTTGCATTCTGAAAGAAACCGGCAAAGATGGTCAACTTTTTAATATTGACCTTAAAATATCCAGATTTTTCATCATCACCTGGACCGACAGTTTTATTTACTGGAATGCAAAGGACAATCCCTTACTTTCACTCCGGAGTGATAAAGGTAAATTTATGAAAATAAAATATCATGGAGGAGTGTTGTATATTCATTAAAAAATAATTAATTATTGTATTTTATTATATATTAAGATTTTTCGAGAAATAAAAATTCCATTTGGGTCGATTATGAGGGAACAATTTTTTCTTTATGACGTCCATAAAAGAGAATTGAGTTAATATTTTTAGGAGAAGAAATCATTTTTACAACTTTAATACCGCCGCCATGAATGGAAGAATTATTCTTATGCTATTATTATGGGTTTCATTTTTGATTCCAAAAGGATTCGCCCAAAATTGCCAGACTTTCGATTTAAATCTTAAAACCTCCATTCCCGTCACCATTACTGAAACGGATAGTTTTATTTACTGGAATGTCTGCAAAGGGCAAACCCTTACTTTCACTCCGGAAGGGGATTACTATAACAATAACCAGTATTACAACCAAAGTGATGCGACCACTAAGTTTTACTGGAATATCAAAGGTCCGCAATCCGTGGAAGGAGAACACCGCCAGGCAACGGTTTCCTTCAATGACGTGCGGGGCTGGGATGTATCGGTTTGGGCGGTGGATGTACAGGGTTGTCCGTCCGATACGGTTGTAGGGCGTATCCGTGTATCCGGCAATCCGATCCGTGCTATACCCGGCATGCCGGACATTTGCCAGGGTTCGGAAGTTGACTTTTGCGTGGGATTTGATTTTACGTCGGCCTTTATTATCGATACGGTCCAGTCTTATGTATCCGGTGAATTAGGCGTTTCCGATCCGACTTTCTTACCTGACGGTAGCGGTGTATCGTATACATCCGATGTCATTTATGATATTTTTTATCCCGGACAAACATTAACTACTTTGTCTGATCTGATCCGTGTGAAAGTATCAATGGAACATAGTTACCTGAATGATTTATCAGTAAGACTTTACTGTCCGAATGGAAATTTTGTAGAGTTGTTTGGCCGGGGAGGAGGTGGTATTAACCTGGGAGAACCTACAGCCTGTTTTACTGGTGGACAGCCGGATGATTGTACTACATCAGCGAATTCAGCCTTGATGGGAACTCCATATGAATATTCCTGGTCTCCTGTCTCTACCATAGGTAAAATACATGATTCCCCGAATCACGATATTCCTTCTTATTACTGGGATGCATCCGTCACGCCCATGGTCCGTCGTTCTGTAAATCAATATTTTGTCAAACCTAATCATCTACTTGGTTCTGATTTCGAAGCTACCGGTGATTGGAATGATTTATTGGGTTGTCCCCTAAACGGAACATGGACGATCCATGTTACCGATCATGTGGGAAAAGACAACGGCTGGATCAGCGAATGGTCTTTGGAGTTAAATCCGGATATCATCCCCGGCGGCTGGGGTTATGTTGTAGCTGTGGACCATATTGAATCCCACGGTTATAACGTGACAAGTATTAGTCCTGATTGTCTGCATATCCGTGCGGACAGCGCCGGAACTTTTACTTATGACTTATCTATCGTGGATGAGTATAACTGCCGTTGGGATACCACCTTCGTGGTAACGGTAGCTCCCGCGGCATTTCCTAACTTAGGTCCCGACTTCAACATCTGTGACGGAGGTAGCACGGTTTTGCGTGCCAATGTCAACAGTTCCACAGCAACCTATTGGTGGAACACAGGTCGTACCGCCGATTCGATTCTCGTTGTAGCTCCCGGAACTTATATTGTCAAATTAACGGATTATAACCAGGATTCCACCCTGGTCTGTACCAATTCGGATACGATCACGATCGGTTTGAGTGTGAAACCGAAAATCGCTTTTGAAGCCGACCAGGAAGAGGGTTGTGCTCCGTTGAAAGTGAAGTTCAACAATATGACTATTCCGGCGGAAGAAAATTTAATTTTTTTATGGAATATCTATGACCTTAACTGGAATCTTGTTTTTTCCTCTTCCTTAGTCAACCCGGAGGTCACATTGTCCAATCCTGGTGAGTATAACGTGCAGTTGCTGGTGAGTACTCCTGAAGGCTGTACCGACACGTTGATGCGATGGAGCTACCTTAAAGTACACCCGCAGCCTTATGCCGAGTTTTCCGCCCATCCGGAGGAATCGATGTTGAGTGATGGCGGAGAGATCTATTTCCGTGACTATTCTGATTCAAGTTATGCGACGATGCCCGGAGTGAGATGGTACTGGGATTTTGGAGACGGAACCATAGATTCCAGTGAATTCAGTCCGACGCATACTTATTCGGACTGGGGCGATTACGATGTGAAGTTATTCATCTCGACCGAACACGGATGTGAGGATGAGATTGTGCACCGTGTAGTGATCGAAGCTGACCTTGAGTTTCCGAACGTGATCACACCCAATGGCGACGGCTATAATGATGTGTTCGCGATTAAGAACCTGAATACGAACATCAACCATGAGGATCCGGACAAATACCGGACGAACAGCCTTCATATTTATGATCGTTGGGGTAAGCGTGTCTACCATGCTGAGAATTACGATACGTATATGAAAGGCGAAGAGATTGTAGTAGGAGAGAGATACTTCGATGGTAGTAACCTGAGTGACGGAGGCTATTTCTACGCTTTCTATTACAAAGGTAAAGTTAAAGAAGTAAAATATCATGGGAGTGTGTCTATAATGAGGTAATTTTAGTCATTTATCTTACAGATCGAGTGTAAATAAGTTCCGGCAATTTTTTAACATTTTGCCGGAACAATTTTCACTTTCTTTCGTCATGTTAGGTATAAAAGCAGATTATAAATTATATATTTTTGATATGAAGCCATATAAATACCTATTCGTTTTGAGTATATTTTTATATACATTATATACTGGTAAAGCTCAAAACTGTCAGCCCTTTAGCCTGGACCTTAAAACTTCCATTCCCGTTTCCATCACTGAAACGGACAGTTTTATTTACTGGAATGTCTGCAAAGGGCAAACCCTTACTTTCACTCCGGAAGGGGATTACTATAACAATAACCAGTATTACAACCAAAGTGATGCGACCACTAAGTTTTACTGGAATATCAAAGGTCCGCAATCCGTGGAAGGAGAACACCGCCAGGCAACGGTTTCCTTCAATGACGTGCGGGGCTGGGATGTATCGGTTTGGGCGGTGGATGTGCAGGGTTGTCCTTCCGATACGATTGTAGGGCGTATCCGCGTTGCCGGCAATCCGATCCGTGCCATACCCAGTATGCCGGACATTTGCCAGGGTTCGGAAGTTGACTTTTGTGTGGGCTTTGACTTTACGTCGGCCTTTATTATCGACACGGTCCAGTCTTATGTATCCGGTGAATTAGGCGTTTCCGATCCGACATTCTTACCCGACGGAAGCGGTGTATCGTATACATCCGATGTTAATTATGATATTTTCTATCCCGGGCAGACCCTTAGCACCTTATCCGATTTAATCCGTGTGAAAGTATCATTGGAACACAGTTACCTTGGAGACTTATCGGTACGGCTTTCCTGTCCTAACGGAAGCATTGTACAATTGTTTGGACAAGGTGGTGGCGGTACAATCCTGGGTGAGCCCGCTGCCTGTCTAACTACCGGTACTGTGGATGATTGTACAACATCGGCGAATTCAGCTTTGATGGGTACCACTTATGACTATTACTGGTCCCCTTCATCCACCAACGGCACGATCCACAACAACTGGAACTGGGGCAATCCTTCCTATTTCTTGGATGCGTCGGTTACTCCCATGGTGCGCAGACTTTCCACAACATTGAATCATGTATTGCCCGATATCGAATTCCAGGCCAGTGGAGACTGGAATGCTTTGATTGGTTGTCCGCTGAACGGAAGATGGACGATTCAGGTTACTGACCATTTAATGGCTGACAACGGCTGGATCAGCGAATGGTCTTTGGAATTAAATCCGGATATCATCCCCGGCGGCTGGGGTTATGTTGTGGCTGTGGACCATATCGAATCCCAGGGTTATAACGTGACGAGTATCAGTCCCGATTGTCTGCATATCCGTGCGGACAGCGCCGGAACTTTTACCTATGACCTGTTTATCGTGGATGAATATAACTGCCGCTGGGATACCACCTTCGTGGTAACGGTAGCTCCTGCAGCGTTTCCCAACCTAGGTCCCGACTTCAACATCTGTGACGGAGGCAGCACGGTTTTGCGTGCCAATGTCAACAGTTCCACAGCAACCTATTGGTGGAATACGGGCCGTACCACCGATTCTATTTTGGTTATATCTCCCGGAACTTATATCGTGAAACTGACGGACTATAACCAGGATTCCACTTTGGTGTGTACCAATTCTGATACGATCACGATCGGTTTGAATGTGAAGCCGAAAATCTCTTTTGAAGCCGACCAGGAAGAGGGCTGTGCGCCGTTGAAAGTGAAGTTCAATAACATGACTATTCCGACGGAAGGAGAACTGTCATTCTTATGGAATATCTATGATCTTAACTGGAATCTTGTTTTCTCCTCCTCCTTAGTCAACCCGGAGGTCACATTGTCCAATCCCGGGGAATATAATGTGCAGTTGCTGGTGAGTACTCCTGAAGGGTGTACCGACACGTTGATGCGGTGGAGTTACCTGAAAGTCCATCCTCAGCCGTATGCCGAGTTTTCCGCCCATCCGGAGGAATCGATGTTGAGCGACGGCGGAGAGATTTATTTCCGTAACTATTCTGATTCAAGTTATGCGACGATGCCCGGTGTGAGATGGTACTGGGACTTTGGAGACGGTACTATAGATTCGAGTGAATTCAGTCCTACACATACTTATTCGGACTGGGGCGATTACGATGTGAAGTTATTCATCTCGACCGAACACGGATGTGAGGATGAGATTGTGCACCGTGTAGTGATCGAAGCGGACCTTGAGTTTCCGAATGTGATCACACCCAATGGCGACGGCTATAATGATGTGTTCGCGATCAAGAACCTGAATACGAACATCAACCATGAGGACCCGGACAAATACCGGACGAACAGTCTTCATATCTATGACCGTTGGGGCAAGCGTGTTTACCATGCTGAGAATTACGATACGTATATGAAAGGCGAAGAGATAGTAGTAGGAGAGAGATACTTCGATGATAGTAACCTGAGTGACGGAGTTTATTTTTACGCTTTCTATTATAAAGGAAAAGTCAAAGAAGTAAAATACCACGGAAGCTTATCGATAGTGAGGTAGTTGACTTCTTTAATATATAGATCATTAAAAATCATTGATTTATTCAAATAAATTCTGTTAGATTCAGATGAAATATTGAAGAATATCAAAGTCAGGGGCTAAACATCAATAGGCTTTTAATACAACTAATGAAGTTAGGACTGATACAAGCACTTTATCCTTAGTTGAGGTATAGTTCTCTTAGATTTTAATTAGATACTTAGGGATGAACAGGAACGTCTTTGATTACGTCGACCAAAAGATCGATGATAGCCAGGGCGAATGCGGCAGCCAATACCCCGGCGCTGATCCATAAATGATGTCTTTTACGCAGAAAGGTCTTAACCTGTTGCTGGGATAATTCCTCTTCATCTTCGATATCATACCTGATATTGAATGGTAATACGCCGAGAAAAGATATGATAAGGCCGATAAAAAAAAGCAGAATGATGATTACCCTGGCAAGAGGAGTTTTCACAAAATCATCAAATATAAATCCTACCCCGAGTAAAGCGGAACTCATAGTGATCAGGGTCTTCAACATATCATCAGTAACAGAGATCAATCTTTGCAGAGTTTCTTTGTCGGTTATCCTGGAGCTTATATTCTTTTGGCCTATTTTCCGTTTCATATGACTCAATCCTGAAGACTGTAACAATACAGGAACCTGAATGTTGGGAAAAAAGAATATCGCCGGTACGAAGTTTGTATTATCCAAATAAATGAGAGGTAATGCTAATGGGAAATAAAAATATTCTGTATTATTGAATATGGACGAGATATATTAATCGTCGGAAATAGATAAGAACGAGTGATATTCGGATTATAAGCGATATAAATATTTTTCGTAATCTTTTACAAAATATCTTTTTCCACGGTTATGGATGGTGAATCCTTCCGCTTCCAGGTATTCTACCTGTTTTTCGATTCCACCCGGATATTTTTCATTAATCTCCCCTTTCGCTTTTAAAGTTCGCCAATAGGGAGTTTTGTCTGCTTCCCGTTCTTCGCTTGCCCTGGCGACAAGACTGATAAAAATACCGCAGGTAAGCTGGCATGTGAAATCAGCATTATGCTTTTTGCGCAAGTATTCTCTTATAATATCGGAAGTTATGATCTGGCCGGAAGGGATTTTCCGCATGATCTCATCGTATTCCAACGGTGCTGCGATAAGCATTTTATTACCTCCGTGTCTCTCCCGGGTACCGGGATCGTCACAAAGTATTATTTTAGGCATATCCTTGCTGTCTTTTAGCTTCTCATTAAAACTTTTTCTAGCCATATCCGTATGTTTAATTATGGTTATTCCAGTGGAAGATATTCCAGGTCGAGGACTTCTTTGCCGTTAAACTCCACAATAACCAATCGGGAGATAGTACCTGCGATCTGAAAATCCTGACGATTCCATTCATCCGCCATTTTTTTACATTTATATTGATCTCTGGAAGTGCCGACTCCAATATGCGGGATAAAATCTATATCCAGCCTCTGCTCGTCCTTCAAGCGGGAACTGTATAATTGATCGTGTAATTTTACTATATTGCTATACCCTTCGTCGGGCACTAAAAAAACATGAAACCAATCCGAAAAGGAGTCCTTATTGACCATGGCACAGCGAATAACAAAATTTATTTTACGAAATCCTGCGGCCAATTCCCTGATTTCCGACTTAAATTCCTTTTCCGTAAGAATATTAGTAGGAAACACAAAGCTAAAATGAGATTTAACCACATTATAAAGCCATTCGTCATAATTTTTCCGGTAATTATGGATCATATCGTGATCATCATTACTTAAATCCGGATATCCGCTTACTGCGTATGCCATTTTATTTGCGGGTATTTTTTGATTTTCTTCCTTTTAAAGCATAAATTATCGGGACTTTATCTCCAAGATGCGCGAATCTGTATTTATCTTCCCCTATTTTAACGGTATTAGGAAAACAATCATACGGTGAGTAATCATATTCCCGGAAATCTTCGATACAAATACCTGATCGTAATAAACTTCCTATTACCTCACTTAAAGCATGGTTCCAATTTACCGTCGTATATTCGATATCCGCATCCCGTTGGGCATATGTACCTTTTATCTGTTCTACGAATGGTTCCCCGTTAAAATAGCGGTATACGATATTTTTCATATCCGTATCATACATCCAGACGAAAGGATGAAATTCTACAAACACAAATTCGCCGCCCGGCTTAAGAAAATGCGATATTACCTGTGCCCAACGTTCTATATCCGGGAGCCAGCCTATTACTCCATAGCTCGTATAAATAACGTCGAATTTGCTGTCCAGAAATCGCGGAAGTTCGTACAAATCTGAACAGATAAATTCTGTGTCCGTCCCAAGTAATTTCGCATACTCACGCGCTTTTTCAATAGCCGTATCGGATATATCCACACCCGTTGCCCGGGCGCCTGACTTCGACAATGAGATCGTATCCTGTCCGAAGTGGCACTGTAGATGAAGAACGGTTTTGCCGTTAATATTGCCGAGAAGACCTAAATCGATCTCTTTCAATGTATTTTCACCGTCGAGGAACGCTTCATTATCATAAAAAGGTGATCCGAGGTGAATGACCGTCTTCTTGTTCCATGCGTCGCGATTTATTTTTTTATAGTCCATATCAACGAAATATTCAGTGGATTTATGAATGCGCTGTTTACAGTTTTATCAATCCGTATGGAGTTACATCGGCTTCAAATTATGGTTAAGCCTTTCAATAATTTTCTCCAACCGTGATTGCCGGGTTTTGTCCGATTTGGCATCCAGGTAAAATCCGGTATAAGTCTTTTGTATCGACGGTGACATGCCCAGTAAGTTAGTATAGGCAGGCTCATAAGGTTGGATAAGTTGTTTAAATAAATTGATCTGTTCCTCACCGATAAGTAGACGTTCGGAATTTTCCCAGGACCCGTTTTTTCTGGCTTGTTCGATGGCATGATGACCATGTGTGGTCATGGATCCTCTTTCAATAAGTGTTTGGGCTAATTTTTTATTTTTTTCCGACCAATGGCTCTTCGCCGTACGCCGGGCAAAATATTTTTTATAGCTATGATCGTCAAGAGTTTGTATCTGTCCGTCGATCCATCCGTAGCAAAGCGCTTCTTCCAGCGCTTCACCGGCTGAAAGAGTGGGAGGTCCGCCTTTTTTACCGAATAATAACCATACGCCGTCGTTTTGTGTCCCGTTCTTGTCGAGCCATTCCCGGAAAGCTTTCCTGTCGGGAAATAACAATATTTCACTCATCACTATCCATTTAATATTTCTCTACAAAAGTTTCATCATTTCAAATTGTTTCCCTTTCAGTTCTATGTTTTTTGCTTTTAGGAAATTGGTTATCGAATCACAACGAATATCGGTATTGACGATTTTTATGGTATCGCCATGATTGGAACGGATCATCCCGTTAAATAATAAGGATCCGAAACCTTTCCTTCTAAATCCTTTGTCGACTGCTATTTGGGTGACATCTCCGGATGAAGGTTCAAAAACGCTATAGCCGATAAGTTTTTCGTCTGTAAAAATTCCCATGCAAATAAAATCTTCCGCAGACCTGTTAACGGATTCAATGCTATTCTGCCATGACGGTTCAAAATCCCAGAAAGCCGGAATCAACTCTGTATATTCATTGATATTGACCGGGCGGAGCACATAGGGCTGATCAATGGTTTTTTCCTCATTGATGATCTGCTCTTTTTCTGATTTGAAATAATAAAATTCACGTGTGATTTCGAAACCTATTTTCCGGTAAACGGAAACTGCTCCTGTATTATGCTGGAGTACTTCCAGCAGATATTGGCTTATTCCCGCTTCTTTGAGATAAGGAATGGAATATTCAAAAACCTGTGTAGCTAAACCCTGACCGCGGTAATTCTTAAGCGTCCCGGTTCCTGTGTCATAGGCCGTCGGTATTCCATAAAAATCTCCGATCCCGTTACAGGTGAAAGAAACTATCCTGTCACCGTCGAAGGCGCCAAAGGATAGTCCGGGGTTATACCCGCGCCGTTTAAGCATCTTAGCATGTTCATCCTTGTTTAATTGCAATTCATAGTCGGCGAAAGCCTGTTCGAATGCCATAAACAGGTCATCAAAGCTTGTATTACCAAGAGATTTTATTTCCATAGTATGATTTATTTCAATTTCATTTTCCAAAATTAATAATTAAAAAGGAAAATCCAAATAAAGTTCCGGGATTCCATATATTAGGTGCTTAAATTTAGGAAATGATATGGGTTTAAGTCGAGGAATAAAAAACCTGCTATGGTTGAATTGAAGATTTTTAAGAGATATTACCCGTTTTTGCTGAGAATAGGAGCTCTATCTTCCGAATTCTCGGAAATATTACAATATCAATTCTCTGTAAATAAACCTGCATAAAATCATAGTTAAATAAAGAATACTCATGAATATGTGAAAAATTGGCTGTACTTTTGGATATAAATTTCCACTACATCCGGATCGATATAAGTTTTATGTAATGTGGGTGATAGAACAAGAATAGTGAAGTAGAAATTGAAATAATCCTCTCAATTAAGAACATAAAATTAAAAATATGGCAGAAGCCTTTAAATACATGTACAATGAACAGTTTTTCGATAGATTTACGAAAGACCTGAAACTTATTATCAAAGACCTTGACACCCGCGAATTTATATCCCAGATCATGGATGATGAGTGGGAAAACAGAGAATTGAAACAACGTGTCGCGCATATTACAACAGTCCTGAAAAAGTTTTTGCCGGAAAATTACAAAGATGCCATCGTTAAAATACTTGAGTTATTGGATTATGTGGAAAAGACCCAACCCGATTTTTCCATAATAGACGATACGAAGTTTGGATTAACACTGGAGTATGGGGCGATTTTAGATAATTACGTAGAACAGTATGGACTGGATGATTACGAAACTTCTGTTAAAGCGATAGAGAAAATCACCCAGTTTACCAGTTGCGAATTTGTTACCCATCCGTTTATTATAAAATATCCGGACCAAATGATGGCGCAGATGTTGGCTTGGTCGAAGCACGAACATTGGGGAGTGAGGCGTCTTGCGTCGGAAGGTTGCCGTCCACGCCTGCCCTGGGCGATGGCTTTGCCGAATTTGAAAAAAGATCCGGCACCGATCATTCCGATTTTGGAAAATCTTAAAAACGACCCGGCAAGATCCGTGCGTTTGAGTGTTGCCAATAATTTAAATGATATTGCGAAAGACAATCCTGAAATCGTGATTGATCTGGCGAAAAAATGGCACGGCAAATCAAAAGAAATAGATTGGGTCATTAAGCACGGTTGTCGGACACTTTTAAAGCAAGGTAATCCGGAAATATTAGAGCTATTCGGTTTGGGTTCCGCGGAAAATATAAATATTGAGGACTTTCAAATTGTAACGCTTGTGGTTAAAGTGGGCAATTCATTGGAATTCAGTTTTAAATTAGTGAATAACAACCATGAAAAAAACAAAATCCGTCTTGAATACGGACTTTATTACCAAAAGGCTAATGGAGCATTATCCAGGAAAGTCTGTAAAATCAGTGAAAAAGAATATGCGGAAAATTCAATTACTTATATTACCCGGAAACACTCATTTAAAGTAGTAACAACAAGGAAATTTCATCCCGGACTTCATCAGGTTGCCGTGATAATCAACGGAAATGAATTTGAAAAACATGATTTCGAACTGGTTGAACAGTAAACGTGTTCCATTTGATATTGGTTATTGATCTGAAACTCACATTCTGACCGAAAACAGTTTTAAGATGGTTCGCTTTTAAACGCCTGTTATTCTTCTGGTAGAACATTAACCAAAAAACAAGATGGTGGAATTATTTCATAAGTTGAGCAATCCGATTAAATTAGAACTTTTGAAGCACAACTGGACAATGAAAAGCGGAATTGAATGTTAAAACAAATATAAACTATCCGAAAAGGACTCTAAAAAGTAAGAAAAATGAATAAAGTATTAGTCATAATTGATATTCAAAACGATATAACCAAGAATTACAAGGAAATAATTGGCAACATCAATAACGCCATAGATTGGGCAGTAGATCATGAGATTCCTGTTATTTATATTAGACATGAGAATTTGTCAGCCGGCACCAGGACTTTTAAACCGAATACGCGCGGTTCTGAATTAGCCCCGGACCTGAAAATAGTATCCAAAAACGTTTTCACAAAATACAAAGGAAATGCGTTAACCAGTGAAGAGTTCGCTGACTTTATCAATAAAAACGGAATAAATGAATTCTACATAACGGGGGCGGATGCTGTTGCCTGTCTCAAATCTACCTGCTATAACCTGACTAAGGCCAATTATAAAGTGAATGTCCTATCAGATTGTATTACGAGTTATGATAAAAAGAAAATTGATGAAATGCTTCATTATTACGAAAGTAAAGGTTGCGAAATCATTGGTTTAAATAACCTGCTTGACTATGGAGAATAAAATGCAGATAGGTGCATTTTTTAACCACTTTGATCTAATTGCCGTAGCAGTAATGACTTCCGTGAGTCCATTTCATGGAGGATTGAGAATGACGTCCTAAAGGAAATTTCCTTATTTTCTTGTGGGTTGGATAAGATTATTCTCCGTTCGGTAAGAAACCGTTTTTGTAAAACGAATAACTTTCTTCAATAATTTCCGGCTCATCTGCGTTCACTGCATATAATATCTCGCGGCAAAATTCCAGTTGAGCAGTTCCGTTGGCGGTAACGATATTACCGTCGCGGACGGCTTGTTTTTCGATATAATGGTCATCACCGGTATATTTTTCGCCTGCTGTATTCTTCAAATATTCGAGCGAGTTGCTCGTGTGCTTTACATGATTGAGGAATCCGTGTTTACCGAGAAAAACCGAAGCATTGCAGATCCCGGCAACCAGCTTGTTCTCCCGAATCATTTTTTCTACTAAAGGGACTAATGATTCCGCTTCGGGCGAGAACCAGTTGTTATCTCCGCCTGCCAGCACCAATCCGGCACATTCTTCGGGCAAAGAACGGATGTCGTAATCCGGTAAAACCCTGAATCCACCAATAGAAGTAATGGGCTCTTTGGTGAGGGAAAGGGTTTTTGTCATGTATTTAAGCGGCCTTCCGGGTTTGACACCTGCATTCAGGCAAACGGCGGTAAATGAGGGTTCCCAGTCAGCAAAACGGTTTAACAATACAAAAATGATCTCTTTTTTCATATTTATTTCATTCAATTACAAGGCAAAAATAGTCATAATCTTTTGGAAATACAGTTGATTATTTTAGGCTACAAATGAAATAATCACTTTTGGACTTTAACTTCAAAGAGGTTAAGAAGCCGTAAATACTTTGCATATAGAAAGGGAAAAATACCATTCGGTGAAATGACTGCTTATGGGAGTGGTACACAAAGCTGGCAAAAAGCATTAAATATTTGAGAGCCTGAATATTGTTTGTATCTTTGTTTTTCAAAAAATGAAAGAAAATTTGGAGATGCAAATAACCTGTCGAAAAGCAACAGCGAGTGATATTCCATTTATGACATCAATGTTATTGGAATCTTGTATTGCTTCGGGAGTTTTTATAGAACCTGATAAATTACATGAATTTCCCGACACAGAAATATATGTTAAGGGCTGGTCGGAAGAAAAAGAATTTGGTAT
The DNA here is from genome assembly GCA_937949745.1 of uncultured Bacteroidales bacterium. GTDB lineage: Bacteria > Bacteroidota > Bacteroidia > Bacteroidales > WCHB1-69 > JAGVVH01. The sequence continues at coordinate 27,357 of CALECM010000098.1, read as the reverse complement.
AATCGCCGAAACGGAATCAGGTGAATTAGTTGGTGCGACATGGATTCGTAATTTACCCGGATTAGGTCATTCCGTTAATGAACAATTGCCGGAAATTACCATTGCAGTAGTTTCGCAGTATAGAAAAAATGGAATCGCAGGCGAATTGATGAATAGGTTATATAAATTGTCTGTTAAATACGGCGTTTCTAAACTGTCTTTGGGCGTTCATCGTGATAATCTTCCTGCTATAAATTTGTATAAGAAGCAAGGCTGGATCAAAGATGGTACCTTTCAGGATTATATAATGATGAGTCGCAAAATTACAGATATTCAAGAATAAATAAATGAAGAACATATTTAATGTCCGCCATTATGAGAAGCAATTAGTCTAACAACCCTAGTTTTCTGGCATAATCAATTGCTTCAAGCACATTGTTAGTATTCATCTTTTGCATAATATTTTGTCGGTGTTTGTTTACGGTATGAATGCTTAAAAATAGTTTCTCCGAAATTTCTTTACTTTGTAAACCTCTGCGAGCAAGTTCTAATATTTCTTTTTCCCTTTCAGAAAGTTTAATATCACTTTTCTGTTCAATAAAAGAAAATGGTACGACATCGCCTGTTTTGTAATTAATGATACGCAATTTTATTTGTTCAAAAACGGAGCTATCTGGTGACACATCAATAATTCCCAGCAAAAGCCAGGGATTGCCGTCCGCATCCAATTCCAATACCTGTTGCTGTAGTATAATCCGCATATAATCATCTCCGGCATTCTTTGCTCGAAACTCATATATATGCTTATAGTCTTTCCTTTGTCCAACCGGTAGAGATAAAATAAAATCCATTAGTTTATTTTGAACTTTACTTAAAATCTCCCGGTCATCAGGATGAATTTTGGCTTCGAAATAGTAAGGGTCTATTTCTTGTGAGTTTATTATTTGAGAATCATATCCAAACAGTTGGAAATTATCAGAAAGGAATATATAGCCAGCCTTATATTCTGCGACAAATACACTGCTGTTATTTACTTTGGATAGCAATTCTATATACCCTTTGTGTCTTTTCCAGATTTCCTGTTTGTTTTTGTCCATAAGCGTATGATTATAGCTAAAATTAGTAATTGACATATACTGTTATCTGCAATACCTTTGTGCAAAAATAGATTTAATTATGGATAAGACAGGAATCGAAACCAATTAAAAAGTATTCTCAAAAAAATAGTGAAAATTATGATAGCAATTATTTTGTCAATTATGGGTGTTGCCCTTATGGGGCTGATAGTAGTCGGGATAAACAGTCCCGGCAGACTCACTGCATTGAAAGATGCAGATGGAAAACGGATTAAAGGTTCTATTGCCGAGAAGTTATTTATTGAAATTAATGGAATAAAACAGGGTATATTCATAAGAGGAGAAAATCCCCAAAACCCTGTAATACTTTATTTGCACGGCGGACCGGGAACTCCGATGCTACAATTTATCTCGTACTTGGAAAAAGAACCGTTGCTTGAAAAGTATTTTACCATTTGTTATTGGGATCAGCGCGGATCGGGTATGACTTATACTAAATCTACGGGTAGGTTGACCGTTGAGGAGATGATTGAGGATACACGCCAAGTGACCGAATACTTGAAATCACGTTTTGGACAAGATAAAATTTATCTCTTAGGGCACTCCTGGGGAACGTATCTCAGCGTTAAGACTATTGAAAAATACCCTGAAAATTACATTGCATATATCGGCATCGGCCAAGTGACAGGCCAAACAAAATCGGAACGTTTAGCTTATGAGTATATGTTAAAGCACGCGAAGGAAACAGATGATAGCGAGGTTATAGAAAAACTTTCAAAATACGACCCGTATGCAGATGACTTTCCTCAACTTGATTATCTTTTAAAAGTCAGGACAGAAATTATAAATAAATATAGAATAGGTCATTTGCATCGAGGACTTGATTTTAAAGATATAGTCAAAGCTATGTTTTTATTCAAAGGATACACGGCGCGCGAAAAAATCAACTGGTTTATCGGGGCTGATTTGTCGATGCAACATTTATTTCCAGTCATTCTTAATGATGACTTGTTTAAATCTTCGTCTTCATTTGAAATCCCATTTTATATTATACAAGGCACATACGATTATCAGGTATCTACTGCTCTTGCAAAAAAATATCTTGATACAATAAGTGCACCCAAGAAAGATTTTTTCACCTTCGAAAACTCTGCTCATTCCCCTAATATGGAAGAGCCTGAAAAATTTGTTGAGGTTATCCGGAAAATAGCGAAAGAAAACCCCATGAGTTAGACGGAATAAGAAATTGATGTATAACAAGGTGCAAAGAAGTATGCCTGGGCAGAAAGCGAGGAATGTAATTCTAATCTTTTAATTAACAGCTTCTATTGAAGCTATCTCCATAGGTTGGAAGTTCAAATCTTTGCATTAAAAAACCCCGTAAATTAAGCCACTTAGCAAACAATAGCAAAGATTCTAAGAAATAACTATATATTGGCTGTCAAATATTTACTAACTTTGCATAAGTAAGATGAAATAAATAGGATACTCTGTTTTTGAGCACCTGTCATACCAAAAATAATAGTGCTCAAGGTGATTACCAATAAATCAGTGAAAATGAAACTAGAAAAAGTAGAAAATAATTATCCATATGAATTGCTTTTGCTTGCAGACGAAACAATTGAAGCAATTAATAAATATCTTTTTGATTCGGATGTTTACGTTGCAAAAATCAAAGAAGAAAAAGTTGGAGTATTTTGCTTATTTCCTCACGATGAAGAAACAATAGAAATAATGAATATTGCAGTTTCTTTGGAAATGCAAAATAAAGGAATAGGAAGTCTTTTAATGAGGGAAATCGAAAAAATAGCCCGAAAAGGAAATTATAAGACTATAATTGTTGGAACAGGGGATTGCGGATTGAGGCAGATTCATTTTTACGAGAGAAATGGTTATTCTCAATACGATTTGAAGAAAAATTTCTTTTTGGAAAAGTTTGATGAGCCGATTTTTGAGAATGGAATAATGCTTAAAGATATGGTTATGTTAAGAAAAAGACTGAATATGTAGAAATAGAAAAAGCGACTAAAGACGAAATAATTGAAGTTATTAGAGGAGGCTGAAGACTTATCCTTCTGCCAGATTTGCATTCCAAACATTGAAAGATTCAGGGATATAAAAAAACAAAACACCCAATTTCACATTCTTGGGTGTAAAATTGGGTGTTTTGTTCTGTAATTTGCTGATTCTCAGCTTTTTTTGCGGAGAGAGAGGGATTCGAACCCTCGGTACAGTTACCCGTACGTCAGTTTAGCAAACTGGTGGTTTCAGCCACTCACCCACCTCTCCGGCTTATTTTTTCAGAGCGCAAAAATAGTATTTTTTTTAATATAACAGGATGTTTTGTTAAAATTATTTTTGGACTAAATATTACAATATCCCTTCTCCCTGAGTTTAGTCGAAGGGAGAAGGGATATTCTATTTTTAAAGATCCCTCGCTTTGCTCAGGATGATAACATAAAGAGTTACCCGTTGGCTGAGTTCCGTCGAAGCCAACGGGGGATAAGTTCATCAAAGTAAAATAGCCGCCTTACGTTCAGGAACCGGGCGGCTATGTTATTTTATTTTGTGCAAGCGAAGAAAGCAGATGATTAACTCATCAATTCAGTGAAATACTTATAGAAATAGGGAATCGTTTCGATCCCTTTCAGGAAATGTTCCAGTTTATAACTTTCATTAGGTGAATGGATCGCGTCTTCTTCCAGTCCGAATCCCATTAAAATGGATTTGGTTCCCAATATCTTCTCGAATCCGGCTACGATCGGGATGCTTCCGCCGCTGCGGGTAGGGATGGGGCGTTTTCCGAATGTGGTTTCGTATGCTTTTTCGGCGGCTTTGTAAGCCGGCATATCCAATGGCGAAACATAAGCTTCCCCTCCGTGTCCCGGAAATACTTTTACTTTTACGCTTTTTGGCGCGATAGATTCGAAATGTTTCTGGAATAATTCGCTTATTTTACCCGAATTCTGATTGGGAACCAACCGCATGGATATTTTGGCGTGTGCTTTGGAAGGAAGTATGGTTTTGGATCCTTCGCCGGTGTAACCTCCCCAAATACCGCAAACGTCTAATGTCGGCCTGATACCGGTACGTTCCAGCGTCGTATAGCCGGCTTCTCCCTGTACCTCTTCCACATCGATCGATTTCTTATATTTTTCCAGGTCAAAGGGTGCCTGAGCCATTAAATCCCTTTCTTCGCGGGAAATTTCCAGTACGTCGTCATAGAAATGCGGAATAGTGATGTGGTTATTCTCGTCGGTAAGCGAAGCGATCATTTGGCAAAGTACGTTGATCGGGTTGGCTACGGCTCCACCGAAAATTCCGGAGTGAAGGTCGTGGTCGGGACCGGTAACTTCCACTTCCAGATAAGTCAATCCTCTTAAACCTACGGTAATGGAAGGCGTGTCGGTGGCGATCATGCTGGTGTCTGATACCAGTATCACATCCGCTTTGAGCATTTCCTTATTTTTTTCACAAAAATCGTAAAGGTTTTTGCTTCCGATCTCTTCTTCCCCTTCGATCATAAATTTAACATTACAGGTAAGTTGGTTGGTTCTTACCAGATATTCGAATGCTTTGGCATGCATGAAAGATTGTCCTTTATCGTCATCCGCGCCGCGCGCCCAGATTTTTCCGTCTTTGATCACAGGTTCGAAAGGTTTGGTGTTCCATAGTTCCACGGGATCCTCCGGCATGACGTCATAATGTCCGTATACCATTACAGTGGGAAGTTTGGGAGATATTATTTTTTCACCGTAAACCACCGGATTACCTGCGGTAGGCATTACCTCGCACTTATCCGCGCCGGCCTCCAGGATCAGTTCCCGCCAACGTTCCGCGCATTTCACCATATCTTGTTTATGGTTTTCCTGCGAACTGATCGACGGAATACGGATCAGGCTGAAAAGCTCTTCCAGGAACCTTTCCTGATTTGTCTGGATGTAATTTTTTAAATCTTTCATACCTATTTATTTTTATTGATGAATATATATAATCTGTAAGAGTTGCAAAGATAACGATTTTGTTTAATAACGGGTATTTTACTATTTTTGTAGCTTATTTAATCAATTGGTGGAACAATCCTCGATCAACAAAAAAAGAATAGCGAAGAATACAACCTTGCTCTACGTCAGGATGCTGTTCTCCATGTTGATAAGCCTCTATACTTCCCGTGTTACACTGAATGTGCTGGGGATTGAGGATTTCGGGATTTATGGCATCGTAAGCGGCGTAATCGCGATGTTTACTTTCCTGAATGCGGCCATGAGCGGAACGACTTCCCGTTTCCTTACTTTCGAATTGGGAAAAAATGACATGGAGCGATTGAAAAAAACTTTTTCCTCCGCCATGACCATCCACATCCTGATCGCCGTTATTATCCTGATTTTAGGGGAAACTATCGGATTGTGGTTTCTGGAAAACAAACTGGTCATCCCTGAAAACCGGATGCATGCGGCGAGGTGGGTTTACCAGCTCTCTATCCTCAATATGATGGTCACGGTCATCCGGGTGCCTTATAACGCCTCTATTATCGCCCACGAACGGATGGGCATTTATGCGTACATCGAAATATTAAATACCCTGCTCAAATTAGGAATCGTTTATTTATTGCTGATCGGGGGAGGAGATAAGCTTATTCTTTACGCCGGACTGGTTTTACTGGTTTCCGTGGTGGTAACGTTGATTTATATGTTTTACTGCCCGAGACTTTTTGAAGAATGTAAATACAAACCCGTATGGGATAAAAGTATCATATATCCGATGTTGTCGTTTTCCGGCTGGGACCTGTACGGGAATTTAAGTGTGGTAGGCAGGACGCAGGGTGTGAATATCTTACTTAATATGTTTTTCGGTCCGTTGCTGAATGCCGCCAACACAGTGGCCATACAGGTGCAGGGTGCCGTTATGGCCTTCGCCCACAATATCGTGATCGCGGTCCGGCCTCAAATCGTAAAAAGTTATGCAGCCGGACATTATAATGACACCCGTTCATTAGTGATCAATACTTCCAAATTGACTTATCTGTTATTGCTCATTGTTTCTTTGCCTCTAATGTTGGAGATGGATTTCGTTTTGCGCTTGTGGTTGAAGAACGTACCTGACTATGCTTCCATTTTCTGCGTTTTCACCCTGATGTTCAATCTGTTTGCCACAATGTCAATGGTCGTCCTGAGTGCTATCCATGCTACGGGACATATTAAGCGCCCGAGCCTGATCAACGGCACGCTCTATTTAAGTATTATCCCGATCACTTATATCGCATTTAAATTAAACGGCACCCCGGAAATACCTTATATTTGTTCGGTACTTTCGGTTTTTCTGGGAATGTTGTCCAATGCGTATACCTTAAAATTATATTTACCGCAATTTTCCGTCAGGGAATTTGCTGTGAAGGTTTTGGCAATATGCCTTGGAATCTCGCTGATCGCATTCGGACTCTCTTACTGTGTAAAATGCAATATGGAAGAGGGTTTTTTACGTTTTATCATGGTTTTTTTAACTTCGGCTGTTTCTATCGTAATATTAGGTTATTATATAGCCATGAACAGAGCAATGCGGAAAATGGTGAAATCAAAGGTTTTATCTTTTTTAAAAAGAAAAAGTAATGGATAAACGGGTCAGTATTATCACACCCTGTTACAATGGGGCATCCTGTATACCGAGGTTACTGGATTCGATCCTGGCGCAAACCTATCCGAATATAGAGATGCTGGTTGTGGATGACGGTTCTACGGACCGTTCCGCGGAAATTATCCGTTCTTATATTCCTGCGTTTGAAACTAAAGGTTACAGTCTCGCTTATCTTTATCAGGAAAATTCCGGACAGTCTGTGGCGATCAATAAAGGTTTGAAATGGATGAAAGGTGACTATCTGGTATGGCCCGATTCGGATGATTATTATGCGGCGGAAGACGCGATTGAAAAGATGGTGGCAGTATTGGACACAAGCGATGATACGGTTAGCATGGTAAGGTGCCAGTCGATTTTGGTAGATGAGATTAAACTGGAAGAAACGGGAAGGTTCGGCGTGATTCCGGAAACGGAAGGCAAAGTCGACCTTTTTGAAGATTGCCTGTTGGGATTACACGGATTCTGGTATCCTCCCGGAGAATATATGGCCAAAATTTCTAAAATCGACGAGTTAATTCCTTCGAGGGAAATTTATACGGAAAAAGATGCCGGACAGAACTGGCAACTTTATTTGCCTTTGCTCTATCAAAATAAATGTCTTACCATTAAGTCTTATCTTTACCATGTTTTGGTCAGGGAGAACTCTCACTCCAGGGGACAATATTCCGGTCAGGAGCAGATACTCCGGAAATATGCCACATACCGGAAAACATTATTGGAAACGCTGGATAGAATGACCAACATGCCGGATGTGGAAAAAGATCATTATAAACGGCAGGTTATGCTTAAATACGATCTTATCCGTTTTAATTACCTGTTGAAATTTAAAAGATTTGGAGAAGCCCGGACGCTTTTACGTGAGTATCCGGGAAATAATTTCCGCTTATTATGCAAATACTATTTATACCGATTTCCTTTTACGGGAAATATCATGGATAAAAGGAACCGAAAGAAATAAGACAATGCCTGAATTAGCCGATTATACCCATTGCTCAGGATGCAGCGCCTGCATGAATAGTTGTCCCGTGGAAGCGATTTCCATGCCGGCGGATCAGGAGGGTTTTTTACGTCCTTCGGTCAATCGGCGGCTTTGTATTGAATGCGGTAAATGTACCGCCAGTTGTCCGGTATTGTCTCCCTATCCCGAACGAAAAAACGGTAAAGTATGGACTGCCGTCAACAGAGATGAAGAAATAAGGCTTGCTTCCTCTTCCGGAGGTATATTTTCTTTACTGGCGCAGAAAACGATAGCAAAAGGGGGAATCGTATTCGGAGGGTGTTTCGATGAGAATCAGGAAGTTGTTCATTCCTACAGCGAAACAATGGAAGGTATATCCGTTTTCCGGGGAAGTAAGTATGTGCAAAGCCGCTTAGGAACCATATTTCAATCTGCGAAAAACTTTTTGGATGACGGACGTAACGTACTTTTCTCAGGAACTCCATGCCAGATTGCGGGTTTAAACAGGTTCCTCGATGAGGAATATCCGAATCTGACCACGGTGGATATCATTTGTCACGGCGTACCGTCTCCGGCAGTATGGCGGAACTATATTGACGGACTGATCCCGGCCCATAAGAATATGCGGATCAATTTCCGGGATAAAAGCATCGGTTGGGAAGAATTCAGTTTTACCATTCAGGATGCCGGATCAAAAGCGGTTCTCTATACGGAGATGTTTCGTCGGAATATTTTTATGAACGGATTTTTAAAAAATCTCTATCTGCGTCCTTCCTGTTCCTGTTGCAAAAGTAAAGGTTGCGCCTCCGGCAGTGATGTTACCTTAGGCGATTTTTGGGGTATCCGCAATTTTTTTCCTGATTTTTACGATAATAAGGGTGTCAGTGCGGTGTTGCTCCATTCGCATAAGGCTATGGAAATTCTTTCGGATGTGGATATAGAATTTAATGAGGTTCCGTATGAAACGGTTTTGAAAGGAAATCCGGCATTGGAGATTTCTTGTGCCGCGCATCCGAACCGGACCAGATTTTTTAACCGCTTCATAAGGAAGAACGAACCGGTATCCGGACTTATCGCACATTATCTAAAACCGGGAATATGGGTCCGGATCAAACAAAGATTATCTAATTTTTTGCATGACAACCGATGAAAATAGCCATCTTAACCCAGCCGCTCGCCCATAATTACGGAGGAATTATCCAGGCATACGCCTTACAGGAATATCTGGAAAAAATGGGCCATGAGGCGCAGGTGGTTTGCCATAAGGGAAATCAACGTCTTACCTTCCGTACGGTCTTATCGATCGGGAAAAGATTTGTGAAAAGTTGGTCAGGGAGAAATCAAGAACCTTCCGTTCCGGTGTGGTTAGACAGTAAACGGAATAAAGTCCTATATGGGAATACGGACGCATTTATCGGAAAATATCTCCATACTACGGCCAATACAAACCGTTTTGAAAGACTAAATAGCGAAGGGTTTGATGCCTATATAACGGGAAGCGACCAGGTTTGGCGCCCCTATTATAACCGTTATACGTTGGATGCGATGTTCCTTACTTTTGTGGATAATCCCAAAGCTGTAAAAATTTCCTACGCGGCTTCTTTCGGAGTATCGGACTGGGAATTTTCTCCTACGCAAACCCGGATGGCCCGTGAAGCTCTGACTTCTTTCAGGGCGGTTTCCGTCAGGGAAGATTCAGGCGTGGAACTATGTCGGAAGTATCTGGATCGCGAGGCCGTGCAATTGATCGATCCTACGATGCTTTGGGATAAAGAGGATTATCTTTCCCTGGTTCCGGATGCGGAGAAAAATAATTCCCAAAATGGGATTTTTACCTATATTTTTTCGTCTTCTCCGGGTAAAGAGAATTTGATAAAAAAAACAGCGGATTATCTGAAAGATCATACTTTTTCCGTTTATACGGATGCGGTTTATAACGAAGAATACCGGGAATATGTGGTTCCACCCGTTGAAAAATGGTTGGAAGGATTCCATAAAGCCCGGTTTGTGATTACCGATTCTTTTCATGGTGTGGTTTTTTCCATACTTTTCAATAAGCCTTTCTTTGCAGTGGGAAACAGGCAGAGAGGTCTTGCCCGTTTTGATTCTGTATTGAAACTGTTTTCGCTTGAAGACCGGCTTATCGGAGAAAATGAAATCTTAACCGTGGAAAAACTTAATGATCCGGTAGATTGGACCACGGTAAATCAAATACTGGACCGGGAACGGGAACGGTCACGGCAATTTTTGACCATGTCTTTATTATCCTGATATGACGAAAATATCCTTTATAGTCCCGGTATATAATACAGCCGGTTATCTCGGGAAATGTCTCGACAGCCTTCTCTCTCAGGATCTTCCTCCTGAAGAATACGAGATCATCGTGGTGGATGACGGTTCTACCGACCGTTCTCCGGATATTATCCGGGAATATGAGAAACAACATCAAAATATTACGGTATTGACTCAGCCCAATTCGGGACAAAGTGCGGCCCGTAACCGGGGATTGGATATCGCGAAGGGTGAATATATCTGGTTTGTGGATTCGGACGATTATATCGAAGGAAATATTTTACAGGAATGTCTGCACAAATGTCATGTTCTTCAATTGGATATTCTCCTGGTGTGCGCGGATAATGTATCCGGCACTTCCCGCCGGCGCAGGCAGCAATATGATTCGACAGAACCGGATATGGTTATAAGCGGGAAGGAGTTTTTATCTTATCCTCAATTCCAGAACTGTGTCCCGTTTTGTTTATATAAACGGCAATTTCTGGAAGACCGTCGACTGCGTTTTATGGAAGGGGTTTATCATGAGGATAATGAAATACTGCCCAGGATTTTTTATCCTGCCGGAAGGGTTTCCATGGTCAATAAAGTGTTCTATCATGTTAATTTACGGGAAGGTTCCACCACACGTTCCGTCAATCCCAAAAAAGCGTACGACCTGGTCAAAGTGAGCCGGAGCCTGTCCCGGTACCTCGAAGAACATGTGGAAAAAGAAGATTACGGTATTATGGCCAATCTGGTAAGCCTGGCTATTAACGGTTCTCTTTCCAATACGATAGGGATGGGACGGGAAGAACGAAAGAAATTGTCGGAAACATGGTACCAAAACCGGGATCTTTTCCGGGTGATGCGATTGAGCGCTTCCCGTTATTACAGGTTGGAAGCCTGGCTTTTCCGGTTATTTCCTCATCAAACCGGAATTGTCTACAGGATATTGCAAAAGTTGGCGCATTTTAAAAAACGATTATATTTGTAAACAAAACTTTTATTCGTGAAGTGTTTGTATATAGCGGAGGATTATCTTACCAGCAGCGTTCATCATCATTTGGCTGAGGCCTTGGCTGTGCAGGGAATGGATATGACAGTTTTCACGGTAGAACGCCGGAACAAAGCCATGAAAGATTTGCGTTTCGGTTATGGTGATATCCGGTACAAGAGTATTGTGACCCCTTTGGAAGGTTCTCATCCGGCATATAAATATTTTTTTCCGTATAAAATTCGGACCAAATATGATATGATCAACCGGGAAATCGATTTATCCGGTATTAACATTATCCATGCCGCCACGCTTTTTTCAGAAGGAGCCGTCGCATTGGAAATATACCGGAAACATGCGATCCCTTATATCGTGGCCGTAAGAAGCAGCGATCTTTTTTTCTATCTCAGGAAAATGCCGCATTTATGGAATTTGGGTAAAAAGATCTTACGCGAAGCCCGCCGGATTATTTTTATCACTCCCAACGCCCGCCAAATGGCGCTTCAGTCGCCGGTATTGCGGGATATGAAAGACTATATCCAAACGAATTCTGTCGTTATTCCTAATGGAATGGATCCGTTCTGGCACACGCATATCAACCGGAAAAAACCGGTTAAAACCCCTTCCTCCATACTATATGTGGGAAATTTTGAAGATTGTAAAAACGTTCCCGTATTGATCAGGAGTTGCGAGCTTTTACGGACTGATCACCCTGATCTTACCCTTACCTTGGCGGGAGGAGGAGGAAACCGTCAAAAAGAGGTGAAGATAATGGCTGAAAAACATCCGGAATGGATCACCATGACCGGCAGGGTTACTGACCGGGAAGTTCTGATGGAAATATACCGGCGGCATGATATTTTTGCCATGGTTTCCCGTGAAACTTTTGGACTGGTGTACCTGGAAGCCCTGACACAGGGCCTTCCTCTCGTATATGCCCGGAATAGCGGTTTTGACGGGATATTTGATGAAGGTTTCGTGGGTTACGGCGCTGTTTTGGGTAACAGTCGTGACCTCGCGTCGAATATCCGGCGGGTAATGGAGGAATATGAGGTCCTGGCCGGGAATATCGGAACCCTATCGTTCGATGCTTACCGTTGGGAGAATATAGCGGAAAGATACAGGGAGATCTATGAAAGGTCATGAAGAGGTTTTAATATTCAGGATTTTATGCGAATCTAAAATAATACGATATGAAAATCATCACCATTGTAGGCGCCAGGCCCCAGTTTGTAAAAGCTTCGGTGGTCAGCCGGGCTTTAAGGGCACATGCCGGAATAGAAGAAATGATGGTCCATACCGGGCAACATTTCGATCCTCTGATGTCAGCTCTTTTTTTTGAAGAGCTTGAAATTCCGGAACCTACGTATAACCTGGGTATTCATGCCGTGGATCATGCGACCATGACCGGCAGGATGATGGAGAAAATGGAAACCGTTTTTCAGATCGAGAAACCGGATTGGGTTTTGGTCTACGGAGATACCAATTCGACCCTGGCAGGCGCTTTGACAGCCAGGAAAATGCACCTGAAAGTAGCCCATGTGGAAGCCGGGTTGCGATCCTGGAATATGGCGATGCCGGAGGAAGTAAACCGGGTTGTCACCGACCGGATCAGCGACCTGTTATTTTGTCCCACGGATAAAGCTGTGGCCAATCTTGAACGGGAAGGTTTTTCCCACCTTCCGGTCGAGTACCTGAATGTGGGTGATGTAATGCAGGATGCCGCGAATTTATTCTCCACAAGACAACGAAAACCGGATATTGATATACCCGGGCATTTCATACTTTGTACGGTGCACCGTGCGGAAAATACTGATGATCCGGATAAACTGAAGAATATATTTCAGGCTTTGGAATCTTTGTCCCGGCATTTTGAAATTGTTTTTCCTCTGCATCCCCGTACGAAACAAACTTTAGAAGATACCGGTTATGACATGGCTCATAGTCCTGTAAATTTTATTCCGCCCGTCGGCTATCTGGAAATGGTTTGGCTGTTGAACCATACCCGTATGGTGATCACCGATAGCGGCGGCTTACAGAAAGAGGCCTATTTTTTTGAAAAAAATTGTATTACCCTTCGCAATGAAACGGAGTGGACGGAACTTGTGGATCGTGGAGTTAATATTCTGGGCGGAAGCGATGCCAAAAAAATAACGGATGCTTTTGTACGATTTTCAACCCAAAATAATTCAGCGTTCAAAGAGAAATTGTATGGTGACGGAAAAGCGGCGGAAAAGATTGCGGAAGAATTATTGCGACGAATGTAAAAAACATAACGATAATGAAGAATATTGCCGTACTGCTGGCAGCGGGAGAGGGGAGAAGATTCTCCACAGATCAACCCAAGCAATTTGCCCCTATACATAGCAAAATGCTGATCGAATATACGTTGGACGTTTTTCAGGAACACGATCAGATTGATGAGATCATCCTTGCGGTCCAACCTCGTTATATTCCCCTGATGCAGGAACTTCAGGATGAGGGTCGTTATTCCAAAATAAAAGCCGTTGTAGAAGGCGGCAGGGAGAGATACCACTCTTCCCTGGCGATTCTGGATTATCTGCAATCCGAGGAGGATTGTCATGTACTGATCCACGATGCGGTCAGACCTTTTATCACCGGTAGTGTGATATCGGATGTGATCAGGGCTCTCGACGATTATAAAGCGGTAGTGGTAGCCGTTCCTTCTACTGACACGGTTCTGGAAGTTGAAGACCGGATTATCCGTAAAATTCCCGACCGTTCTTTAGTCTGGAATGCCCAAACGCCGCAGGCTTTCCACTTAAATACGATCCGGAAAGCTTTCGGATTAGCGGTACAGGATCCTCAATTTGCCGTAACTGACGACAGCAATGTTGTTTTTCGTTATCTTCCGGATGAGCCTATCCATGTTATAAAAGGCGATCCTACCAATATAAAAATTACCTATTCCCATGACCTTTCACATTTTTTCGGAAATAGGTGAACAATAGTGTTTTAAAACCAAGCGTTTAAATATATGCCGGCTTTCTGCAGCAGGTTTAAAAAAATAGACTATTTTTGCGCTCTTTTTGTAGAAGAATGAAGACTGTTTCGATCGTAATTCCTTCCCGTAATGAAGAAAAGTATATAGGGAATTGTCTGGATTCCATAATCAGGTCCACATATCCTAAAGAATATTTATCCGTATTGGTCTGCGACGGCAATAGTAAGGATAAAACACAGGATATTATTACGGATTATGAGAATAAATATCCTTTTATTACGTGTCTCCGCAATGAACGTTTGACCACACCCTACGCTTTGAATCTCGGGATCAAGCATAACCATAGTGATATCGTCATTATATTGGGTGCCCACAGTTATATCGCTCCTGATTTTATCGACCAGTGTGTATTACATCTCGACAAGAATGAGGAAATCGGATGCGTAGGCGGAATATTGGAGAATATATATGAGAATGAAGACTCCAAGATTATCGGCTTTGCCATGTCCCAGCCTTTTGGAGTAGGTACGGCTTATTTCCGGACGGGAGCCAGGGAAGGTTTTGTGGATACGGTGCCTTTCGGGGCTTATCGCCGGGAAGTATTTGATAAAATAGGTTATTTTGATACCAATCTGGTCCGGAACCAGGATGATGAATTTAATTTCCGTTTGACCGAGGCCGGATATAAGATATATTTATCCAAAGATATCAAATCTTATTATGCGGTGAGGGCCAGCTTCACCAATCTTTTCAACCAGTATTACCAATATGGATACTGGAAAATATATGTCAATAAAAAGCATCGGAAAATTACCACCTTCCGGCAAACCGTGCCTTTTCTTTTTGTTATTTTTCTCTTTGCGGGATTGGTATGGTCGCTCTTTTCCCCGGTTGTGGCTATCGTCTATTTCTCCGTTTTGCTTATATACCTTATCACCGGTTTTGCATTTTCCTTCAAGCAAAAAATGAGTTTACGGTCACGCTTCAAAGTGGTCTATTCTTTTATTATATTGCATATCAGTTATGGATTCGGATACGCGAACGGTATTGGGGATTTCCTCATCAACCACGGTCAGCCCAACCGTAAAATGAGTACGTTAACAAGATAATGCAATCCTGATGCTCGAAAAGAATTCACTGTATTTTAATATCCAGTATATATTGTTATTGCTGGCTATGGTAAGCCTGCCGGTAACTTCTTTTTTGATGCTGCCCATCGGTATGGTTATTTTTATTGTATGGCTGCTGGAAGGACAATGGAAAAAGAAACGGCAAAGACTGAAACAGCCTTATCATCTTCTCTTCTTCATTGTTTTTATTGCATTCTATTTACTACATCTCATAGGACTTATCTATACGCCTGATCTTAAAGGCGGTTTATCCGAAATAGAAGGAAAGACATGGCTGCTGGTCGCTCCGCTGTTATTTTTCACTGTCGATCCTTCCCTGATGACGCGTAAACGGATCAACTACCTATTTTATTTTTTTCTTTTTTCCCTGTCTCTTGTAATCCTGGTCAATCTCGGTATTTCCACTGTGGATTTTTTCTCTACCCATAGTATTACTTCTTTCTTTTATGCCGGTTTATCCCATCATATGCATCCTTCTTACCAGTCGCTCTATACCTGTGTGGCTTTTGCCGTAACATTCTACCTGTTATTTATTAACCGGGTTTATACAGGTAAGATAGCCAGGAGATTATTGTGGGGCGGACTGATTTTATTCACTCTATATATATTTCTCCTTCAATCCAAGGCAGGATTACTGGCTTTTATTGCTATTATCCTTTTACTGGGATTATGGTTGATTAACCTGAAAAAGAAACGTTGGGTGCTTTCTATCGCTTTCCTGGGCGCCTTTATTGCGGTAGCCGGCCTGGTTGTGCTCATCATGCCGTCATCCGTTAACCGGATAGGAACTGCGTTACACTCTCTGGATGAGAGTACTGATGATAATCCCAAAGGCGGCACCCAGCAACGCCTTAAAGTCTGGGAATTATCCTGGGAACTTGCACTTGACCATCTTCCTTTTGGCGTTGGACCGGGAGCCGTACAGGAAACCCTTAACCAGGCCTATCAGGAAAAAGGTTATACCTATATTTATCAGAAAAGCCTCAATTCACATAATCAATACTTACAAACTTTTCTTTCTCTGGGTATATTGGGCATTTTATCTTTATTGGCTTATATGTTACTACCTCTCGGATTGGCGGTTAAAAGAAAAGATGTGCTATATATCGCCTTCTTTGTCATTATCCTGTTGAATTTGATGGTGGAATCGATGCTGGAACGACGTGCGGGCTGTGACTTCATCGCCCTCTTTTCCGCGCTTCTTTGCTATCGTATGATATATTCTCCGTTTTCTTCAGATAACAAAGAGAGAGAAACCGGGGATACGGCTATTTTACCGGAGGAATAAATATTGTATTAAGGTATATTTTCAAATGCGTTTTCCGGAAAATTAATCAGGTATACCTGTTCCGTGGCGCGGGTAATGGCTGTATATAACCATCTCAGATATTCTTTATCAACCTGACCGTCCCGCAGGAAAAGCTGATCGATAAGAACGGTTTTCCATTGTCCTCCCTGGGTTTTATGGCATGTCAGCGAATAGCCGAATTTTACCTGGACGGCATTGAGATAAGGATCGTTTTTAATTTTCAGGTACCGTGTCCTTTTATTTGGTATATTTTCGTAATCCACTGAAATTTCCTGGTATAATGCTAATTGTTGTTCCCTGGTCAGGGAAGGGCCATCGCTCTCCAGACTATCGAGAATGATTTTGATATCAATGGTTGGGTGATTGGGGTAATCGCATAACCTTACCGTTACATCGGCAAAGTGGAACCCGTAAATTTCTTCCTGCCTGTTAATGGAAAGCAATTCCAGAAGATCTCCGTTGGCGATAAATCCTACTTCGGAATCATCTTCCACCCAGTAATAATTATTCTTCACAGCCATCAGGAAATCTCCGGAGGCGATTCGGTTTTCACGGTAGAGAATCCGGTTCCTGATCTCCTGGTTAAAAATATAAGCCCGCTTATTGGAACGTGTGATCGTTACGATCTCGTCGTGTTCATATCTGGAATATAAGGAATTTAACAATTCTTCCAGTTCGGTGCCGTGGATCAGCCGGAAATCTTCTTTATTGGGTTGTGCCAGTATGGGCATGGCCATATCCTCCATACTGATTTTTCTTCTCAGTTTGTTGGCATTGAATAATATTCCGGAATCGAGCGCCTGGCGTACCACTTCGGTCAATTGATAACTCTGAAGGTCCAGATGGAAATTCCGTTTAAGATATTCTTCCTTTAACGCCGGACTTTCGTCTGCGTGTACGGGCGGAAGCTGCGCGTCATCCCCGATAAATAATAGTTTACAGTTTATTCCTTCATAAACATACTGGATGAGGTCATCCAATAAGGTCCTGTGGGAAAAGAGATCGCCCATAGCGGAAGAATCGGAGATCATCGATACTTCGTCCACGATGAATAGCGTGTCCCGGAATTTGTTTTCTTTACGTGAAAAACTGAGTATACCGTTCTTGTTTTTCATCCGGTACAGATGCTTATGGATGGTATAGCTTTTCTTTCCGGCATAATTCCCGAATACTTTGGCAGCCCGTCCCGTGGGTGCCAGGAGAACGGTATTAAGCTTGTATATTTCCAGGGTTTTGACCAATGCGCTAACCAGGGTGGTTTTTCCGGTTCCCGCATATCCCTTAAGGATAAATAGTTGATTTTCGGAATTCTCACAAATGAAAGAAGAGAGCATCTCAAGTGCTTCTTCCTGTCCCGTTGTGGGAGGAAAGTGGATTTGCTCACGGAAAAGCGAGCTGAATTCTGATTTAGAAAGCATGTCCTATAGCAAATTGAAATCCCTGTCCCCAATTCCATAACCTGCCGTTTTCCCGTTTCTCCAGCCACCGGCTGTTGATCCAGTATTTGTCCGCTTCCGGCATTGACGGATTATAGATGGGAACGCCATAATCGAGCCGTAATAAAAAGAAATTGAAGTCGAGTCGTAAACCGACACCCACCCCGATACCGATCTCTTTGTAAAAGCGGCCCCATTTGAAGTCGGCGCGCGGCATATCCTCATGTTCCCGTAATAACCAGATATTACCCATGTCGACGAAGATCCCGTATTTAAAACTCTTATATATGGTTCCGCGGTATTCGAGGTTCATTTCCAGTTTAAGGTCGCCGGTACGCTCAATGTAATTGGAAGAATAATAACTTCCCGGTCCGAGAGCCCTAAAGCCCCACGCCCTCATGCTGTTGGCACCTCCCAGGTAAAAACTTTTCTCGAAAGGAATGGTCCTGGAATGGAAAAAAGGCACCGCGATCCCGATGTTAAACCTGGAAGCAATGGAATTATTCTTGTTAAAAATATAATTGTACCGCAGGTTAAATTCCGCGATTTCGTATGTTGCATAATTGTATCCGGCAATTTCCCATACGTTATCATGCCGGTTTATTTTATTGAACAGTGAATTGAGTCCGGTTAAAAGCATGCCCGAAGATTCGAGATCGACCGTAAAACGCAGGTTATGGTTTGTTCCCGGGGTGGGGACGAGATAATTAAAGGTATATTTCAGACTGAAAAGAATATTCTTATCGAATTTTCGCCGGTAACTTTCGGGGTAATTTGCCGTAGACCGGATCGTCCTTTGCGAAGTGTCGATCGTACTGATCATGATAGGGGAGAGCGAATGGGAAATGTTATAGTTGGGGCTCCAGTTATAGGTCATACCGGCGTTCATCATCAGACGGGCGAAAAGCCAGGAGTAATTAGCGCCGAAAGTAATAGAGGTGCTATAACGCAAAGCTTCGATCCGTTGGGTTTGTTTAAATATAAATAACCGGGGAAATTCCAGGGAGATAGATCCCCCGAGGTCTCCGTAAAAAATGGTTTCCACATCTTTTTTCAGCCAGTTGTAATAAGATACGCTCCCGTATAAATTGACGGTCAGGCGTTCCGCACCCTTGAAAAGGTTCTTATTGGCGTAGGTGAAGGAGAGACTCGACTTGTCCGACCGCACATTCAACTCGGTTGCGATGGAATGTAATTTGCTCCGTGTCAGTTTGTATCTCACATCGAGGATCCCGTTTCTGAGTATGGAATCCCGTTGAGAAATATTCTCGAGGAATT
Source organism: uncultured Bacteroidales bacterium (assembly GCA_937949745.1). Lineage (GTDB taxonomy): Bacteria > Bacteroidota > Bacteroidia > Bacteroidales > WCHB1-69 > JAGVVH01. The sequence goes on along the minus strand of CALECM010000098.1, from coordinate 8,330 downwards.
CTATATTGATGATATTAAAATTCCTCAGGTCATTCAACCGGCGGTAAGATCTGTCATAAGAAGACTGGGAATAGAGCCAGCCTTTCTTGGTGTAGATCACATCGGTCAGGGTTTTATATTTAAAATCCTTGAATATTTTATCTTTTTTATTATCCGCGTAAACTTTCCGGGGTGAAATAAAATAATACAGGGGGGAATCTTTTTTATTCCGGTAAGAACGGAAAAGTACGGTATCGACTTCCGTGCTTAATTCATCCTGTATATTATAGTTGGTGTAAATAAATACTTTATCGAACCGGTACCGGTACAACATCCGTTCCCGCAACTCCTCGGATCTTATATCGTTAAAATTCACCTGTATATCAACCGATAAGGTTTTCCGTCCTTTCTTATCCCGTATGCCACTGGCGTCAAAAGTGTCGATTTCCATGGTGATAATGGAGTTGGTCACATAATAGTAGCCCTGGTTTCTTATAAGGTTGGCGATGCGGTTCCTTTCGTCTACAATGGTATTCTCATTATACTGATCCCCTTCCCTGAAGAGCCTGTTGGCGCTATCCAGCAAAATGATCTTCCTGAACTCCGGAATGGAGACATGGTAATTCACTTCCCTGATGAAGTAGGGAGGATTGGCGGTTACGTGGTAATTGACCTGTACTTTCTTCGGATTGTTTTCCCTGTGAACCACATCGGCATGGATTGCGGCGTCGAAATAACCCATTTTTCTCATAGCCAGTAATATCTGGTCCATAGAATTTTCGATCTGGGTCGAGTCGAGTAAAACCGGGGGCTCCCCGATAGATTCCCGCATCCAACGGTTAAACCTGGAATCCTTGATCTCTCCGGTCTTCCGGTCTATTTTAGGCTGATGAGAAGCGTAAGCAGCTGTTTTGAGATTGAATATGCCGATAAATTTTTTATTGGTCTCGGGTCGTACAAGATAGATCAGGTTATCGAACTGGCTCCCTTTCGTATCTTCCATCCTGACCGTATTTTTACTCAGCATGTACTCGTTCTCTTTTAAATTTTTGGTCGAGCTGCAGGCCGAAAAAAATAAAATTAGCGGTAAAAGTAAAAGCAGACAGGAAGAATGACGTTTCTTAACGCATATCGTTGATCTGGGCATTGGGATAGTCGGCAGGGTTTAATTTGAATTGTTTATCATCCATGGGAACATTGGTGATAAATTTATCGAAAAAATAAGTATAGATAGTGTTGTCTTTTTCATAAACCGCCACCCGTATAATCTCATTCTTCGCTTTATCGATATATAATCTTATTCTGTAATAAGATTCGTTTTTTATTGGAGTTAAGTCAATCAGGATCAGATTTTTATTATTCTCGAATTCCTCCCGTATGATTTTAGCCCTGAAATTTTTCTCCCATCCGGCCAGCAGTTTAGCCGGGTTTATCATATTATCGTCTGAATCATCATATTCGAATATGGAAATTTCGTTGCTCTCTTTCTGATAATTCCAGATGGATACGCCGTCGCAATAGAAAGCTTGTCCGGCGAAGGTAAAGTAGTATTGGTTCCCCTTGATCTTTATTTTTCCTTTTTGGGTATCTGATACTTTCTGGTCTTTTTCTGCCTTATAGCTGTAATCGATCTGCATCGTGGTAAATTTCTGGTATTTATTGCTGATCTCCCGGAGTAGTGCCGTAGCTCCGCCGTCCAGATGCCCCTGCGCGGAAAGTGAGAACAGGATGCAATATATCGTGAGGAATAAAATGGTCTTTTTCATGATATTTTTTTATAACTATCTATCAGACTACAAAGATATAAAAATGTAAAACTACAGGAGACCGATACGGACAAAAATCTCACGTAATTCCTCCGTAGAATGTACTTTAACTTCGCGGGCCTTACTCCCGGCCGAAGGGCCCACAATACCGAATTCTTCCAGTTGGTCCATGATTCTTCCGGCCCGGTTATATCCTAACGAAAGCTTTCTTTGTATCAAAGAGGTGGAACCTTGCTGGCTCTGCACGATCAACGATGCGGCGTCCATGAAAAAATCATCGATTTTGTCGGAAGAAATCTCTTCCGAACCTTCACTGTTTTTACTTTCTTCAGGAGCGTCGGGCAACAGGAAGGCTTCAGGATATCCCTGCTGGTCTTCAATATGTTTTACGATTTTCTCAACTTCCGGAGTATCCACAAAGGCGCATTGCAAACGGATAAGGTCGCTTCCCGTGGATATGAGCATATCACCCTTTCCGATAAGCTGGTCGGCGCCGTTGCCGTCTAAGATCGTCCTGGAATCGATCTTGGAAGAAACCCTGAACGCGAGTCGTGCAGGGAAGTTTGCTTTAATCGTTCCGGTGATAATATTCACGGAAGGACGCTGGGTTGCTATGATCAGGTGGATACCGATAGCACGGGCCAGCTGTGCGAGCCGCGCGATGGGCATTTCCACTTCCCGTCCGGCGGTCATGATCAGATCTCCGAACTCGTCGATGAGTAATACGATATAAGGCAAAAAACGGTGCCCGTTAGCCGGTGAAAGCTGCCTCGCGCAGAATTTGGCATTGTATTCTTTAATATTTCTCGTTTTGGCTGATTTCAGCAAATCATACCGGTCATCCATCTCTTTACATAAAGAGTTGAGGGTCCGGATTACTTTTTTAGTATCGGTAATGATGGGTTCTTCGATATCGGGCACCTTTGCCAGGTAATGCCGCTCGATCGCCGAGTAAAGAGAAAACTCCACTTTCTTTGGGTCGATCATCACAAATTTGAGTTCCGAAGGATGTTTTGTGTAAAGCAGGGAAGCGATCACGGCATTCAATCCGACTGACTTTCCCTGTCCGGTAGCTCCGGCCATCAGCATGTGGGGCATTTTAGCCAGGTCAACCACGAAAGGTTCGTTGCTGATTGTTTTGCCAAGTCCTATGGGAAGGTCGAATTTATTGTTTTTAAATTTCTCGGAATCGATAATTTCCCTCATCGATACAATTTTCGGATTCCGGTTGGGGACTTCAATCCCGATCGTTCCTTTTCCGGGGATCGGCGCAATGATACGGATACCCAAAGCAGCCAGGCTTAGGGCGATATCATCTTCCAGATTCTTGATTTTATTGATCCTGATACCTTCGGTCGGCACGATTTCATACAGCGTAACGGTAGGCCCGATCGTGGCGGTGATACTCTTAATGGGAATATTGAAATTTTTGAGTGTCGTTTCGATTTTCACCTTATTCTCCACCAGCTCTTTCCGCATGATCTCCGCGTCTACTTCTTTAGAGGAATAATCTTTCAGGAGTTCCATGCCGGGGAACTGGTAGGTGGAAAGATCTTTCCTCGGATCAAAATCCTCCAGAAGTCCGGGGTGTTGAGCCGTTAAATTTTCCAGCCCGGGGACTTCAATTTCTTCCGGTTCTTCGCTTATTTCATCCGTTTTTAAAGCATTGTCGAAAATTTCAAAAGGCACTTCATCTTCAGCGACTGCGGATACCGGAATATCTTCTTTAGCATAATCATGCTTACTTTCATTGATATTGTCGTGATCATTGTCATCATCAAAATGAATTACATTACCGGTATACTCTTCCTGTAATCCGTTACGGTTTTCAATGTACAGTCCGGGAAGTTCGGTGTCCGCATTGCCGGCGGCCAGATAACCAGTGTATTCGCCGTTGACGTCCGGTATGTTTTTCCTCTTTTTTTCTTTTCTCTCTTTTAATCCGGAACCGGACCTTTTTGGTATTCTGATGCGGCCGGGAATAGCGGCCAGGTGCTGCACTGAAAAATCATAACCTAATATGGCGATGATCAGGAAGGATGCAATGGCGATAAGGGAAGTAACCAGTTTACCGGTTTTATCGATCAGGTAAGAAGCGGTGAAATTACCGAAGATACCGGCGAAATATTCTTTATCGGTTCCTTCCACGAAAAACCCGGTGAACATGGATAACCATGCCATCGTAAGCAGTATGGTAATGCTGTATTTTACAAGGGAAAGCGGTTCTTTGCCGAATGTAAGCTTAAGGCCGTAAAGGAAAAAAAGTAATACAAATCCCAGGGAAAAGATCCCGAAAAAATAATTGACGAAGAAATGGGCCAGGTAAGCTCCCACAACACCGCCGATATTACCTGGTTTTGCATCTCCGCCCGAGTCATTGATAAAAGTAACGTCAGCTGATTGGGTGAAAAGATAGGAAACGATGGAAACCAATAACAGAAGGGAAAAGATGATCAGTAATAGTCCGTATATCTGTATCATCCTTTCGCTTTTCAGAAAAGCGAAAATACTTTTTCCTTTTTTGGAAGCCGGACTGCCGTTGGTTTTAGTTTTCTTGACGGATTTTTTTTTTGTGGTTTTATGGTGAGCGGTAGTATAGTTGCGTGCCGGACGTTTATTTGAGATATGCATTTTTGTTTTAAAATGAATGACAGTGACTTAATATATAAGAATAGATTTTCACAAAAGTATATAATTTTACCCACTGTTTTTCCGTTAACTCAAAAGATTATTAACATTGAAGTGTGTGAAAATTATGTAAATATAAAATAGCATAACCTTTGCTATTAGTATTTTTGCCCAAATTTTAAGATCAATATGAAAACGCTATTTTTGTTACAACAAACGGTGCCGATCGTTTCCGATTCCGTGATTAACCCAGCTCTGGCCGCCGTAGACACGCCGGTACAGGAGAAGATAAGTATTTTACAGCTGGTTTTCGATCCGGCAAGTTTATGGATCATGATCCCGCTGTTCGTGATGCTGGGACTGGCCATATATATTTTCGTAGAACGTTTGTTGGTACTCAATAAGGCCTCCAAGGAAGAACGCAATTTTATGAATAATATACGTGATTTTATCCATAACGGGAAAATCGAATCCGCCGTGGCTTTATGCAGGGGTAATAACACACCGCTGGCGCGTATGATCGAAAAAGGGTTATCCCGTATAGGACGCCCGCTGGAAGATATTTCGGCTGCGATTGAAAATACGGGTAAATTGGAAGTAGCACATCTTGAGAAGGGAGTGCCTGCATTGGCTACCATCTCAGGGGCAGCTCCGATGCTGGGATTTTTAGGGACCGCTGTGGGAATGGTGGTGGCTTTCCATGCGATGGCTGCAAATCCCAATAATTTGAATATCACGGATCTTGCGGGAGGTATTTATACCGCTATGATTACGACCATTGCCGGACTTATCGTGGGAATTATAGCCTATATCTTTAATAATATCATTGTTTCCCGTATTTCTCAGGTAGTAAATATGTTGGAGACTAAAACTACCGAATTCCTGGATCTGTTACACGAACCGGTTTAATCATTGAAAAATGGCGATAAAATTGCAAAATAAAATAAGGTCGGACTTCAACTCTACGTCGATGGCCGATATCGTTTTCCTGCTACTCATATTTTTTATGATTACCTCTACATTGGTATCTCCTAATGTAATCAATATCGTATTACCTAAAAGTGATTCGGGGAAACAATCCACAGCCCGCAATATCGAAGTTTATATCAACGAGCAAAAAGAATATTTCGTTAATCCGAAAGGATCTAATGCGGTTCCGGTTTCTTATGAAGAATTATTACCGGCATTGGAACAGGCGGTTGCGGAAGATAAATCAGATCAGCAGGCCATTATTTTACGGTCGGATAAGAATGTTACGGTTGAATATGTGGTGATCCTGATGGATGTGTTGAACGAGCTCAATGCCAAATTAGGGGAAGGAAACCAATACAGGATTGTTTTTGCAGTGGAAGCGAAATAACTAAGTATTAAGAGTAAAATCATGACCAGCGAAGAAAAGAAAGCTAAGATCATATCGGGAACAGTAACTCTGGCAGTGCTGCTCATCGCCTTTGTTTTCATGGCTTTTTGTGGTTTAAAATACGAATATCCGCCTCCGGCAGCCAAGAAAGTGATCTTAGTTGAAATGATGATCGAAAGCGGCGGCGGTGGTGGCGGTGGCAATATGAATAACAATTCAAGGCAGCCGGCACGGAGCTCCGCAGAGAATTTACTTACCCAGCCTGATGTTAATCTTCCTTCAATTCCTACTTCGGTTAAAAGAACTGAAACAACCAGCGATAATTCGGCCGACATAGTGGATCCCCGTCCTAATCCCAATGCGGTTTACCGTCCGGGTATGGGTGGCGGCAGCGGTGGCGGTTCGGGTACAGGCAGCGGTACCGGATTCGGTTCGGGACTCGGAGCGGGAGAGGGTAGCGGTAGCGGAGGCAAGATCGGGTACGGTACGGGAAACCGGTCTTATACTTATATGCCCGACCTGACCGTGAACGAAGTGGGAAAAGTATATGTGGAAGTCCATGTGGCCGCTACGGGTACGGTATTGGATGCCCGTGTGATCAATAACAGGCAATATCCGACTACCATTACCAATTCCAGGATACAGGCCGAATGTGTCAGGAAAGCCAAAACAGCACGTTATAAACCCGGAAAAGAGGAATTGCGTGTGATTGTTTTTAGTTTATAATATCCGAGTTTTGAAGTACCGATCTCTTTTAGATGAAATATTTTCCGCTTATCCTATGTATCACAGGGTCGGATCTTCGGCTTATAAGGAAGGATTGGAAAATATTGAAACGCTCGCGGATATAACGGGACATCCCGAAAATACTTTTAAATCCGTCCATATCGCAGGTACCAACGGAAAAGGTTCCGTGGGCCATCTGCTGTCTTCCTATTTTCAGGAATGCGGATTGAAGACCGGACTTTATACTTCTCCGCACCTGGTTGACTTTACGGAAAGGATTAAAGTTAACGGTGTCAGGATTCCTGAGGATAAGGTGGTGGATTTTTTTCAGAAATATAAAGAACGTTTCGATCCTGTACAACCTTCCTTCTTCGAGATGACCACGATGCTCGCATTCGATTATTTCGCTTCCGAAAAAGTGGATATGGCGGTTATTGAGACCGGATTGGGCGGGCGGTTGGATTCCACCAATATCATAATGCCTGTTTTATCTGTTATTACGAATATATCCCTCGACCATACCCAGTTCCTGGGAAATACTTTGTCTGCTATTGCTGCTGAGAAAGCCGGCATTATTAAAGAAGGTATTCCGGTAGTGATCGGGGAATTTAATCCGGAAACGTTTCCCGTATTTGAAGAAATCGCAGACCGGAAGCATGCTCCGCTTTATTTGGCGGACCGGCGTTATAAAATTGCAAAGGGAAGTAATCAGAACAACGTATATGAAAGATTGATCAGAATCGAGAGTGAAGGAAGACCTGTCACGGATTTTATACGTTTCCCTCTTTCAGGAGATTACCAGTTAAAAAACCTGGTTACTTTTCTGGAAGCCGCTCATGTACTCAAAGACATTGTTCCTTACCGTATTGGGAATATCCAGCATGCGATCGAACATGTTGTGGAAAATACCCGTTTCCGGGGAAGGTGGCAAATTATCAGTCAGCAGCCGCTTACCATATGTGATGTCGGACATAATACCGATGGCATTACTTTTATTTCCAATCAAATCAAACATATTGATTATCACCATCTCCATTTTGTGCTGGGAATGGTCAATGATAAGGATGTTGATAATATCATCCAGTTGTTGCCGAAACATAAATCAACTTATTACCTGTGTCGGGCGGATATTGAAAGAGCGTTGGATCCTGATCTGTTGGGAGAAAAAATGCGCGCTTTGGGATACACGGTTATGGTTTATACTACCGTTCCGGAGGCTTACCGGGCGGCGCGACAAAATGCTGAACAGGATGACCTTATTTTTATCGGGGGAAGTTGTTTTGTCGTGGGTGACCTTCTGAAATCTCTGGAACAGTAAGCCGGAAAATTAGCTATCGATCTCTTTATTGTTCTTTTGCGATCAGTTTGCCGAATTCCGTATTGGCGAAATGTCCCGGTTTACGGGCCACGATATGTCCTTTGAGCGGTTTCCCTAGCAAATACAAATCACCTACGAGATCCAGCAGCTTATGACGTGCCGGTTCATTAAGGTGATGCAGCGGATTATGGTTAAGTGTACCGTGTTCTGTCACTTCAATATCTTTTTTGTTGAAAAAACGGCCCAGTTCTTCCAGTACTTTCTGATCAGGTATTTTATCCACGAAAACCACGGCATTATCCATGTCCCCGCCTTTAACAAGGTTATGGGCAATAAGAAACTGCAATTCATGTAAAAAAACAAAAGTCCGGGAATCGGACATTTCCGTTTCGAAATTTTTCATATCGGTCAGTGTAGCTTGCTGATCGGCTAAAACGCGGGTCCCGTAATCTACATATACCGTCATTTTAAAATCATCTGCGGGCGTGATTGTAAGCTCAATTCCGGATTCTTCTTTTGAGAAACGTATTTCTTTATCCGGGGAAATATATTC